>DDIS01000012.1 GCA_002338615.1 Proteobacteria bacterium UBA1844 | reverse complement strand
CAACGCTGCCCGCGATGCCGCTGACGGATCCACGCCGGCCCTTGTCCACGGTCTTGGCGAGCACATCCTTGTGGCTGATCGAACACAGGCTGCGACCGAGGGCGAAGACCGTGATGAGCGCAATCGCGACCACGCCGGCTTTGCTTCCGTCAAGAGTCAGTCCAACCAGGCCGAAACCGATAATCGCCATACCTTGTATGACGCAACCCACAACATAGACAGGCTTTCGGACACTAAGCTGTCGGATCCGTGCGGCAATCAAGAGCTGCGGCAACATCGCGAGGGATTCGCGAACAGGCACGAGCAGGCCAATCGCCCAGGTCGGGCCGCCGATCGCATCCAGCAGCCAGGCAAGGACGAGCTTGGTCTCGGCAAGGCCTTCGCCAAGCCGCGTCAGACTCAATGAAACGACGTGCAGCGCGTAGTTGCGAGGTTGCGCCCGGCACGCGGATTCCGGGAGGTCGCGACAGACTGGCAGCAGTTCGTCGGCGCCAATCTGCAACGCCCGACGGTTACCGGCTTCGCTCATCAGTATCGATCAAACGTGCCGGCGGCGCACTAGCTTGCTTGTAGTTGCCGCTGGACCATCTGCAATATTCCGCCGTGCCGGAAGTATTCAACTTCTGCCGGTGCATCGATCCTTACTACAGTATCGAATGTCATCTGCGATCCGTCGTCTCGAGTCACTGCAACCCTTGCGCTTTGGCGTGGCTCAATGCCCGAGGCAAGTCCGGTGATGGTGAAAGACTCAGAGCCGGTCAAACCGAGCGACTTCGCCGAGTCGCCGTCTTTGAATTGCAATGGCAATACGCCCATGCACACAAGATTGCTGCGGTGAATGCGCTCGTAGCCTTCGGCAATAATCGCCTTGATACCGAGCAAGGCGGCGCCTTTTGCTGCCCAGTCGCGTGAACTGCCCGCTCCGTACTCGCGCCCTGCGATGACGACCAACGGCGATTTTTCCTCCTGGTAACGCATCGCCGCGTCGTAGATGCTCATTTTCTCGCCACTCGGCACATGCACGGTCCAGGGGCCCACGGTGTCCGGTACCATTGCATTGCGCAGCCGGATATTGCCGAACGTGCCGCGCATCATGACTTCGTGGTTCCCGCGTCGTGAGCCAAAACTGTTGAACTCCGCCACGCCCACTCCATGCTCGAGTAAATATTCTCCGGCACTCGAGTCGGCGGCTATCGCGCCGGCCGGTGAGATGTGATCGGTTGTGACCGAATCCCCGAGTAACGCCAGTACGTGTGCACCTTCGATATCGGCCGGCTTTGCAGGCTTGTCCGCGAAATCGATGAAAAAAGGCGGTTCGCGAACGTAGGTTGAATCGTCGAGCCAATCGAACAGCGTGCCTTTCGGTGCGGGCATGCTCTTCCACTTTTCGTCACCGTCGAAGATGCGGCCGTACTCGAGGTCGAATTGCTCCGCTTTGACGGACGAGACAACGAGTGATTCAATTTCTTCGGCTGTCGGCCAGACATCCTTGAGGTAAACGAGATTGCCATTGCTGTCCGTGCCGAGCGGATCCACGTTCAGGTCACACAACACGGTGCCAACCAGTGCGTAGGCAACGCACAGCGGCGGCGACGCAAGGTAGCTCGCCTTCACCTGGGAATGAATCCGGCCTTCGTAATTCCGGTTTCCTGAAAGCACGGCTACCACCGACAGGTTTTTCTCATCAACAACGGCGGCGATCTCCTCGGGCAAGGGGCCCGAGTTGCCGATGCAGGTTGTGCAGCCGTAGCCCACGAGATTGAAGCCCAACTTTTCCAGATAGGGCGTCAGTCCGGCTTTCTCCAGGTACTGGGTTACGACACGCGAGCCAGGGGCCAGCGAGGTTTTCACCCAGGGCTGGCATTGCAAGCCAGCCTCGACGGCTTTTTTGGCGAGCAGGCCGGCGGCGATCATGACCGACGGGTTGGATGTATTCGTACAGCTGGTAATGGCCGCAATCACGACCGAACCGTGGGTGACGAGTTCGGCTGCGGTCGGTTCGTGCAACGGCTCCGGCGCGGACTTTTTATAGGCACCGGTCGCGGCATTGCTCTCGGCAACGAGTCGTGCGATATCCTTGGCATTCACCTCGGCCGCGGCGCCGGAATTGAAAGATTCCCTGACACCGGACAGCGCGACCCGGTCCTGCGGTCGCTTCGGCCCGGCAAGACTTGGCTCGACTTTACTCAGGTCGAGGTCCAGCACCTCGTCAAAGCGTGGCTCGGGATCGGTGTCGGTGCGGAACAGTCCCTGGGCCTTTGTATAACGCTCAACCAGGTCGACGCCGGCGCCGCGTCCTGTAAGTTGCAAGTACTTCAAGGTGTTCGCATCGACAGGGAACAGGGTTGCTGTGGCGCCAAATTCGGGTGACATATTCGACAGCGTCGCACGATCGGCGATGCCCAGGCTGCTCAGCCCGGAGCCGAAGAATTCGACGAACTTACCCACCACACCGTGTGCCCGCAGCATTTGCGCGAGTGTCAGGACAAGGTCTGTCGCGGTCGTACCGGGAGGAAGGGTGCCGCCCGCCCTGACGCCGACAACGATTGGCTTGGGCAGGAACATGGGCTGGCCGAGCATCGCTGCCTCCGCTTCTATTCCGCCGACACCCCATCCGAGCACACCGAGACCATTGATCATCGGTGTGTGCGAATCAGTACCGACCAGGGTATCGGGAAATGCCCAGCCGTTGCGCTCCTTGACTACTTTCCCAAGGTGCTCCAGGTTGACCTGGTGACAGATTCCCATGCCAGGCGGTACCACCCGGAATTCATCGAACGCCTGCTGCGCCCAGTTGAGCAACGCATAGCGTTCGCGGTTGCGACGGTATTCCCATTCCAGGTTTGCGGCGTAGGCGCCGGTGCTGCCGAAGCGATCGACCTGAACCGAATGATCGATGACAAGGTCGACAGGCACAAAAGGGTTGACCTGCTTCGGGTCACCGCCCGAGCGCGCCAGGGCGCTTCTCATCGCTGCGAGGTCAACTACCGCTGGAACGCCGGTGAAATCCTGCATCAAGACTCGCGCCGGCATAAAAGCAAGCGATGCGTGTTTGCCATGTGGCCAATTCGCAAGTGCTTCGACGTCTGCTTCCGAAACATCCCTGCTCCCTGCTCTTCGCGCGATGTTCTCCAGCAGGATCTTGACTGTGTGCGGCAGACGCGCAACATCCGCTCCGGTTCTGTCAGCCAGTTTTGCCAGGCTCACATATTTTACGGATCCCGATCCCGTATTTAGTGTTGATGAAATATCTAGCGGATCGTCGTGCATACGTGACCTCCAAGCGCTCTGCCGGTGAAATTGCTGGTACCGAACGGCGGCGTGGCAATGAGCGCACTGCGCCTTTCCGGCGTGAAGTTGAAATGACTAAATGACGTCAAAGATGCTACAGCCGCCATCTTCTCAAAGTATACGACTGAAACAGGGGCAGACCACTACGGGGTACCCGCAGCAAATCGAGTGGCTATCCCAATTTAAAGATTCACGGCGTTGCACTAGATTGCAAGTATGGCAGATGGTCTGCAAGCGATGCACTGATCGCCCGTAGCGAGCCGACTGGCAGTGTACCCATGGCGCGCATTTCCCCGATGGCAGCACCCTGAGCGTGCAATCTAACTATGCGAACGAACAGCAAAATGGCGATCCAGCCTGAAATAAGCCTCGCGCCGGCAGATCGGCCATGGTTGGCGAGTTATCCCCCTGGTGTCCCGCACGACATTGATCCGGAGTTCTATGCTTCGCTCGTCGGCTTGCTAGAGGACAGCGTGAGGCGCTTTGCGCAGCGGCCCGCGTTCAGCGCCCTCGGCGACACGATGAGCTATGCCGACCTCGATCGTTACAGTCGGGCATTTGCGACTTTCCTCCAGCAGTCGCTGCGCCTCGCAAAAGGTGAGCGTATCGCCATCATGATGCCCAATGTTCTGCAGTACCCGGTGGTGCTGTTCGGCGCATTGCGTGCTGGCCTGGTTGTTGTCAATACCAATCCGTTGTACACGGCGCGCGAGCTCAAACATCAACTCAATGACGCCGACGCTCATACTATCGTCGTACTGGAAAACTTCGCACACGTGCTCGCGAGCTGTATCGCAGATACTCCAGTTCGAAATGTACTGGTCGCCCGGACGGGTGATATGTCATTCTTTCCGAAATCGGTGGCTCTGAACTTTGCCGTCAAGCATATTAAAAAAATAGTGCCTCGGTACGATATTCCCGGCGAGATTCCACTCAGCTACGCATTTGAAGAGGGGGGTGTCGGGACGTTTGAGCGCGTGGACGTCGGTCCTGACGACCTCGCATTTCTGCAATATACCGGCGGCACCACGGGCCTTGCCAGGGGCGCAATGCTGACGCACCGCAACATGGTCGCGAACGTCGAGCAGGCCGCCGCATGGATCAGACCCCATGTTACGGAAGGTCAGGAAGTCATCATCACGGCGCTGCCGCTGTACCATATCTTTTCACTAACGGCGAACTGCCTGACATTTATGAAGATTGGCGGGCTCAACCAGTTGATTCCCAATCCGCGGGACATGCGCGGTTTCGTGCGTACTTTGCGACCGATCAGGTTTTCCGCGATTTCCGGTGTTAACACGTTGTTCAACGGTCTGTTGAACACGCGTGGTTTTGACAAGCAGAATTTCTCCGCACTGAAGGTTTCACTTGCGGGCGGTACTGCGTTGCAAAAGACCACGGCAGACAGGTGGGCCGCAACAACCGGATCGACCATCGCCGAGGCTTACGGCTTGACCGAAGCTTCGCCGGCCGTGTGTATTAACCCGCTGGATCTCGACGAGTACAACGGGTGTATTGGTCTGCCGGTTCCGTCAACCGAAGTGAGTATTCGGGACGAACAGGGCGTCGCACTCGGCGCGAACGAAGCCGGGGAATTGTGGGTGCGCGGACCACAGGTCATGCGCGGCTACTGGAGGCAAGCTGAAGAAACAGCCAAAGTGTTGTCTGACGATGGCTGGCTTCGCACCGGTGACATTGGAGAAATGCAGCCGGACGGCTATGTCCGCTTGCTTGATCGCAAGAAGGACGTGATCCTGGTCTCCGGGTTCAACGTGTATCCGAACGAGGTAGAAGATGCCATCGCGGAACTCGAAGGTGTTCGGGAAGTCGGTGTGATCGGGGTGCGGGATACAGATACCGGCGAGGCGGTGTTGGCGGTGATCGTAAAAGGTGACCCCAGTATTACCGAACTCCAGGTACGCAAGCACTGCCGTGAGGTCCTGACCGCGTACAAGCAGCCGGCGCACATTCTGTTCGTGTCTGAACTGCCGAAAAACAACGTTGGAAAGGTTCTTCGTCGGGAGCTTCGCAAGCAGTATGCCGAGCCAGGTTCCGCCAAAGTCGAAACAACTCAAAAGGCAGGATGAAATGGGTTCGGAACAAAGTGGAAGCCCGGCAAAAGCCCTGTTCTGCGGCAATATAGAAAAATCAGGTTTCTGGCCATTCCCCGAGATTGACAACAGTGAATCAGAAACGCTCGGTATGGTGCTGGAATCGGTGGATCGCTTGCTCGAAAACAGGGAGGACGACTATAGGGAATGGGATAAGCGCGGCGAGCAGCCCGCAGATTTCATTCAGAGTTTGAGGGACCTGGGATTTTTCGGCCTGATCGTTCCCGAGGAGTACGGGGGTATCGGTTTGTCGAACTCGGCTTACTCGCGCGTACTGCAGCAGAGTAGCCGCTACGACAGTTCCGTCACGCTGACGATCGGCGCCCACAGTTCAATCGGTATGAAGGGCCTGTTGATGTTCGGCACCGATGCGCAAAAGAAAAAGTATCTGCCGGAACTCGGCAGCGGTGCAATGATAGCCGCCTTTTGCCTGACCGAGCCGGGTTCCGGTTCCGACGCAGCCTCGATCAGGACAAACGCTGCCAGGAATCCTGACGGAAGCTGGGTACTTAACGGTGAAAAGATCTGGATCACCAATGGTGGCATTGCAGATTTCTTTACGGTCTTTGCGCGCACCGACGGCATGGCTGGAAAACTTTCCGCCTTTATCGTCGAGCGAAACATGCCGGGCGTTGGTACCGGAAAAAAGGAAGACAAGCTGGGGATACGTGCATCATCGACGACCTCGGTGAGCTTTTCGGACGTCCAGGTTCCCGCAGCAAACCTGCTTGGCGAGGAGGGCAAGGGCTTCAGGATCGCGATGTCGATCCTCAACAATGGGCGTACCGGTTTGGGTGGCGGCGCGGTGGGTGGCATGAAGACCTGCATTGCGCTGGCGACAAAGCAAGCGTCGGAGCGCCAGCAGTTTGGGCAAAGCATTGCCGAGTTCGGCCTCATTAAGAAGAAGATCGCGCAGATGGCGGTCGACTGTTTTGCCGCCGAGAGCGCGGTCTGGATGGTGGGCCACTACATTGACACGGGTTCCACGGACTACTCTGTCGAAGCTGCGATCAGCAAGGTATTCGCGAGTGAGGCCATGTTTCGTGCCGCCAACGAAACACTGCAGATCGCGGCAGGCAGCGGTTACATGAAAGAGTTGCCGTATGAGCGCATCCTGCGCGATTCCCGGATCATGACGATATTCGAAGGGACCAGCGAAATTCTGCGCTTGTTCATCGCATTGTCCGGATTGAAATGCCCCGCATCCGTGCTGGAGGGCCTGCAGTCGGCAACGAACGAGATTTTTGATCATCCGATCAAGGGTTTTGGGCTCCTGACCGAATACGCTGGCCGGAAAATCACACAGTTGACATCGCTGGGACAGGATCGAATTGTTGCTGCGGTGCCGGACAGCCTTCGAGACAATGCCCTGATTTACGAGAAATACACGCTCGAGCTTGCGCGAATGTCGGACGTGCTGCTGCGGCGACACGGCAAGAACATCGCAGAAAAACAATACGCGCTGCAGCGCGTTGCCGACGTTGCTATCGACCTGTTTGTAGGATTGTCGGTCCTGTCACGGGTAAGCTCAATGGATGTCGATGACAGCGAGGAATATGGAAATGCAGTCGCGATCGCGCAGCTCTTTAGTCAGCAAGCCAAGCGTCGCATGAATCGAAGCCTGCGTGAAATGCTCAAGAATGAAGACGAAGTGGAAAAGTCCCTGGCGGATTTCATAGTGCGCAGTGAAGGCTATCCGTGGGATGTGCGGTAGGCTCGAATCGATGGGGACGACGGAGTCAAACACGCATTGAAATTGCTTCGCCTTAGCTCGGGATGAAGCCTTTGAGTGTCTCCCGATCCGGGGCCTTGTCCATGCTGACCAGTTGCCGGGCAGCTTCGACCTGGTCCCACGTGTTCCAAAGGAGCACGCCACGTACCCGCTTGTCTTTGAGATAGTAGAGCACCCCTTTGCGGTATGGGGTTACCCAGTTTTCGACGATGTCCATGCTGGAATCGAGCACTCCAACCGCCTCGTAGCCGAGGTCGAAAAGGTCGGAGTAAAAATACGGCACATGATCATACCTTTCCGCCCGACCCGCCATATTGCGTCCCGCAATGACGCCCATGGTATTGGCGTTGTCCTCGTGTTCGACGCGTCTGCGTATACCGAGCGCCGGGGAATGGAAGTTCGCCACATCGCCGGCGGCATAGATGTCCGGGTGTGTTGTGCGAAGGTACTCGTCGACGGTGATGCCATTGTCAGTCGCAAGGCCGATGGATTTCGCCAGGCTGACATCGGGTTCGATGCCGATGCCGGCAATGACGGCATCGCACTCAATAGCCTGGTCGGCACCGGTTCGAACCACCATTTTGTCACCGGATTTGACGGTCGCTACGGCACTCTCGCCTGGCAATACCGTAACGCCTTTCTCGCGAAAATATTTGTTGAGGAATTCGGACAGGGCTTCTGGATAGATGTGCGAACCAATACTGGCCGCTGGAAACAACATGCTGACCTTGCAGTCGTTGCTGACAAGTGCTGCAGCAATTTCGGAGCCGATGAAGCCACCACCGATGATGACAAAGCTCGCATTCTTGTCCGCGAGCGCCCGCACGCGCTGGTAATCATTCAGGTCGCGGTAATAAATGACTCCGTCGTCCGCGAACGGCAGGCGTCTCGGAGTACCGCCGGTCGCAAGCAGCAGCTTTTCATATTCGTATGTATTGCCGGATTCGTCGGTAAGCGTTCGCGCCGCCGGGTCGCACGCTACGGCACGGGTCCGAAGTCGCAGATCAACGCCGGCATCGTCAATTTTTCGCCAGATTGAATCGAGCGGTTTGCCGGCCCATAGCTTTTTCGAAAGAGGTGGCCGATCATAAGGCCGATGTTGCTCGGCGCTTAACATCGTTATGGTGCCGGTCTGGTCCACTTCGCGAATACCATGGGCCGCCGCGTCCGCGGCCATGCCGCCGCCAACGATCAGGTATTTGCATGAATGTAACAAGAGTGGTTCCTGCTATCCGTACAATCGCAAGACAAGCTATTTTTGTCCGTACGATAAAAAAGACCTCGTTACGCCTGGCTGCCGTATCATCAAACGAGGCCCGCGGGATAGGGGGCGGCCTGAATTGATTTATGCAAGACATGGCCAGCCAAAAACTTTGGCATAACGAGGTCAGGGTCGTAAAGGCTTTGCTAAATTCAAGTCGACATCGGAGACGATCCGCCTTGGACTCCAAGCTTAAGAGTTGCCCGGAGTGAAAACAAACGATAAAAAATGCGGGTTAATATCGAAATATTCGATACTAAAACGAAACAAGCCAAACGACTCCGGCGTCTGGGCGTGCTTTCAGATTGGGCTGATTTCTGCGGCAATCTCGCGCATAAAGGCCAGCGCCGGTCGGTACACGTTGGGATCGTGTTCGGTCGGGTACACCAGATAGGCCGGCAACTTGAAGCTTGGCGCGTCATTGGCCTGGTACAGGGTGCCTGCCGCCAGGTACCTGTTGACCAGGCGCCGCGGAAAGTACCCGGAACCGCCGCAGCTGAGTATGTATTGCAGGCCCATGGGGCCGGTATTGGCCGTCAGGCCCGCAGCGCTGAAGTCCGGAAAGCTGGCACTGTGGCGTCCCATGAACTCGGGTCCCCAGTCTATATAGACGTAATCCGGACTCATGACATGGCTGCCCTCGATCGCTTTGCTATATACGAGCGTGAGGTCCTCTTCGAACAGCAGTTCGACAGTCAGACCGGGCCGGCTTTGTGGCGTATACAACGCCACGATATCGATGCGTCCGTCGACCAGGCCTGACATGAGGTCTTCTTCAAAACCGGCCTCGGCGTAGATAGCGATGTCCGGTTCGGCTGTACGCATGAGAGGCAACCAGCGGATCAGCAATTCTTCCCAGATTCCGATACGTCCACCGACAGTGAGCGACGCTCGAAAGCCCTGGGATATCCCAACGTCCTGGCGCGCCTTTTCAACCGTCCGCATCAAGGTGACGGCGTGTTTCTGAAACTGACGGCCACCTGCGGTCAGGGTTGTGCCCGCTTTGTTGCGGATAAACAGCCGGCAGCCGAGCTGCTGCTCGAGAGTCTTTATCCGCGAGCTAACTGTCGACTGGGTGACAAACAGGCGCTCGGCTGCGGTGACAAAATTTCCTGCGCTGACGACGGTCAGAAACGTTCGTGCCAATTCTGTGTCCATGCTCCATGCTCCGCACAGCCAATCTCGAAATTATGAACATCATCACTCGTACCCGTGCTTGTTGCAAAGCTGTTGTGCGGGCGAACAACAAGGCGTGCAAGCCCGTTGCTACAAGGCATCCAGGCGCTGGTGGTAGACCCCGGATGCTTCCGGCTGCTGGACAATCCCGAGTATGCGAAGCTTGAGCTCGCGACCACCGGTTATTTGCCAGGAAACAGACTGGCCAACAGAAAGACCCAGCAGCGCACTACCAATAGGCGCCAATACGGACACAGTGCCCGGTGACCCCGCGGCGTTGGGATAAACCAGCGAGAGTTCGTGGTCGGAGCCGGATGAGTCATTGATGAACCGAACGGTGGAATTCATCGTGACGACATCAGGCGGTATTTCAGTCGGCGAGACAATGCGGGCCCGGCTCAACTCGCGCCGTAGTGAATCCACGCCCGGCATGTACGTGTACAAATTGGAGTCGAGCAGGCGTCCCAGCCGATGCGAGTCCACACTCGTTACGACGATTGCTGTTTGCTCAACCAATGGCCACCTTTCCTGCTTCCCGCTGCCCGCAGCCGAATCGTACCAGCGTAATCCTGTCAGTGTCCGCATTCCGGCGCCGTTACAGGCGAGTCTGTCAGCCTGCGTTCCGCGCACACCCCTATATGTCGCCGAATTCTGCCCGCAACCACCCAAGCTCACCTGCGGGGACAAAATTATTCCTTTCCTGCAACGCCGGGTCGCCAAAAGTTTTCATGAGCTCAAAAAGGTCCTGCAGCGCCTGAAAGGGGAGCAGTGCCGAGCCGTGCCGGGAGGGCATGCCAGCCGCATACCGAAATATTGCAAGCTCCGGCCAGATCAAGGCCTTTTGCTGCGACGGCTGGCCCTGCAATACCGCCTTTAGCTGCGCCTGGATAGCTTGTAGCTCTTCAGCTTTCATGCCAAGCGCACGCTCAGCGACAATGGCCGTCGTTGCCTGCCCCAGGGAACAGGCCCTGACTGCATAGCCCAGCGCCTGGATCCGGCCGTCAGCAATCACCCCATCCAGTGTCAGCCGGCTGCCACAATGCCTGCTCTGTCGCGTTGTCGTCCACACGTCGTTTCCAGACAGGCGGCGATCACGACGTACCCGTTCGGTGTACTGCTGCAAACGTAATCTGAAGTCTTCGGGAATTAACCGATTTTCTGCACTTTCCAATGTCACACCTTAACCATCAAGCGCGATCTGCGCAGCGATGTTGCATATCACCGGGATATTGGCTGCGCGTGGTGCCTGCGAATACTCGGAGATTCCCGTATCCATTTGTGGCCAACCACAATTTTGCGCGGGGCAGGTGCCAATTGCGCGCGGATTGGACTCTTGTCTTTACGAGACTGCTGGTAGCATGGCGTCTGGCCTGGACATACTGTTCCTGGCGGAAATCGCGGTGCTGCACAATTTGTTTCACAATCCAGGGTAAGCACGATGGCTGTTATCAATAGCACTGGGCGCACGGCCCTGCCTTTGCGCGTGCCAGGCGTGCGGCTCGCTGCCCTGTTCGTGTTCGGCGGCGCTTTACTCCTCATTGGCAGCTCGGTACAAGCGCAAGCCGTCAATGAATTTGCGACGATGACGATCAGTGCAGCGGATGTTGAGGCGCGGATGGATGCCATTCGGGCCTCGTCGACCGTGAACGAGACAAGCAAGGCTGCGCTGCTGGATCAGTACAGCCAGGTCAAGGACATCCTGGCCCGGGCAGCACGATCTCGTGAATCCGCTGAGGAATATCGGCAAGCGCTTGAAAATGCGGCTGATGAGGCGGAGAGAATCCGGCGCCTCATAGCGGCGCGCGTGCCGGATCCTCTCGTGGAGCTGGCGGTCAATGCAGAATCTGCGACCGCGGCGATCGAGAGCGAGCTGCAAAACGCCAGGAGCGACGAAATAACATTGGCGCTCACGCTTCGTCAGCTCGACGGAAGCATCAATGAACAGGATTCCCGTCGTCAGGCCGTACTGTCGCGCCAGACAGAAATTCGCGACCGGCTCGCGCGGCTTACAAATACATTTGTCGATAGTACCGTTGCACCGATGCCTGCAACATCGTCAGAGGCACTCGCGTGGAGTCAAATAGCGGAAGTCGGTGCGCTGCAAGCGGAAAACGAGCAACTGCAGCTCGAATTGCGTAGTGCTCCCATGCGCCTTTTGCTCCTTGAGGCCAGGCGCGACCAGGCCAGCATCGATCTCACGCAAACCCGGTCAAGAATCGAGGCGATGACGAATTGGCTAGCCGAGAAGCGACGGGTCGAAACGGCCCGGGTAATTGCCGAAACGGATCCGGCATTGCTGGGCGATGCCCGGTCGCACCCGTTGGTCAAGCAAATGCTCGCGGTCAATCAACAGCTCGCTGACGCGCTTGCCGAAGAAACTCGCTCGTTGAACAAAATCGTTGCCGAGAATGCCGCCGCGGCGACCCGCTTGCTGCAAGTGCAACAGCGGCTGAACAACATGCGACAGCAAGTCGAGTCGGGCAGCCTGAGCCAGGCTTTGGGCCGCTACCTCGCCGAAGAGCGTCGTACGCTGGTAAAACTCAGCACCTACCCCAGTGACGCGAAACACCGTGCGGCCGCGCTCGCTGAATCCGGACTGCGGGGCATACGACTTGACCAATATCGTCGCGATTTGCTGGATCCCGACACCTATGTCTCTGACTTGCTGAGTGAGCAGAGTTCAGACGAAATCGAAGGTCTGAAACCAGCGCTACTGTTGCTTGCACAAAACCGTCGCGAGTTAATTCGCCAGTCGATAGATGTCAATCATCACTACCGGCGCACTTTATCCGAACTTGAATATCGGGAATCGCAGCGCCATGCATTATTGGCGGAATTCAGTACTTTGCTCACCGAGAAACTCCTGTGGGTGCGTAGCAATAGCATGGTCGGCTTTGCTGATCTTGGAGAATTGCCAGCCGAAGTGCGTAGCCTGTTTGATCCTGCTTTGTGGCTCGATGCATTGAGCGGATTCACGTGGGAGATCACTCATTCGCCGATGCAATGGGTTTCCCTGCTCTTGCTTGCAGCGTTCCTGTGGCAGCAAAGGTCGTTGCGCAGCAGGTTGCGCGCCTCATCATCACGCGTTGGCAAGCCGTCTGAAGATCGAATACGAGATACGCTGATAGCCCTGATCATAACGCTGGCGTTGACCGTGCCATGGGCATTGTTCGCCTGGGTGACCGGGTTTCAAATGTCCAACGGAATCGATTCCACGGCAGCAGCCCGGGCAGTGGGTACATCCTTGCAACGATTGGCGCCGCTACTGTTTTTCATTTTGTTCTTTCGCGAACTGTGCGTATCGCAGGGCGTCGCAGAAGGGCATTTGCGGCTGAAGCCGGCCGCACTGAAGCGCTTGCGCTGGCATTTCGGTAGCTTGCTCGTAACGTTCGCACTGCCGGCGTTTCTTGTCGTCGTGCATCTGGAGTCCGCGGTCGCCGGTCCAGAATCGATTTTTAACCGTCTCGTATTCCTGTTGATGCTGGGAAGCCTGGCTATATTCCTGTACCAGCTATTGGAACCGGCAGGCGGTGTCGCTTACGCGCTGCAGCGCAAAAACCCGCAGAGGTTTGTGCGCTGGGGCTGGTACTGGCTGTCCGCCGCGCTGGCCATTCCAGCGTCGCTCGCTCTCATGGTCATTATCGGCTACACCTACTCTGCCGGACTGCTTCTCGAGAAGCTGCTCAGCACGCTGTGGCTGCTATTCGGCCTGGTATTGCTGCGTGAATTCGTTGTGCGATGGCTACTCATCGCCCGTCGGCGTTTGCTATTGCGACGTGCGTTGAATCGCCGCAGCGCTAATCGAGAGGCGAGCAAGACGGATGACACGGGGTCATCGGCTGACGAAACCGTTGCAACGATAGAAGAGCCGATCGTGGACATCGCTGCACTGGATGTTGGTACTCGCAAGTTGGTAAATACGCTGGTCATCGTCACCGGCCTGGTCGCTTTGACGTCGATCTGGTCGCCGGTTCTCGCAGCATTTTCATTCCTCTCGGAGGTTGTGCTCTGGGAAACTCAGCGAATCATCGACGGGCAGCAGCTCGCCAGTGCGGTGACCGTTGCGGATGTCTTCAAAGCGCTAATGGTGATCGTGGTAACGGTTGTCGCCGTCCGCCATGTTCCGTCGCTGGTTGAAATCGTTCTTCGGCAACGACCGTCCCTGACACATGGCAGTCGACTGGCGTTTGCAGCCCTGGCACGCTATACGGTGGCCGTGTTCGGCGTCGCCGTATTCATCAGCATGTTGGGCGTCGACTGGTCCAAAGTGCAGTGGCTCGTGGCGGCGCTGGGTGTCGGTATCGGTTTTGGCCTGCAGGAAATCGTGGCCAATTTCATCAGCGGGCTGGTTATCTTGATGGAGCGGCCGATCCGCGTCGGCGACGTGGTGACGGTTGGCGAGGCGGGCGGCACGGTCAGTGAAATACGTATTCGGGCAACGACGATTCGTACCTGGGACCGGCAGGAATTGCTAGTGCCGAACAAGGAGTTCATAACGGGCCGCGTCCTGAACTGGACGTTGTCCGATGAAGTGATTCGAATCTTTTTCAAGCTTGGTATCGTGTATGGAAGTGATGTCGAGCTGGCTCTCAAGTTACTCAAGCAGGTTGCTGTGTCGCATCCGAATTCGCTTGATGACCCGGCACCCCGGGCAACCATCGAAGCTTTCGGTGAGAACGCAATTATTCTGGGGCTACGGTGCTGCGTAGCTTCTTTCAGCGAGCGGCTTGATACAACGACGGATCTGCATCGCGCAATCTACGACGAATACAGGCGCGCTGGCATCAGCATCGCGATCCCGCAACGCGATGTCCTTCTCGGCACGGTTGAGCCGCTGGAGGTTCGTATTTCGCGAAATCCGGACAAAGCGAAATGACGTAACCCGGAGGGCGGGCGCCGCTCTTTCTACGACGGGTCAGTATCGCCCTCAACTTCGTGCAAATAACAGGGCGGAGAGAAAACCCTGGATTCGCCCGGTCGAATTTTGTCGAAGCGGGTACAACCGAGTTCAGACACGATCGCATCCAGCGGGATATCGTGTGCCTGTGGGTAGATAGTCGGCAGGCGCCCGAATTCATAACCAACACCGATGGTCACGGGCTTGAGACGATAAGACGCCAGCGTTCGATCGTAGTAGCCGCCACCGTAGCCCAGGCGGTGTCCGGACGTATCGAAGCCCAGCAAGGGGATCAGCAGCACCGTTGGTTGTACCAGCTTGCGTTCGCCGGGAACCGGTATGTTCCCGGCGCCACGTGACATCTTTGTCCCGCTCTGCCACGCCCAGAATTCCAGCGGCTGGTTCTTTTCTGCGACAACCGGCAGAGCCGCATCGGCGCCGTCGGCGAGCAAAGCCTGCATCAATGGACGCAGGTCGATTTCACCTTTGATCGGCCAGTAAAAACCGATGGCGGCGTCATCCAGGTCGGAAAAATTGTCGCGGATCAGATCGCCAACGGCTTGTTGTGCGGACTGACGTTCCGCACGCGGAATACGCAGGCGCTTTTCTATAAAGTCCTTGCGCGTGGCTTTGCGCCACGCCTGGATCGATGGCCAGTCTTTCATTGAGCTCTTTTACCCACTGCTGCTTTTCATTTGAACGCAATGCGCGTGCCAGACGACCCCGGTGCATGTTTGAACAAGCCCAATAACCTAGCTTGATTTAAACATGTATCGATGATACATGTATTACACCTGTGGCTCAATTAACCAGCCGCCATAGCCTTCGCGGCTACCTGGATCATGACCAACGACGCAGCATGAGCATTTGCCATGAAACCGGATCATACCTGCAGACCGGGCGGGTATCACGCGCGCCCGATACCGCACTGAGCCTGCAAACCCCGGCATATTCCGCGATCCCCGGGAAATAACATGACCTTCGTCGTTAGTGAAAAATGCATCAAGTGCAAGTTGACCGACTGCGTGGAGGTCTGTCCCGTGGACTGTTTTCACGAAGGTGAAAATATGCTGGTTATCGATCCCGACGAGTGTATTGACTGCACCTTGTGCGAGCCGGAATGCCCGATTGGCGCAATCTATGCTGAGGATGAGTTGCCCCCGGAGCAACATAAAATGCTCGCGGTCAATGCGAGATACGCTGCGGAATGGCCGGTAATTTCGGCGATGATTGACGCACCAGCGGATGCCGACGACTGGGAGGATGTCCCGAACAAATACCCGGAACATTTTTCGCCGAAAGCCGCGGACCAGGGCTAGAAGCAGGCGCGCCAAAGCGCAGTAAGGCAACAGACTTTAGCTGCGACAGACGCCATAGCGGGCAGCCACATCCGGATGTCGGCTTATCCCAATCTACACGGCTCCTCAATTAAAGAATAATCGGCGTTGGATTATCAAGAGGAGGCTTGTGTTATGACCGATCCAAAACTGTCTCCGGTAAAGGGCCGAGGACAGCCGCAGAAGCGGCGTCGCTTGAGATCGACGCGCCGGCCGCAACGCGACAGCGTACAACCCCTGCTGATGAATAAAGTCCGGTTTTAATGACCCGAACCGGCGCCTGCGGCACCTTCACCCTACAAGTGCAAGGACCGAATGATGTTCTGTAGCTCGCGCACCAGTTCCTGCTCGAACCAGGGGTTTTTGACCAGCCACGGCTGGTTGCGTGGCGATGGGTGTGCCAGCGGTAAGTAGCCCAGCGGCAAATACTCCTGCCATGCCTTGACAGTATCGGTCAGCGTCTTTTTACGGCGCTGACCCAGGTAATACGCCTGCGCGTAACTGCCGATCAGCAGGCTCAGGCTAATGTTGGGCATACGGGCATTCAGCGCTTCGTGCCAGAGTGGCGCACATTCGGGCCGCGGCGGCTTATCGCCGGACGCGGCCTTGCCTGGATAGCAAAAACCCATCGGGACAATCGCAACTTTATGCGGATCGTAGAATTGTGCAGACGTGAGACCAAGCCATTTGCGTAGCCGGTCGCCGGATGGGTCGTTCCACGGAATGCCGGTCTCGTGCACCTTCCGGCCGGGCGCCTGGCCAACAATACACAGCCGGGCGAGGCTGTGCGCCTGTACGATCGGACGCGGGCCAGCGGGCAAAAATTCGGCGCAATTCACGCACGCCCGAATATCCTTAAGCAGTTGCGGTAGTGTTTGTTGCATGGTTTCGGGATTAAAAAGCCGGCTCAGGCAATGGCGCTTGCGTAGCTGGCATCTTAACAGCGCGATGATCGTCGCGTCGGCCAACTGTCGAACAGGTCAGGAACCTGCGAACAAGCCGGTTGTCAGCGGCTACGTAGTATCCGCAGCCGGTCGCGTAAGGTTCCCAATGCAAGAAACGCCAGCGTCGGTTACATTGTAGGCAAATCGAGTGGTCGACGGCATTTTATCGAACAAAAAACTGCGCCTCGTAGGGCTGAAGCCAACCCTGGACATACGTGATGAAAGAAATATCGAACATTCTTCTGGCCATCGACGGCGATCATGATGATGAGGCGCTGCTGGCAGAAGTGGAAACAATCGCCACAGTCAATCGCGCAAGCGTAACCGTACTCAGCATCGCTGACCCCCCGAGCCCCAAAGCCGACAGAAACGTCGCGATATATAACCTGCAGCGCTGGGAAAGCCAGATACGGTCGAGGCAACTCGACAATCTGTCAGCCGCGCTTACGAAAAAAGGTATTGCGGTAACGATTGAGCATGCAAGCGGAAAAGCGTACCTGGAAATTATTCGTAAGACGCTGGCCAGCAAGTACCAGCTCGTCATAAAGCCGGCGCATAAGGAATCGGGCATCCTGCAATTATTCCTGGGTGGAACGGATATCCAGTTACTGAGTCTCTGTCCGGAACCCGTGTGGGTGTTTCAGCCAACGGCCAACAGGGCGCTGCAGAAAATAGCCGTCGCGGTTGATCTCTCGCCGGATGATGCGGAACGCACGGCTCTTGCAGAGAATCTGCTCAACTGGGCAAAACACATCGGCACCCTCGTCGGCGCCGAAATACATGTTATTAATATTTGGAGTCTCTATCGGGAAGCATCGCTTCGCTCGGAGCCTGCCTCGTCAACGATGATCGACGAGTTGCTGCGCAGCAAGGAACAGCAGCATCGCCAATGGCTCGATGAGATGTTGCACCTGGTCGGCATGGGTGATGACCAGGTATACACACACCTGGTTAAAGGAAACGCCAAAGAGCTGATTCCCCAGATCGCGAATAATCTTGACATTGACTTGCTGATCATGGGGACTGTCGGGCGCACCGGGGCCCCGGGTTTCTTTATCGGCAATACCGCAGACACAGTACTTCGCAAGGTCCGGTGTTCCGTGCTCGCGGTTAAGCCGGAGAATTTTTTGACACCTGTAAAACCCGCGACGCAAGAGATACCGCAATCGGCTTGAGCTGACGACAGATCAGTGTCCGTTCGAAAAGCGCACAGGATTGCTGCCAGGCCGCACGGCGGGCACTAATGGCGCCGAATGACTTGCGCTGGCCGATGCATCCCGGCAACGGCGGCCAGCTCGATCCTGGCCCGGCCCGGACTAACAACTGTGCGGTGCAAAAAATCCTGCGCAGGCTTGTCAAAATCGCTCTCTGCGCATAGAATCCTACGATGAGAATGATTCTTATTATTATGTTGGCTTGTAGTGCCACCGCTGCCGCGGGCGCACAGGCCACCACCAATACGGACTGGCAAACGACCGTGCAGTCGATCATTGGCGCACTGGATTACGTGGCAATCGACTATCCTGAAGCCGTGCAGGCAGGGCAGGTTGTCAACGAATTCGAGTATGCCGAGCAACGCGAATTCCTGCAGACGGTCAATGAACTTCTCGCATTGCTGCCGGCGCGGCCGGAACAGCAAGCACTGCTTGCCGATGCCCGCGAATTGCAGCTGCTGGTAGATCAACATGCACCGAGTGAGCAGATAGCATCCGGTTCGCGCTCACTGGTGGTTGCTTTAATCGAAGCGTATGACGTTATCACCGCGCCGGTCACGGCGCCGGACCCCGGCAGTGTTGCGTCCCTTTATGCCGAACAATGCTCCAGCTGTCATGGCCTTTCAGGCCACGGGGACGGTATCGCGGGGGCGGCGCTGGATCCTCCTCCAACGGACTTTCATGATGCAGTGCGAGCGCAACAGCGAAGTCTGTACGGCCTCTACTCAACCGTCACGTTGGGCGTCACCGGTACCGGTATGCCGTCGTTCTCTTCACTCAGCGAGGAAAAGCGCTGGGCACTTGCATTTTACGTAGCAGGCCTGCGCGACGATCCGGATCTTGTTGCAGCAGGCGAGCAACTCTGGAATGACGGTGTGTTGCGTCAATCCTTGGGGACGCTTGCAAGTTTTACCTCGGAATCACCGCTGGAGATGAGCAGCTGGCAAGAAGAGGCTGGGCCTGTGCTTGCCTACCTGCGACATCATCCGGAGGCATTGGTGAAATCTGCCGTGGCTCCCATTCAGCGGACCATCAACGGGCTGCAGGAAATGATGGCGGCGTACAATCGCGGACAACGCGACTCTGCGCGGCAATTGGCATTATCCGCGTACCTCGAAGGTTACGAATTGGTCGAGGCCCCACTGCGAACAATAGATAGCAAGCTTGCTATCGGTATAGAGCGCGACATGCAAGTGCTGCGGAACATGATTCGGGACGGCGTACCGGCCGACGAACTGGCATCGAGCACGGCCGAGGTGGAGATTCGTTTACACGAAGCGTCAGCACTCATGGCAAGCAGTGGGGCATCCAATGCGACACTCGTGACGAGTGCTTTTATCATCCTTCTGCGCGAGGGGCTCGAAGCCATCCTGCTGCTTGCGGCAATGAGCCTGTACCTGCGGCGCACGGCACACCCGACAGCAATGCGCTACCTGCATTTCGGCTGGCTGAGTGCCCTGGCGGTGGGCGCCTTGACCTGGGTCGGAATCAAGACCGTGATCAGTATCAGCGGCGCCCAAAGAGAGGTTGTCGAGGGGATGGCGGCACTGTTGGCTGCCTTCGTCCTGTTGTACGTGGGCATTTGGCTGCACCGGCACAGCAGTGCAACGCATTGGCAGACTTTTCTTAATGAGCGGCTGGGCAGGAACCTGACAACCGGAACCTTGTGGGGTATTGCCGCACTGGCGTTCATAGCGGTTTACCGGGAAATTCTGGAAACGGTTTTATTTTACGAAACGCTCTGGCTGCAATCGGGTACCGCGATGCCACTCGTCGTGGGTGCGTCGCTCGCTGGCGTCGCACTGCTTGCTGTTGGGTGGCTTGTATTTCGGGTGGGAGCACGATTGCCGTTACGGCGCTTCTTTCAAGCCAATGGCGTGTTGATGTTTGTGCTGGCAATCATATTTGCCGGAAAGGGCGTTTCCGCACTTCAGGAAGCGGGCTGGATCGGCGTCACGTTCGTCCAACTGCCAAGGATTGATTGGCTGGGGATCTATCCCACCGTACAAAGTGTCGGTGCCCAGGCGATGATCATCTGCATCGGCACACTCTGGCTGATATTCCAGTCACAGCACAAAGCGACTGCACCTGGACCGTCGATGTGAGTTGAAAATAATGTGCACCGGTGCTGGTTTGCCCAATCCAGCTAAACATGTATTATCAATACATTAATGATTTCGCTGGGCCGGTGGCGCAATGTTTTGGCGACGGACAATATACTCCTGCACGATCCTCGCTTTGCTGGCGTCGAGCTCGCATACGCTCGCAGCAGAGCCGACGTTAAAGGAAATCATGCAGGCTCTGCGCGATGACCTGGTGCAGGTACTGGATGGATTGCTGCTTGATGATCCGGCGCGCATTGCAATCGCGGCACAGCGCATCGCAGACCACCCGGAGGTTTCGGTCAACGACCGGCAGCGGGTAACCGCCGAACTCCAGGAAGAAATGGCCCAATTCGCCGGTTTCGATCACCAGGTTCACTCTTTAGCGGTATCCATTGAGGCGGCAGCGCGCGCAGAGGACCTGGCACTTGTCCGTGCGGAAACCCGGCAACTCATTGACGGCTGCCTGGCTTGCCATTCCATGTACAAGAATCGTATTGCGGATGTTCTTTCAGAAGCACGGCCAGAAAATTAGTCGGTAAGTGCAAACAGAATAGCCTGGCGCGAAAAACGGCCTGGTTTTATACAATGAATAACAGGAGGTTCCATGTCTGATTTATGGCTTAGCTCACTGCAAACCGAGAACCCGCAACAGGGGTTCGAGCTGGCGTTAAAGCTTTCGCGGATGGGAGTAAAGTACACGCAACCATCGGATGAAGTGCGCAGCAAATTACGAGATGAGTATGCTGAAAACGCGGATAGCCTTACCGCGGCATCGCAAGTCGTTGCGATCAACTTCCAAACTGTCGCAGCCGCCAATGCCTATTGGAAGTAAACCCACCATCGATTTGAATGCCCTCGCCTATAGGGCGGCACGATGAGGCTAACAACATACAGTGATTATGCCCTGAGAGTCTTAATGCACGTAGCACTTCAGGGCGATGAATTGGTGCGTGTCGCGGATATCGCAAACGCCTTTGACATTTCTCACAATCACCTGTCGAAGGTTGTCCACAACCTTGGGTCACAGGGCTTCCTCAGCACCGTCCAGGGTCGCAATGGCGGTGTTCGCCTGGCGCGTCCGGCGGAGGATATCACGGTGGGCCAGGTAGTCCGGGAGTTCGAGCCGGACTTCCGGCTGGTGGAATGTTTCGATCCGGACACCTCGGCATGCCGCATTCAAAGTGCATGCGTTCTGAAGGCGACCTTCGGCGACGCACTTTCCCTGTTTCTTGGTCACCTGGATCAGGTCACCGTCGCTGAGCTGGTGCAACCACAGAAAAAGTTGCAGTCCCTCCTGAGAATCCCGAATATCCAGGTTATCAGCGGCGCTTAGCCAACGCGGGGGGGTTCTCGTATTCTGGTTCGTGTGATGGTGTCACTAGCGGAGATTCCGGCAACGCTCGTCCGTCTGTACTGGACTTGCCAGGGTCGTGAGCAGCCCGTCATTTCATTGACTCTGGTCGGGAAACCGGTGCGAAAACGAGGGTGCCATGGTTGAAAAGCCGGATGCAGCGACAAAGATCAAGCGCTGGATCGTCATTATTATTATCGCATTGATGGCGCTGGATTTTGTGGTTGTTGTTTCGGAGGCGCGGTGGCTTAGTGCCTTCCTGATACTGACAATCGCACTGCTGATTCTATTTGTTACGGTATTCAGTCATCGACTGGGAGTACAGATTCCTGCCGAATTCCAGATTCTTGCACTGGTCTTCGTTTTTGCGGCCCTCTTTCTGGGGGAGGTGCAGGGCTATTATGAGCGAATCTGGTGGTGGGACATCGCGCTGCACAGCACGTCCGGATTGTTGATGGGTATTCTGGGTTTTCTGCTGGTATATGTGCTCAACGAGAGCTCCAGAATCACATTTACAATGACGCCACATTTCGTGGCGTTTTTCGCGTTCATGTTTGCAGTCGCAGTTGGATCGCTTTGGGAAATATTCGAGTTTGCGATGGACTCGATCTTTGGTACGCAGATGCAAAAGCCCATGTTAAATGATCCGTCAGGCCTGACGGACACGATGTGGGATATGATCGTCAATACGATAGGCGCAATGCTGATCAGCCTGTTAGGCTGGTGGTACATGAAACGCGATCGAAGGTCGTTCATAGATACCTGGATCCAGAAATTTATCGAACGAAATCCGGACTGGTTTCACTCATGAGAAATCCTGCATTCAATAACTGGTTGATTGCGCCTGCATAGTGGAGTTGCCGTGATGGGCAAAATAAAGCACATTCTCGTCGCCGTGGACCAGTTTCCACAGAGCAGGCCTGCGCTTGTTCGCGCAATCGAACTTGCCACCTTGCACAACGCAAAGCTCACCGTCGTTTGCATCGTAGATGAGGTTGGCATGCTGATTACGGATGTGGCCAACCAGTACCTTATAGACGAGCAGGCGATGCAACTTGCCAGGGAACGGGTTGAGAAAGCGATCCGCAATTGTGATCTTGGTAGCCTCAGCGTTGATATTCGTGTTGATACGGGGTCCGCGTCCTCCCGCGTAGTTGAAATTGCGAACCATCTCGGCGTCGACCTGATCGTACTAAGGGGCCACCAGCGACGCTCGATCAAAGAAAAGTTGATTGGCTCGACTGCGGATCGAATTATTCGAACGACACCTGTTTCCGTCCTGGTTATCAAGCGTCCGGTTGAACGGGGCTACCGCAACGTCGTCATCGCCGTCGACTTTTCAGAAGAATCAGAATCTGCGGCTATCCTGTCGGCAACAATATGCGCGGGCTCCGAGGTTCGGCTTGTTCATTTTTCGCATCTGCCGGCACAGTTCGAGCAATCGATGCTACGGGCGGGATCCAGCTCCAGGGAAATTGACAGGTTTCGGCGCAACTTGCTGAAGCATTCGCGCGACCGGATGCGTCAACTGGCAGAACGCATGGCGGGACGGCGTCCCGCGCTGCGATGCAGGGTTGTTGAAGGCGAGCCCACCAGTTCTCTCGTCAAACTGACGCGGAGTTCGGCTGTCGACCTGATCGCCGTAGGCCCCTATGAGTACGGCGCTATTCGTCTGGCCCTGCTGGGCAGCATCACTCAGCGTCTGCTGCGCGAAGCGGATTGTGATGTCCTGATCAGCAGACCACGCGACGCGGGCGCAAAAAAGAAAAAAGGGGCATAGGTTCCACAGATCGCCAGCGTTGGCTAGGTCAATAACGCGGTTGCGATTGCGAAATACAGAACCACGCCGACCGCATCGGCAATCGTTGTTACCAGGGGTGCGCTTGCTGTCGCCGGATCGAGCTTGAGGCGGCTGAGGAGAAAGGGTAAAGACATGCCGATCAGGCTGCCTGCAAGAACCACCAGCGTCATCGTTAGCGCCACGATCAGCGCAATGGTTGGACCACCGCGGGCCAGGCCAACAGGTGCAACGGCGAGCCCCAGGGTAACGCCGAGGGCCAGCGCAATGACCAGCTCACGTACGATCAGGTAACCCCAGTCTTTCAATATGACCTCGCCGGTGGCCAACGCACGAACCATCAGGGTCGCCGATTGGGAGCCCGCATTGCCGCTACTGCCTATCAGGAGTGGCAGAAAAAACACGAGGGAAACATGGCTCACAATAATCCCCTCATAAAAGGCGATCCCGGCACCCGAAAAGAGGTTGCCGAAAATTAACAGGCCCAGCCACATAACGCGTTTCTGATACAGAACGCGGAGCCCGGACTCCCGCACGCCCTGCGTTAATTTGCCCACCGTGCCGATCCTGTGGAAGTCCTCGGTCGTCTCCTCCTGCAAGGCATCGTGTGCGTCGTCGTGTGTAACGATCCCGACAAGCCTGCCGTCGACATCTACGACAGGCAGGGCGAGAACGTCGTATCGGGCGATTTTTCGGGCGACATCCTCCTGGTCCTCGTTGGCAGCGACGGCCAGGGGGTCGCGTTCCATAAGGTCCAGAACCTTTGCTTCCGCAGGCGCGAGAATCAGGTCCTGGAGTCGAATGGTGCCAATCAATCGGCGCTTCTCGTCGATCACGTAAGCGCGATAGATGGTTTCCTTATCAGGGGCCTCGCGCCGCAGGGCCTCAATTGCGTCGTGCGAGTTCAACGTTGGTGCGAGTGTTGCGTAATCGGACGTCATGATGGCGCCGGCGGTGCTCTCCGAATGTGCAGACAGGCGCCGGATATCATTGCGTTCAGCCTGGGCGAGACTGCGAAGAAGTGTTTGCTGCTCGTCCGGCGACAATTGATTGAAGAGATCGGCCCGGTCGTCCGCGCCCATCGTCGTCACAATCTCTGCCAACTGGGTGCGGTCAAGCAGCCGGGCAATGGTTACCTGGACGTCCGGCCGCAAGTAGCCGAAGACACTGACGCGCCGCGGCAAAGGAATCGCAAGGAGTTGCTGCAGCGCAGCGTCCGGCTGAAGGTCGTCAATAAAGGTAGCCAGATCGACAGGATGCGCAGACTCGACAAAACTGCGAACCGCGCTTGCATCGGACCTGTCGAGACTCGCGACGGGGTCTTTTAATTGAATGGCATCGTTCATCGCTTTATCCCGGATAAGTTTGACGGCATGACGGGCGAGAGCCTGCACGGGCCCTGGCCCGTGCAGGCTCTCGCTGAATGTACAGTTTATCCGCTAAAGGCTGCTAGGTTTGAAATACGCT
>DDIS01000084.1:23269-23477 GCA_002338615.1 Proteobacteria bacterium UBA1844 | reverse complement strand
CGTTTCTCATCGTCTGGCTCGTGTCGCCATGGTTTGCGCAGCGCCTGAGCCGGGCACGACCGGAGGAACCCACAGTCCGTCTGAACGAAGCAGAGCAGGAGGTTTTGCGCAGCATTGCCAGGGACACATGGCGGTTCTTCGAGCATTTTGTGGGGCCGGCCAGCGCCTGGCTGCCGCCCGATAATATTCAGGAGTACCCGGTTCGCAC
>DDIS01000084.1:0-23143 GCA_002338615.1 Proteobacteria bacterium UBA1844 | reverse complement strand
ACCTCGCCAACCAACATCGGCATGATGTTGCTGTCGACGATGGCCGCCTATGACCTTGGCTATATAGGCGTCCGCCACCTTTTGACGCGACTCACGAATTGCCTGAATTCGGTTTCGCTGCTCGAAATGCATCGCGGTCACCTGCTCAACTGGTATTCGATTCCTGATCGTCGTCCGCTGGAGCCGCGCTATGTATCCACGGTGGATAGCGGCAATTTTGTCGCGGCGCTGATCGTCGTTCGCCAGGCAATGATCGGGCTGCTGGACAACGGACAGCAGGAACAGACTGTGGCAGCGGGACTTGCGGATCACCTGCACGCCGTCCGCCGGCAGTTGTTCAGGGGCAAGGACCTCGATGACGATGCCGCGGCGGGTGCATTGTGGGACGCATTCGATGCGGCCGACAGCCGGCTCTCGCAAGCCGCGGATCCGTGGACGTTGACGCGACAGTTTGGCGACGACTGGGACCGCATCGAAACCGCGTTTCTGGCGGCGTTGAATCAATTGTCCGGTCACTGGAGCGACGAGGCGATCGCAAATTTTCGAGATGATGGCGGGATCGTCCGTCAGCGACTCAATCGTATTCAGAATGACGCCGATTTCTTCATGCCCTGGAGCCGGCGCCTCACCGCACGAGCGCCATCGCTGCTGGAAATTAGCCATGCGACTCATCTGGAGGCGATTCGCAGTGCTTTGTCCGCGCCGGTGCTGGCTCCCGTGCCGATCGCTCAACTCGAGGACGCGCTGCGCAGCATCGACTCACTGAGAAAGTCGGTGGCGGACGGTGGCGAGGGACAAGCCGAGACAAACAAAGCGCAGCAATGGCTCGATGCGCTGGTCGAGGAGATCAGCAATGCCCGTGGCGCGGCTCAATCGATCGAAGCTGCGCGGCAGACGATACTTCTGACGTTGGACGGATTGATCCGGCGCACCGATTTCGGGTTTCTGTACGATTCGAATCGACACTTGTTTCGCGTGGGATACAACGTCAGCACGGGCGAACTGGATGCGAGTTACTATGACTTGCTTGCCTCGGAGGCACGGCTGACCAGCTTTGTTGCGATTGCCAAAGGCGACGTGCCAGCCAGGCACTGGATGCATTTGGGACGGCCCCTGACACGCATTCGGGGCTTGAGAATCCTGTTGTCGTGGAGTGCCACGGCGTTCGAGTACCTGATGCCCCGTCTCGTGTTGAAAAACCCGTCGCGCGGCTTGCTGAGCCAAAGTTGCGAGGGTGCGATCGAGCAGCAGATGCGCACCGGTGCCGAGCATGACATTCCCTGGGGTGTTTCCGAGTCCGGCTATGCGCAACTCGATCCGCAGGGCAATTATCAGTACTACGCATTTGGTGTGCCGCGGCTCGGTCTGAAGTGGGACCAGGGGGAGCGCCTGGTGGTGTCGGCCTACTCAAGCGCGCTGGCGCTGCCATTTCGGCCGAGAGAGGTGGTGCGCAATTTCATCCGCCTGCTAGACCTCGACGCAAGCGGACGTTTTGGCCTGTTTGAAGCGATTGATTTTGGTGCCGCACAGCAATCGCGCCGAAGCCCTCCGGAGATAGTGCGATCCTACATGTCGCACCATCAGGGCATGATCCTCGTTGCGATCACCAATGCCCTGACCGGTGATTGCATGGTCGAGCGGTTCCACGACTATCCGCCGATTGCAAGTGCCGAGTATTTGCTCTATGAACGTCTGCCGCGGCGCCTGGAAACACACCCGCTCGAACGCCTGCCGGTGCCTCTTAAAGAGCAGGCACTGCGACCACCGCCCATCAAAGAATGGCGGGTCGCGGCCGGAGCCTGTGAACTCGCTGTGTTGTCGAATGGTCGCTTGTCCAGCCGCGTGAGCGAGCAGGGAGGCGGCGCGCTGCACTGGCGCGGGCTCGCAGTCACTCACTGGGATGCCGTGATCGAAGGCCCGCTTGGTGGCGACGGTCTTTTCATTCACGATCGGGACCAGGGTAGCGTGCTACTCAATCTGGGCGTGGCGCCCTTGCCCGAAAGTGTCGAGACCTATTTCGCACCGCACAAAGTGGAGTTTCGGGCGCGGCAGGGCGACATGCTCATGCGCACAATCATCACCGTGGCGCCATCGGTGGACGTCGAGATCCGCAGAGTCGCTGTGACCAATCACAGCTCGGAACGACGGCGGCTAATGGTAACTGCTTACAGCGAGCCGGTATTGGCACGTGCGGCAGACCATCGACGTCATCCGGCATTCAGCAAGCTGTTCCTCGAAGCAGAACTCGGCGGCGAGGCAAGGGAAATACTGTTGTACCGGCGTCGCCAGCGTGAACCGGACACGCCGGCCATGTACGTCGCGCATGCGCTGATCGGCGCACATGGCCACGACAGAATGCACATCGAGAATGATCGGGAGCACTTTCTCGGCCGCAACGGCGCGCGCCGGGCTCCGGCGTCATTCAATGAGCAGGCTTTTGACGATGACTGGTCACTGCGAGCGAGCCTCGATCCGTGTGCCGCCATGACCCAAGTGCTCGATGTTGCACCTTACGCAACCACGGAGTGCGTGTTCTTGACGGCGGTCGGCGATAGCCGCTCAGCCGTGCTTGCACAACTGCTTCGTTACGATGCCGTTGAACGCGCCGCATGGGCGGTCGAAGAAGCTGAACTGCACAGCGAGCGAGAGCTGACCCTGGTACGCATGGACTCCGACACGGTACGACAGGCGTATCGCCTGTTTGCGTACGTTACCTGGCCAAAGCGGCTGCAGCATGTCGAGGGCGATCGCGCGCTCGGGCTCGAAGGCGTGCAGGAGGTACTGTGGCGGCATGGCATTTCGGGTGATCGGCCCATCATTACCCTGCTGGTCAGTGGCAGCGAGGATCTGCGCACGGTCGAATCGGTTTTGCAGGCGGCTGCCTACCTTGAGCGCAATGACGTGCTGCTCGACGTTCTGCTGCTTGATGAGAGTCAGGGTGGCTACGAGGCGCCGGTCAGGGACCGGTTGCGCGCACTCACCAACAAGTACCTGCCCGGTCATCAGCATGGCCCTTCAGGCTTCGTCATTCCGACACGCAATATCGGCGCGGCTGAAAGGACGGCGCTTATTGCCGCCGCGCGGCTCTATATCGATACGCAAGGCGCCGACCTCGCAACCGTACTCGCGCAGCTCGAGTCGTACCCGGCCCGTATGCCCGGATTCATACCACAACCGTCAAAGCCAACCTCCGACGCGCCGATCGCCAACATCGAACCCGGAGCTGACCTGATGTTCACGCACCGCTTCGGCGGCATGCTGCCCGATGCCGCGGGCTATTGCATGCTGATTTCAACCGAGCAGCGAACCCCGGCTCCCTGGTGCAATGTTCTGGCGAATCCGGGCTTTGGCACGCTCGTCAGTGAATCAGGATCTATGTGCACCTGGTGGCGCAACAGTAGTGAGTATCGCCTGACGCCCTGGTCGAACGATGCGGTCCTGGACCGCGCCGGCGAGGCTCTGTACGTGCGTGATTAGGAAACGGGGGAGGTCTGGTCGCTCACGCCCGGTTCGCAGCTTGTGACACCGCCGTATCGGGTTACCCATGGCATCGGTGATTCACTATTCGAGCACAACCGACACGGCCTCGAACAGCAGCTGCGTGTCGTCGTGGACGCGGAGGAGTCGCTGAAAACCCTCTGTATAAACCTCAATAACCGATGGCCCCGCGTGCGCCGCCTGACGGTTACTTACATAGCCGAATGGGTGCTCGGCAACAAGCAAGATTCCAACAGCCATCTTCTGACCCCGGAGCGCGACACTGATACCGGGGCCCTCCTGGTGCGAAACAGCTTTGCCCGCAAAGGCGGCGCGGCGCGTGCCTTCATGGCAGCCAGCCTGCCGGCGCATGGATTTAGCACCGACGGTATGGAAATCTTCGGTGAACACTGGTCATTGGACGGCCCGCCTGCGGGGCTGTCGGCCGTGGGTCTTTCCGATCGCGTAACACCCAGCGCGCGGCCCTGTGCTGCGTATCAGGTTCATATCAATCTTGAGCCAAACGCGTCGACGCAGTTCCATTTCATTCTCGGCGCGGCGGAATCCCGCGAGCAGGCCATGCGCCTGGTCACGCTCTCCCAACGGCCAGAATGGATTGATGACACCCGTGCGGCCGTGCGTGAACGCTGGGCGGCGCTGCTGGACGTCTGGCAGGTCGAAACTTCGCTGCAATCCATGGACGCGATGCTGAACCGATGGTTGTTGTATCAGGTTCTTGCGTCACGATTGTGGGGCAAGCTCGGCTTTTATCAGGCCAGCGGCGGGTTCGGTTTTCGGGACCAGTTGCAGGATGTTCTTGCGCTGCTCGATGCCGCGCCGGAGCTCGCGCGCGAATACCTGTTGTATGCATCTACGCGGCAATTCGAAGAGGGCGATGTGCTTCACTGGTGGCATGATGACCCACTGCGCGGTGTAAGAACACGCTATTCGGATGACTTGCTGTGGCTGGTCTATGCAACGAGCGAATACGTCGCGGTTACCGGTGATACCGCGGTTCTTGCCGAACACACGCCGTTTCTGAGTGGTGAGGTACTGCGCGATGACGAACAGGAACGGTACGCGGAATTCTCCGAGTCACCGCGTACAGCCAGCCTTTATGAGCATTGCTGGCGCGCTGTGGACGCCCGGCTCAACTTCGGCCGTCACGGCCTGCCGCTGATTGGTAGCGGGGACTGGTCCGATGGATTGAATCGGGTAGGAGCAGAAGGGCGCGGCGAGAGTGTTTGGATGGCATGGTTTCTTATTACTGTATGCCGTCAGTTTGCACCGCTGTGCCGAATCATGGACGACGATGCCCGCGCCGCGCACTACGAGTCCGTTGCCACGGAGTTGCTGGCGCACACGCAAAAAACCGCCTGGAGTGGTGACTGGTATCTGCGCGGCTACTACGATGATGGCACGCCGTTGGGCGCGCCGGGCGATGCCGAATCCGAGATCGACCTGATCGCGCAGACCTGGGCGGTATTTACTGATCCAGGCGAGGAACAGAGCGCGGCTGCGATGCGCTCTGTGAAAGACAAGCTCGTTGATTCCACGCATCGCCTGATCAAGTTGCTGCGGCCGCCGTTCGATGAGGGTGCGAAAGACCCCGGGTATATAAAAGCCTATCCACCAGGCGTGCGGGAAAACGGCGGGCAATACACCCATGCCGCGGTGTGGGCATTGTGGGCGGCGGCCGACAGTGGCGACTACGAGAACGCCATGAAATGGTTTAACTGGTTGAACCCACTGGAAAGGCTGGGTTCGGATGCCGACATCGGCACCTACCGGATCGAACCGTACGTGCTTCCTGGCGATGTTTACGGCGTAGGTCCGCTGGCTGGTCGCGGTGGCTGGAGCTGGTACACGGGTTCCGCCGCCTGGTTATATAGATTTGCCTTGCGTCGCTTGCTCGGCTTTCAGCGGCAGGGCACTGCTTTGTACATACGGCCGTGCCTCGCACCCGACTGGCCGGACATTCAGGCAACCTACCGTCACCGGGATGCGGTCTATCGTATCCGTGTGAATTCACCCGGCCGGCTACGGGAAAATCAGTGTTTCATCGCGGTGAACGGTCGCCCTGCCGATCAGGAATTCATCCGGCTGGAGTCGACTGGTGAGCACAGTTGCCAGGTGTTTCCGGATGAGGATGCGCGTCGCGAGTGGTTGGCAGCCTGACGGACGACGCCGGCAAAGTTAAGACATCAAGAATAATCCGGACGCATAGGCTGGATATATTCAGGAATCAGGGTGTGCTATCACCAATCCCCCCAGGTCCGGACCCGAGATATTTGGTCCAGTGACGTTGTTGGAGCTACCGCGCCCTCTGTTCATAGTACGCCGACGCGGCAATCGGCAACGCACGGTCTCCGGTAATCCCGGGGCGGTTCACACTACGCGGTATCCCCAATTGAGCCCGGGCCTGCTCTTTGCAAAACTGGGTGCCTTATTCACCAACTACCGTTGTCACCAGGCGAAGGTCCACGGATGTCTTATGAATTGCAATGCAGTGCATTGAATCGTGATCAGTTGAACGCACCGACATTATGAGCGATAGCGCTGAGCAAACAACGATAACTCACGAGCAGATTGACGCATGGTGGCGGGCTGCAAATTACCTGTCGGTTGGCCAGATCTACCTCATGGCCAATCCGCTGCTTGAAGTGCCCCTGCATCTTGACCACATCAAGCCCCGGCTACTGGGCCATTGGGGTACGACACCGGGTCTGAACTTTGTGTATGCGCACTTGAATCGCACGATTATTGAGCGCGATATTGACGTGCTGTATGTGACCGGGCCCGGACACGGCGGGCCCGCGCTGGTAGCCAACACCTGGCTCGAAGGAACGTACAGCGAACACTATCCGGAGGTCTCACTGGATAGTACCGGCATGCGCAGGCTCTTCAAGCAATTCTCCTTTCCGGGCGGCATACCGAGCCACTGTGCGCCGGAAACGCCGGGCTCGATAAATGAAGGAGGCGAGCTCGGTTACTCACTGGCGCATGCGTTTGGTGCTGCCTTTGACAATCCGGACCTGATTGTCGCGTGTGTGGTCGGCGACGGCGAAGCCGAAACTGGCCCACTGGCGGCGAGCTGGCATTCGAACAAATTCCTGAACCCGGCAAGCGACGGTGCGGTCTTGCCGATTCTGCACCTCAATGGCTGGAAAATCGCAAACCCTGCCTTGCTGGCGCGCCTGCAGGATGACGAACTGCGCGAACTGTTTCATGGCTATGGCTACGAACCGCTATTTGTTGAGGGGCAGGATCCGGAGCGGATGCATCCACTCATGGCCGATACGCTGGATGCAGCGCTCGACAAGATAAAAAGTATTCAGGCAGACGCACGGGCAAACGGGTTTTCGCGCTGGCCGCGCTGGCCAATGATCATTCTTCGCAGTCCGAAAGGTTGGACGGGTCCGAGGGAAGTGGACGGCTTGCAGATCGAGGGCACCTGGCGCTCTCACCAGGTGCCAATCGCATCGCTGCGTGAATCGCCCGAACACCTGCGTCAACTCGAGGAATGGCTGCAGAGCTACCGGCCGCGGGAATTGTTTGATGAGGCAGGGAGGCCAATGCCAAAGATCCGCGCGTTGGCACCCGGTGGCAACAGGCGAATGGGGGCCAATCCGCACGGCAACGGTGGCTTGCTGATGAAAAAGTTACGCATGCCGGACTTTCGCGAACACGCTGTGGCGGTGCCGCAGCCGGGCACGGTGACCGCCGAGGCGACACGGACACTGGGCAAGCTGCTTCGCGATGTCATGGCACGCAATGCCGAGGCGAAAAACTTCCGGGTGTTCGGCCCGGATGAGAATGCGTCCAACCGGCTCGAGGCGCTTTACGAAGTGACCGGCAAGACATTCACGGGTCCATTCGAAGATGTCGATGAACACTTGTCACCCGACGGTCGGGTCATGGAGGTGCTCTCGGAACACCTCTGCCAGGGCTGGCTGGAAGGTTACCTACTCACCGGGCGACATGGATTCTTTTCCTGTTACGAAGCTTTTATCCACATCGTCGGTTCGATGTTTAATCAGCACGCCAAATGGATCAAAGTGAGCCGTGAGATCTCGTGGCGGCGGCCAATTCCATCACTGAACTACCTGTTGACCTCGCACGTCTGGCGACAGGACCACAACGGCTTCAGCCATCAGGATCCGGGCTTCATCGATCATGTCGTCAACAAGAAAGCCGACATCATCCGCGTGTTCCTGCCGCCGGATGCCAACACTTTGCTGTGTGTCGCGGATTGGTGTTTGCGCTCGCGTGACTTCATCAATGTCATCGTCGCTGGCAAACAAAAGCAGCCGCAATATCTCGATATGGATGCCGCCATCAAGCACTGTGCGGCTGGTATCGGCATCTGGGAATGGGCGAGTAGTGACCGGGGCGGTGAGCCGGATGTCGTGATGGCGTGCGCCGGGGATGTTCCCACGCTGGAAACCCTGGCTGCCGTGTCAATCCTGCGGGACATGTTTCCCGAACTCAAGGTCCGCGTTGTCAACGTTGTCGACCTGATGGCCCTGCAGCCGGAATCGGAACACCCGCATGGCTTTTCCGACCGGGATTTCGATACGATTTTCACTCGCGACAAGCCAATCATATTCGCCTACCATGGCTATCCCTGGTTGATCCATCGCCTTACGTATCGGCGAACCAATCACGACAACCTGCACGTACGCGGTTACAAGGAGGAGGGTACGACCACTACACCGTTTGACATGGCTGTACTCAATAACATTGACCGATTTGACCTGGTCAGCGACGTCATCGACCGTGTGGCAACCCTCGGGTCCAAAGCCGCTTATGCGAAACAGGCGATGCGCGACAAGTTGATCGAGCACAAACAATATATTTACGAACATGGCGAGGATATGCCGGAGATTCGTGACTGGCGGTGGCATAGTGATGACGCGTAAGTGAAATCAAGAGATTTTATTGATTCGATGTGGCTGCAGGCCTGCGATGCACTCGATCGGGCAGAGCGCATGCACCGGCAGTTCTTCAGGTTTGAGCGCGTCGGACGGGGGCCCGCGTGGCAACCACCCGTCGATCTGTTCGAGTCTGAGCGCGGTTTACTGGTGCGCGCGGCCATTCCCGATGCGGATGACAGCGCCTTCGAAGTGCAGCTTGAGCGCAATGGATTGCGCCTCTCCGGTCGCAGGGCGTTTCCCGCAGGGCTCCGGGGTTCCGTCATCCATCGACTGGAAATTCCTTACGGGCGCATCGAGCGCGTCATCGCACTTCCAGAAGGTCGATTCGAACTCGAGGGTTTTAACTACACGCGAGGCTGTCTCGACATTCATTTGCGCCGCACGATGGATAGCTCCATGAATTTGAGAATGCATCGACTATGAATGATCTGGTCACCGACACCGCGGACTCACCCGCACTTTCGTTGCCCGACGACGCGCTGATTATTGTTCCGGTTCGTAACATGGTGATGTTCCCCGGAATCATCTCGCCGGTCGCTATTGCGCGAAAAGCATCCGTCGCGGCCGCTCAGGGCGCCGCCGCTGGCAACGGCCGTCTCGGCTTCCTGCTGCAAAAAGACGCAGAGCTTGAAGACCCGAAGCCGGAAGATCTGTATTCCGTTGGCACCAGCGCCAGCATCCTGCGCTACGTCACTGACTCGACGTCGAACCATCACCTGGTGTGTCAGGGCGAAGCACGCTTTCGGGTAAAAGAGTTCATGTCGGGCTTTCCGTTCCTCGTGGCGAGAATCGAGGTTCCGGAGGAGACGAACGACGATGCTGACGAGGTCAAGGCGCAGGCACTTGTTCTGAAGCAGCAGGCCGCACGGGCTATCGCCATTCTGCCAATGGTGCCAGCCGAACTGGCGGGCGCTATCCAGTCCCTGGAATCGCCTGGCGCTCTGGGTGATTTGTTAGCCAGCTTTCTCGACTTTTCGGTTGCCGAACGGCAGGAAATTCTTGAGACGACTGATGTCAAGAGGAGGCTGGACACCGTCATTTCGAAAATGGCGAAACAACTCGAGATCATCGAGCTATCGCAGGAAATCGAATCGAAGACCCGTGAATCGATCGATTCGCGGCAGCGCGAGGCGGTGTTGCGTGAACAGATGCGCACGATTCAGGAACAGCTCGGCGAAAATGGCGAAGAAGCGGCTGAGTTCGAGGCGCTCGAGGCGGCGATCACGGCGGCAGGCATGTCGGAGGATGTCGATGCGCACGCGCGGAAGGAACTGGATCGGCTTCGACGCATGCCGAGCCAATCCGCCGAGTATTCCATGCTGCGAACATACGTCGACTTGCTCACCGAGCTGCCCTGGTCTTTGGTCGACAACGAAAACATCGATATCAGTCGCGCGCGCGAGATTCTGGACGAGGACCATTATGGCCTCACGAAAATCAAGAAACGTATCATCGAGTATCTGGCGGTGCGCAAACTCGCCCCCGAAGGGCGCAGCCCGATACTGTGTTTTGCCGGCCCGCCCGGCGTCGGCAAGACCTCGCTTGGACAGAGTATTGCGCGCGCAATCGGGCTGCGTTTTGTACGTATCAGCCTGGGTGGATTGCACGACGAGGCAGAGATCCGAGGACACAGGCGTACCTATATTGGTGCCTTGCCCGGGAAGATTATCCAGGCGATCAAGAAAGCGGGATCACGGAACCCTGTTTTCATGCTCGATGAAATTGACAAGCTCGGTGCCGGGTTTCATGGCGATCCGTCGTCGGCTTTACTGGAAGTACTGGACCCGGAGCAAAACTCGACCTTCGAGGACAACTACCTTGCCGTGCCGTTCGATCTGAGCAAGGTATTGTTTATCACGACGGCGAATCGACTGGACACGATTCCTGCGCCGCTGCTGGACCGAATGGAAATCATCGAGCTGAGTGGCTACACCATCGAGGAAAAGTTACAAATCGCGAAACGCTATCTCGTGCAGCGGCAGATCAGGGAAAACGGTATCAGCGAGGACCAGGCAGAAATTACCGACGCGGCACTGGAGCATGTGATCAGCAGCTACACGCGCGAGGCAGGCTGCCGAACGCTGGAAAAGCAGATCGGCGCATTGCTGCGGCATGTCGCAGTTGGCTTCGCCGAGGGCAAACTCGACAAAGTCCGCATTGATACGGCGGATGTCGAAGAGATTCTTGGCGCACCGCGATTCGAAGACGAAGTGGCATTGCGTACCAGCGTACCCGGCGTTGCGACCGGGCTCGCCTGGACGCCTGTTGGGGGCGACATTCTTTTCGTGGAGTCGACCATGACGCCGGGTAGCGGCAAAATCACGCTTACCGGTCAGCTCGGCGACGTGATGAAAGAGAGTGCCCAGGCGGCGCTGACCTTGCTGAAAAGTCGCGCGACATCTTTGCAACTCGATGCGGATCGGTTCAGCTCCGGCGATATCCATTTGCACGTTCCCGCCGGTGCGATCCCCAAGGATGGGCCGAGTGCCGGCGTCGCAATGTTCGTATCCCTTGCTTCGATGGTTACGAATCGTGTTGTGCACCACGATGTCGCAATGACGGGTGAAATCAGTCTGCGCGGCCAGGTACTTCCTGTGGGAGGTATCAAGGAAAAAGTCATCGCCGCGCACCGCGCCGGCATCCGTACCGTGCTGCTGCCGGATCGCAATCGCAAGGACTTCGAGGAAATTCCGGAGTCGACCCGATCGGCGCTGACTTTCATCTGGCTAAAGACTGTTGACGATGCGCTGCTGGCTGCGTTCGAGCCAGCAAAAGCCGAGTCTGAGGCGGCGACAGCTTAGGCTGTATGGCCCGTGCTCCTGATCATGCACTCGTGCAAGCGCGAATAGCATTGTTGCGTGCCTCTTGGCCCGTGGTTCCAGATCGAGCCCGCACTCCAGCGATCTGGCTGTCACATCGATCAACGGAAGGTAATTTGTGACAAGTGGAATGACCCGGGACCTGCATGGATAAGAAAACACATATCAACATCTGGTACGTCGTGCTGGCGGTGTCGATGGTCTTCCTGGCACAGAGTTGGTGGGAAGGACAGCGGCAGGTTAAGACGGTGCCCTACAGTGAATTCAAGTCATTGTTGTCGGGCGGAAAGTTACAGGAGGTCGCAGTTTCCGACACGCATGTCCGGGGCAAGCTAAAGGATCCGGCAAGCGATGGCCACAGTTATATAGACGCCATCCGTATTGACCCCGATTTTGCCAAAGACCTGGCTGCTCACGATGTTGAATTCTCCGGCGTCATAAAGAGTACGTGGTTGGCGCAACTTCTGTCCTGGGTTTTGCCCGCCGCCTTCTTTGTTGGGATCTGGCTGTTCTTCATTCGCAGGATCGGCGAAAGGCAGGGTATTGGTGGACTGATGTCGGTCGGCAAGAGCAAGGCAAAGGTTTACGTCGAGACAGACACGCGGGTAACGTTTGCCGATGTCGCAGGTGTTGACGAGGCGAAAGAAGAGCTGGAGGAGATAATCTCGTTCCTCAAGGAACCCGACAGCTACGGCCGGCTCGGTGCACATGTACCAAAAGGTGTGTTGCTGGTTGGACCGCCGGGCACGGGCAAAACCTTGCTGGCACGCGCGGTGGCCGGTGAGGCCGGGGTGCCGTTCTATTCCATAAGTGGTTCCGAGTTTGTCGAAATGTTTGTCGGAGTCGGCGCCGCGCGCGTGCGCGACCTGTTTGATCAGGCGCGGCAAAATGCACCGTGTATTATCTTTATAGACGAGCTTGATGCATTGGGGGTCGCGCGCGGGGCCGGTTCGATGATGGGGGGTCACGGCAAGAAAGAGCAGACGCTCAATCAGTTGCTAAGTGAGCTTGATGGTTTTGATTCCCGGCAGGGCATCGTGCTGCTTGGAGCTACCAACCGGCCGGAAATTCTGGACCCGGCGCTCCTGCGTGCCGGTCGCTTTGATCGCCAGATTCTGGTGGATCGCCCCGATAAAAAGGGCCGACTGGATATCCTGAAGGTTCATATAGTGAAGGTTAAGCTGGATCCGCAGATGCCCCTCGAGGAGGTGGCTTCGTTGACGCCCGGCTTCAGTGGTGCGGATCTGGCCAATCTGGTCAATGAGGCCGCCATTCTGGCGACCCGTCGCAACGCTGATGCGGTCACAATGGACGACTTTACGCACGCTATTGAGCGAATCGTAGCCGGTCTTGAAAAAAGAAATCGCCTGCTCAATCCTTATGAGCGCAAGGTCGTCGCCTACCATGAGACCGGGCATGCGTTGGTGCGCCTGGCACTCCCCGGCGTTGATGTGGTCCATAAAATATCCATCATCCCGCGTGGAATAGGTGCCCTCGGCTACAACATTCAACGTCCCACGGAGGATCGCTATCTCATGACCGAGGACGAGTTGTTAAACAAGATGGCTGTACTAATGGGCGGGCGAGCTGCCGAGATGCTGGTGTTCAACCGACTATCGACCGGCGCTGCAGACGACCTGAGCCAGGCAACCACCATAGCGCGGACGATGGTGACCCGCTATGGAATGAATGAAACGCTCGGTCAGGTGACTTACGATGCGGAGCGTTCGGCGTTCCTGGCACAACCAGACGCATATCCGTCTGCCGTACGTAGTTACAGCGAGGAAACAGCATGGCGTATTGACGAAGCGGTTCGTGATCTCATTGATTCCGTCTACCAAAAGGCGACGCGCATATTGAAGACTCACCGATCGCTGCTCGATACAACCGCCGCCCGTTTGCTGGCCCAGGAGACCTTGACCGCAGATGAACTGCCCAATATCGAACCCTTTGAGCCTCCAGCACAGACATGGGATGGCGATTCCGTGCTACCCGCAAGTGAAAAAATGCATAGCGCCAATAAATAGATACCTTGACAAGCTGTCGTCCGACAGCCTCCTGCTCACGGTGCGTCATCCAGATCTTCACTGGCACCGACACAAGCTGGCTCCTGACCAATATCCCTGTAGGTGAATTTCGCCGCCGACACAGTGAGTTCAAGCATTAGGCCTAGGCGTGTGCGAGTGAAGATTGCAACGCCATCGTTGTACGCAGGTGTGCCGTTCAGGCCGACTGTTGCAAGCGCTATAGCAGCTTGGCCAAGAAACTGCGATTTCTCCGCCTGGAAATATTGCAAAGCCTGTTGGTCCTTGAAAAAGACGATCGTGCTGACATTGCGGGCGCCTGCCTGAATGCCCGAAGTAAACTGCCAGAGTTTGCTCACGCCGATGACTTCATTACCTTCCATGACAATGCCTTTGCCATAGGCGCCGCCAAATCCAAGGCCGACGCGGGTCACCGATGGAAACACCGCGAACGCGTAGGCCTCCTGAAAATACGGCACCGTATGCGGCGCCTGCTCGCGAAAGCCGGCAATTGCGGCTTGTGCCTGGAGCCGCAGCTTACAGCCATCGGACGGCCCGGCAGCGACGACCGGAATGGACGCAGGCAGGGTCAGCAGCAACGCGATGACCATTACAACGAACCGCATCATCGCGTGCACTCCAGGTGTACGGTGATCCAGTCGGAACCGCCGGAAACATTACGGAGAAAATCGGAACTGCCAAAAATGCCAGACCGATGCACCAGCGTCAGGCCGGTATAGCAGTGCTGCAACCAGCGCGCCCTGGTAACTCTGCGCAGGGGAAAATCCAGTGTCATTTCAAGGTAGTTTAGAAAGCGCGAAGTGTTGTCATCCTTCGCTGCCTGCTTACGTTGCTCGGCAATCGGTACATGTCTTGCGAAAGACATGCCGAAGCCAAATCCCCAGCGAAACACCTCGTCCCCGCTCCAGGGGGAATAGCCCTTGCCCATAGCCATAATGTAGGCGGCATAGCTCGAAAAAGTGCCGTTGTCCTCATTTTCCTCATAGTGCCGAAAGACCGCGACCTTGCCGAGGAAATCAATCCGTTCGCTGTTACTCAACAACTTGCTCAAAGTAAATCCGGCAATTCTGGTGTCCGCAATGCGACTCTTGCCGAAGTCACCCTGGTCGATCTCGCTGACGATATTGCCATCCGCCTGGTAGCCATAGTTGACCCTCCAGGACCACTCTCCCGAGCGCTGCTCATCAATGATGTAATCCGGTTGTCGCGTATTGCCAAACAAGTACGTACCACCGACGAACGCGCTTGAGAAACCCGCTTTCGCAACCAGCGGGCTGTCGGCGATCGCGGTGTTCGCAGAGCCAATACCTACGTTACCGAATAAAACCAGGCGATCGCTCGCGCGCCAGGCCGTATTCAAGCCGACGCTCACCCACTGCGACGCGCCGGGTAGATAGGCGGGCCGCGCTACCGTTGCTTCAGCGTCGCTGACACCAAAATAGTAGTTGCTCAGATCGTCGCTCTGCCAGGTCCAGCTGATGAATGGAGAAAAGGACCAAGGTCCGGCATCGACGGTCTGGCGGTACGTTACACTGACCTCCTGACCGTTGTGCCGGTCTAGCGTATCGGTTACCCAGTCGAAGTTCAGCTCTCCCCATTTTTGCTTGAAGTCGACTTCGATGCCCGCATCCAGAGTCTGCTCCCGTTCATCGAGACCCTCATAGTATGCGTGCCGATCCGGGTCGAGATGCTGAAAGCGATAGCTCGAATACAGGTTGAACTCCAAAGCGTCATTGCGAAACAGATGAATGCCAGCCGCTGTGCCTCTGAAGAAAATGTATTTGCCGTTGTAGAGGTAAAGCGGAACAAAGTCGTTGTTGCGCTGATCGTCCTTGTCACTTGCGAAATACGGGCCTTGGCCAAACCGCAGCCCGGCCCCGAGCGCCGCTGACCCTGGAGGTGCATTGAAGAACGGAATCTCTGCAATGTCGCTACCGTTGGCGAGACTTGCCGCAAGCAGGCTCGGCAACACAACCAGCCTGTTCTGCCACCTGGATTCCATCTTCAATTCGGCGCCTGTTTATGGCTATGCGCGCGAGAAAGCCGGCCGCTCAATAGCTCCTCCGACGAGCCTTGAGCGAGAGTAAATATTGAACATTGCCGTCGCGGCCACGTTGCCATTTGGATTTGCGATGATGATCTCCATTCTGTGTCTTTTTCCGGAAAGGGGTAACAATATCATTGCTCAGTCACCGCGAGCGAAGTCTTGGGAGTCCGGCGAGTTAGTGCACAGCGTATCGCGCATAAATGGGAACGAAGTTTCCAGTGCGAAGTTTTTGAAAGAGATACTTTGTCCGAGATTGAAATTACGTAGTACCCACAGTATGCAATTTTTACGTGTTGCCGCATCATTAGCTGACTACGGGGAACTTGAATCAATCTCGGCCAACGGGCTCCAGGTATGTCTTGGCTTCACACGCTCACCACAAGCATCCTGACGTTGATGTGCGCGATGGGATCGGACGTCGTACCGGCGCACGCGGGCGACGCCCGGAGTGAGCAAGGCCGTGCGATCGTCAAAGAGTTTGGCGCGCAGCTGCAAGTGGCGCTAGGGGCTGCGCTCGAAGAAGGTGGTCCGGTAGCGGCGATTCGTGTCTGCAAGGAAATCGCCCCGCAGATTGCGTCGGAGCTCTCGCGCCAGAATGGCGTCAAGGTTGAGCGAACCAGTCTTCGCGTTCGCAATCCGGCGAACCTGGCCGAGCCCTGGCAAGCTGTGGTGCTGAATGCGTTTGAGCAGGCTGCCGGCGACGATACCGGGCCCGTGCTCGAATACTTTGCGGCGGGCGATGCCACGCAACCCGCGCGCTACCTCAAAGCGATTCCCACCGGTGCGATGTGTTTGCTGTGTCATGGCACCGCAATTTCACTCGACGTTGCCGAGCTGCTCGATCGTGAATACCCGTTCGATCGCGCGCGAGGTTACGAGCTTGGCGATATCCGTGGCGCATTCAGCGTTAGCTGGCCAAAGAAATAGGCACGGTGCAAATCTGTCGGGCAACGCCGGCGAATTTTGACATGCAGCGAAAGCGCATGGTGGCCAGGCAGATATCGGGGCGTGGAATCCGTGACGCTAAGGTCATTGCCGCGATGGGCAAAGTGCAGAGAGAGGCTTTTGTCTCGCCTGGGATGCGCGAACGCGCGTACGATGACAGTCCGTTGCCCATCGCGGCCGGCCAGACGATTTCGCAGCCGTATATCGTAGCCTACATGATCGAAGCTCTGAACCTTCAGGGAGGAGAGAAGGTACTGGAGATTGGCGCAGGATCGGGTTATGCGGCTGCAGTATTGGCGGAGATCGCTGGCACCGTTTACGCGATCGAGCGAATCGGGGAACTGGCGCGCACTGCAGTGCAGAGCCTGAAAAGCCAGGGATATGACAACGTGCACATCATGCACTCCGATGGCACACGCGGCTGGGAAGAACATGCGCCGTTCGATGTCATTCTGGTATCAGCAGGCGCGCCGGTAGTTCCCGAAGACCTCAAGAGCCAGCTTGCAGTCGGTGGCCGTATGGTAGTGCCCGTTGGTCATACCAAGGGTGTGCAGGAGTTGCTTCGGATTATGAATCGCGGTGACGGAAAATTCGACCAGGAAGAGCTTGCCGCTGTCCGGTTTGTACCACTTGTTGGTGAGCAGGGTTGGGATGAAGAAGATGATTCCACAAAAGAGGGGTGAAGCCAGCCACAGCGCGGCGGAACATCATGACCTGCCGGTGTATAGCCACACAGACGATACGGTTATTCCGTATAGCCAAGTGGCAATGGTGGCGCCGACAATGGGTATGGCATTTTTAGGAACCTGCTGGATGACCGCAATTCGCTGCAACATGGCAGACAAAGTTCTGCACCTTTTACTGAAAGTATCTGCGGCTATTCAGGAACCACTCGCAAGGAAAAAGGATTAGGTGATATGAAGATTATGGCCCTCGGCGGAGCCGGGCAAGAAGGTAGCAGGACAGTCAGGGATCTTGTTGCCAGCCCGATGGTTGAATCTGTAGTGATCGGCGACATCAATATCGATGCCGGTAATCGGCTCAAACAGGAAATCGATAGTGGCAAGCTTTCAACTTTACAGGTAGATGCAACCGTCAACGCTGAACTGGTAAGCGCATTCAAGAATATTGACGTTGTAGTGTCCTTTGTGGGCCCTTACTACCGTTTCGGTCTGCCAATTCTGAAAGCCGCTATCGAGGCGGGCTGTAACTACGTCGACATTTGTGATGACGCAGAACCGACTGTGGAAATGCTGAAACTGCACGATCAGGCCAAGACGGCAGGCGTTGTTGCTGTGATTGGTTGTGGTGTTAGCCCCGGGACTCTCAATGTGCTGGCAAGGGATGCGGCCAACCGGCTGGACCATGTGGAGGACCTGCATTTTCGCTGGAACGTATCCAGCACCGATGTTGAAGGTGATATCAGCGAATCCGCTGCGGTAGAGCACGCGATACATATGGTGGACGGAGACGTCACCCAGTTCCTGGATGGTGAGTGGAAGAAAGTACCGGCCATGTCCGGCAGCGAACGGGTCCACTTCCCGGTCCTGGGGGATTGCGAAGCCTATTATCTCGGGCATCCGGAGCCGGTAACCATCCCGCGCTACATCAAGGGACTGCGCAACGTGACCCAGAAAGGCGGGGTGCTCGGGCTTGACGAAGTCTTGCGCGCCTTTCGCGAGCTAGGCCTGACCAGTGACGAGCCACTGCAACTCAAAGGCGGCGCGGTACGCCCGTCCGAAGTGGCAGTCGCGCTCCTGGGCCGTATGCCAGAACCTGATCCTGCGGAATTGCCTCCAGCCATTTCTGAACTCATGCTCATAGCCACCGGCACGCGCGCTGAACAGCCGGTCAGGATGACGTACGTCATGAGTGGCAGGATGGGACCCCTGACCGGTATCCCCGCATCCGTGGCCGCGCAGATGATTGGTGATGGGCAGATTAGTCAAAAGGGCGTATTCGCTCCCGAGGGCTGTCTGGACCCGGAGGTCTTTTTGGCGGAGTTGGCAAAGCGAGGGATCGAGGTAAAACGCACTGAAGAGGCTGCTTGATCCGATTGGTTTCTGCCACCATCTCTGTCCGGACGGTTGGCACGTCGAACCAGCAGGTGCGTCCCGGAGTTCCGAAGATTGTCGTTCGATTGCGTTGCTTTGTCAGTAGTTGGGGAAATTGCAACTTTCGGTCAACCGCAATTAACCTGTGGAAAGGTCCGGTTTCGCAGTGAGAAATCGATTGCTACGCTCGTATCTCGTCCAGTTTAAAAATGTCGGAGATCGGCCGTGCAGAGTAAACCGTGGTATCCATTCAGGCACGCCGATGATTTCTTTCGCCGCGGCACATCTTACCTCCGGCCGGGGCCGCCAGGCATCCGCGAAGGGAATGGAAATAGCGAACAGCAATGGCCACCATCCGCCAACATCATCGAGTCGAGCAAAGAGTACCTGATCAAGGCAGAACTGCCGGGCGTTGAAAAATCAGCCATTAAAGTTTCTATTGACGACGGACAGCTGATTATTGAAGGTGAGCACGAAAACGATGACGAAACCGAGCACCGCCCGGTAATCTTTTTTGGTTCATTCTTCCGTTCCTTCATACTGCCGACCAACGTCGACACATCGCGAATAACGTCGAAATACAAGAATGGCATTTTGCGTGTGCACTTGCCGAAGGCCGCACAATCCAAGCCGGAAAAGGCAACAACGATCAGGGTCGACTAGCAGCCTGCCGGATTAAACTGCGGGTGAGTCAGCGCTACCCGTAAGCGAAAGAGCTCATAGGGCCAATGAATAAATAAGCTGACACGCATCGTCCGGGTCCGCGCTAACGTCCATGCCAATATCTGTTGCGAGTTGACGCATCAACGGGTTGTCGACAAGCTCGACAGAGTACAGGTACTTTACGCCGTGTTCCCGCGCATGCTCGATGAGCGTGTTCAGGAGCCGCGTGCCGATTCCACGGTGTTGCCAATCATCGGCGACTGTTACCGCTATTTCGCGAGCCTCCTCATTTGCGTTGGGAGCGTAACGGCTGACACCGACCGTAGTTTCCTCGCCGTCTTCCAGCGCGGTAGCGATGAACGCCATCGAATGATAGCCATCGACGTCGCAAAAGGCTTTTAGCATCTGGGGCGACAGTTCTCTAACACCACCCAGAAATCGAAAGTTCTTGCTTGCCGGTGACAGCCGACGCACGAAATCTGCTTCCATGTCTGCGTCGGCCAGTCGGATCGGCCGGATAGTGAGCATCGGGCTGTTATTGGTGACGCGAAGAGCGGTTGAAGGCATGGGGTGGTCCCGGTTGACTGGCAATACTTCGAATTCTCCGCCAACCGCGAATCTGTGCCAATTGTGGATGCCCCTAGCTATTTATCGGGAGTACACAAACCCGTCCGGCGGAACTTTGCACGGTGCAGTGAGATTACGTGGATACACGTATTGCCAGGACCCGGTTCGCCCACCACCATTGACGCGGACTTAAGCGGATCTGGAGAGAACGAATGTCGCGTCGTATTCTTGCAAGCGCAAACGTGCTGCTGGCTATGCTTATAGTCAACAGCGCATATACACCGGCCAACGCCATGCCGGCATTTGCGAGGGAGTACGGTGTAAGTTGCAGCGTCTGCCACGTCGCCTATCCGCGACTCAACAATTTCGGCGAAACCTTTGCCGATGACATGAATTTTCGTTTGCCCAACTGGCAACAACTGATCGTCCAGACTGGTGACGAGAGCCTTGCGCTGCCAAAATCACTACCTCTGGCAATGCGGATGCAGGCGTTTATCCAGGGTCGCGATGGCGAGTCGATTGACCCCGTCAACGGCGACGTCAATGCGGATTCCAGCCTGGACATTCAATCTCCCTATCTCGTCAAGTTACTCTCCAGCGCGCCACTCAGTGATCAGATCAGCTATTACTTTTACGCCATCTTTGCGGAGAAGGGTGGCAACAGCGAGGTCATCGTCGAGGATGCCTGGTTTAGCTACGGCGACCTGTTCAATACGGGCATTGATGCCATGCTTGGCCAATTTCAGGTATCGGACGTGATGTTCCCACGTGAAGTGCGAATGACGTTTCAGGACTTCATGCTGTATCGCGCCGCTGGCGTTACGTATGACCGCGGCATTCTTTTCGGCAAAGGTCTCGGAAAATTTGATGCATCGCTGGGCATTGTTAACGGCAATGGTATCCAGCAGAACTTCGGCATTAACAGTCCGGGTTATCGCCGGCCGGACAGGATGTTTGACAACGATACGCAAAAGAGTGTCTTTGGCCGCCTGGGCCGCGATTTCGGACCCGTGTCCGTCGGCCTGTTCGGTCTCTCGGGCCGACAAATGAACGCAACCGGTCCGGCCGGTACGCAGTCCGGCGACCGCCGCACCGATAAAATTGTTGCCGGCGTCGATATATCCGGCAACAGCAACGGGAAATGGTACTGGTTCGGTCAATACCTGTGGAACCGCTGGGCGGATTTCATTGATCCGGCCACGGACTACGACTGGTCCGGCGCATTTGTGGGCGTGGATTACATCCACAATGAAAAGTGGGCGTTTTCGGCACTGGTCAATTACATAGACGCAGGCGATTTCAAGAACTCCGACACGATATACGAAGGGCTGGAAATGCAGACCGTCACGTTCGCAGCCGCCTATTATTTCATGCGCAACGTGAAGGGTGTTCTCGAAGCGAATATCGACCTGCTGGATGAGACAGAGCAGTCAGGCGAGTACTTTACCGGCCACCTGAGCAAGGAAAACTACCTTCTCATCGGTATCGATGCGGCGTTTTGATATTCTGCAATCGAGATACAATCAAGGCGAAGACGGATTAGCACTCTCCGTCTGCGGCAGCACCGTCAGGCAGCGCCCGCCCCGATACGGTAGTACAGGTAGGCGGCAAAGAACACGGTGTAAAACACGACACCGAGTACACTCCAGGCCCGCATGGCCCGGCCCGGCCGCAGTTCAACGGCAACATCGCCAGAGGTTACCGCCTTGTGATTGAGGTACGCGAGTACCGGAGCCGTCAGGAACGCCGTACTGGTGGCAAAATCAACAAATGCTGTAAACGAGGTAATGAACAGCAGCAGGAGTGAGGTAGTACCTGCGATCTGTACCACGGTCAGCGCAAAAATAGTCTTTTGCGTCGAGCCATGCTCTCGAATGATGGCGGCCAGCGTGCGTGGCGGTCCGTCCAGCAGGGTGAGCAACGTGGAGATCATGACGATACTGGCCAGCGCGGCAACCCCGGTAAATGTCCATGCGCCGAAGACTGACGTAAACATCTCGATAACCTGCGCCGCGAAACCGGTCGTGGTTTGTGCAATACCGATATTGGCGCCGTAGAGCAATGCTGTTCCAAGTAACAGAAAACACAAAGCCAGCGCCATGGTCGAGAAATAGCCGAGATTGAAATCGAACAGCGCTTCCTTGGGAGTAAGCCGCCCGCGGCTGGTTTCGGCTCGGGCTTTCACCCACACTGACAGGAATACCGAGGCCGCAACGCTGGTAGGCATCCAGCCGGCGACCGCAATTGCAAACAGGATTGAGGGTCGGTCTGCCGTGAATACAGGAAAATAATCATGTGCTGAAAAATCCAGCAGCGACGTCGAGACCAGTGCGGCGGCGACGGTCAATACGCAAAACAGGACAACGAAGAGTTTCGACAAAGACTCGAACAGGCGGTAGCGCCCGACGATCAGCAAAGTGCCACATGCCAGCAGCAGCATGATCGCAACCGCCTGCGCGCCGGCCTCGATATGCATAAGGTTTTTGATAAGTCCGGCGGTCACGAGTGACACAGCTGCGGTGGCTACAAACATATCAATCAATAGCGCCACCGTGAATATTACGATTGCCCAGCGACCCTGCTTGCGATAACTGTCGACCAGCGAATTACCGGTAGCGGCCGCATACGTCGAACCGAACAGGTACACGGGGTATTTGACAAGGCACACGACGACGATCAGTGCAATAAAGGTCAATCCGTACTCGGCGCCGGCACGCGTCGACTGCACCAGGTGGGATACGCCCACGGAGGATGCCGCGAACAGCAGCCCCGGCCCGGTCCTGTCACGCAAGCGGCGCAGAAGACCAGGCATTAACCGGCCTCGTCGAAGAGCCCGGCGCAAGGGCCGCGCGGGAAGATGGGGTCCCATGGGCTGGTCGTATCCGCAATCGGCACTTCGATGAGGCACGGACCGGGAGTCTCGAGCGCCGCTGCAATCGCCGACTGCAGCGCCGCGGGGCCCGCAACGCGCATGGCACGGATGCCGAAGCTTTTCGCAAGTTCAATAAAATCCGGGTTCTTCAGGTCCGACCCCATTGAACGGCCGTCGAACAGCCGCCGCTGGTCGGAACGCACGTTGCCGTATGCATTGTTATTGAAGACGATGTTGACGACGCCAATACCATACTTCGCGGCAGTCGCCAGTTCCTGGACGTTGAACAGGAAGCCGCCATCACCGGCGATAGAGACGACTGCCGCCTCGGGGTTGGCTACCTTGACGCCAAGAGCCGCCGCATAGCCGTAGCCGAGATTGCCCTGGTAACCGGACGAAATGAAATGCCGGGGGCGGTAGCCCTGAAATCCGTACCATGACGCGTATCCAACCCGGGTCAGTTCATCGACAAAGAATCCGTCCTCCGGGAGTGCAGCCCGGATGGCGGCAAGGTAATCCATCTGTGGTTGAATATTGGCGTAGCTCTGTGCGGCCTTGGCCTTGCGCTCTGCAAACGATGTCATCGACACTGGGGAGATCGGGTGCTTTTCCAGGTTCTGCTTAAGACGCTCGACGATCAAGGACGGGGTGCCGTGCAAGGCGGCGTCGGCGGTGCGCGGCCGCTGCAAGGCATCTGGGTCGGCGTCGATGCGGATC
>DDIS01000194.1:25507-35260 GCA_002338615.1 Proteobacteria bacterium UBA1844 | reverse complement strand
ATTAACCGCACGGGACACTAGTCGGTCAGATTGTCCGTGAATACCTGGGAGTGTCGTCTGCTATTTGCAAATGATCTACGTACTTGTCAAAGCACATGGCAATGGTGCGCAGCAGATATCGTCCACGTGACGAAGCAGTGATTCGATCGCCCCTAAGCTCAATAAGTCCGTCATCGGCGAGCAGTTCGAGCATTGGCAGGGTAGCCGAAAAGTAGCGTGGAAATTCGATGTCGTAACGATGTTCGATGTCCTTGGTATCGATCTCACCGTGGCACATCAATTGCTGGATGACGTCGGCGCGTAGAATGTCGTCAAAGCTCAACGCCAATCCTCGCCACACCGGTATCCGGCCGGCATCGACTGCGCATTCCCACCCGGCAAGATCGCGTGGATTCTGGCTGAAGCTGTCCCCAATGTGGCTGATAGCGCTAACGCCTAGACCGATAAGGTCGCAATCGGCGTGCGTCGTATAACCCATGAAGTTGCGGTGCAGGCTGCCGGCAAGCTGTGCCGTCGCCAGGTCGTCATCTGGCAATGCAAAGTGATCCATGCCAATGTATTGATATCCGGCGTCTGTCAGCATTTCCACGGCAAGTTGCAATAGCAAGAGTCGCTCAACCGCGTCTGGCAATTCGATTTCATTGATTTGCCGCTGCGCCTTGAACATCCTGGGTAGATGAGCATAGCCGTAAATTGCGAGACGATCGGGCCAGGCTTCTATAACGGTTACCAGCGTTTGCAGGAATCCGTCAATCGTTTGACGGGGAAGACCGTAAATCAAGTCGACGTTGACTGAGCGAAACCCGCTGTTGCGACACGCATCGACGACGGCCAGAGTTTCTTCGACACCTTGTACCCGGTTTACAGCTTTTTGTACGTCTGCATCGAAGTCCTGCACACCCAGGCTGGCGCGATTGAATCCTATGCCGGCCAGTTCCTGAATATCGCCGTCCTCAATGTGCCTTGGGTCAAGTTCAATCGAGAAATCACGTTGCCTGGAATCACCAAACAGATAGTGTTGTCCGAGACCGTCAACCAAGCGAGCGAGTTGCGCGGGACGCAGGAAGTTTGGTGTGCCACCACCCAGGTGGACTTGCATGACTTCCCGATCGTGATTGAACAGGCTTGACGTACGCTCGACTTCGAGCAGCAATCGGTCCAGGTACGTCTCTCCTTTGCCAAGGTCGCGAGTAATAACACGGTTACAGCCACAGTAAAAACAGGGGCTGAAGCAGTACGGCACGTGGACATAGATCGAAAGGGGACGCGGGACGGGCCGCAGGTTGCTCTGCTCTGCGAAACTACGCAGCTCTCTTTCACCGAAAGATTCGGAGAACTGCGGGGCAGTAGGGTAGGACGTGTACCTGGGCCCTGGCCTGTCGTGTCGTCGGACCAGGTTGTGGTCGAATATTGCTGTCGCGTTCATGCGGTTGGTCTCGCTCTCGTATCAGCAAACAGTTTCAGCAATACCAGGAGCAGTAGGGCAGCCAGCCAGTTGTGCGCTACCGCAAGTGACAGTGGCAGCTCCAGCGTCACAGCGGCAACGCCGATTGTGAATTCGAGAACGACCAGGGCGATGAGAATTGCTGCGGTTATGATACTTGACGTGCCTGCCTTGATCGCGATGAGGCCCGACGCAACAATCGCCAGCAACACGGCAACAGCGCTCAGTCGATGGAGCTTGTGTATCTCGATACGCTCGTTGCCCCTCGGCATTGCCTGGCCGGCATCGTTCACCCGGTGTGTGTCGCTTAGATCGAACGCCTTGGCAAGGTCGGGGCCCGGCAGCCAGCTACCGTCGCAAGCGGGCAAGGTCGGGCAAGCGGTAGCGGCGAAGTTGGCACTGGTCAGCCCGCCGATCAAGATTTGCAGGCTGAGAAAAACGAGCGCCACGGCGATCACGAGACGCGTCATTCGCCACGGCACCCGGTCGGACCGGGCCGGTTGCAGCACCAGCCATGCGACCAGTCCAAGCATCAGGAACCCACCAATCAGGTTGCCGACAACGACGGCCGGGTTTCGAAGACCGTCCGAGTAAATGCCAAGTATCGCGAGAGAGATCGTAACGGCAGTAAGGCCAAGCACCAGCAGGCGGTTACGCCGTTGCACAATCGCGATGATCATCATCGAGACAACCAGAAGACCGAGTACGCTGGCAGTCAGGCGATGCCACTGCGTGGCCCGGAATCCGGGGCATTGCGCTTCTAATACGAGGCGTTGGTAAGTGTCAGAAATTGGAGCTTCGGAGCGCGCTGTCTGGCCAGTCTCAATCTTCCCGTAGCATTCAGGCCAGGGTTCGCAGCCAATTCCGGAATGATCCAGGCGCAGGTATGAACTCAGCGCGAGCAGTACCAGCACCAGTGCAAGCGCCGCAACACTCAGTATTTTCACCAGCGACCGCTCCGCTACTCTGTTACGGGTACAAGGGCCAGTGCGGAACCCCGAACCAGCCGTACCGCTTTGGGCGTTTTCTTCCAGTCGACGCGATCGTGGCCATACTGGAAATTCCACGCCCACGCGGTGTCGGGGCGAAAACTGTAGTCATTTCCCGACCAGTACTCGGTATTTTTTGTATGTGGAAATGCGAACAAATTTACAGTCGGCGGCAACTTCGCTTTTCTGAGGTCGCTGATGGACATCAACTCGTCACGTGTCGGCAAACGCCAGTCGGAGTAGCCGCAAAGATTCGACGTATTTACGGCTGCGGGATAGTGCCAGGTATCGCAGGCACTACCGGCGCAGGACCCGCCGTTTTCGATTCCGCGGTAGTCAATTTCATCCTGATCTTCGTCAGGGTCGTACCACGTATAGGTGTTACGCCAGTTCCGAAGGCCTGCCTCGTCGATCTTCCGCTCCCAGGTCAGGTCGGTGATCGTATCGCGGACACAATCGCCCCCATCCAGAATCTCATAACGATCATCGGACAGTGAAACAACGTCGGGTGGTTCGCTACAGGCAACCAGCCCGATCATTGCCAGAGAAAAAACCAAAGTCGAACGCATGACGGGGCTTGGGGAACTTCTCGGCTCGCATTTACAGCAAGTATTAGAGCAGTCATTCGAGATCGAGGTAACTAGGTATTTTCCGTAATGCCGCTTGTTTGCCAACTGGAATAGTGTAGCTGGCGTTGCAATCCAAACCCGTGCGCGTCGGCTGTTTCCGCCTGCCGCTATCCGGTACCAGTTTTCCAAATTCAAGGAGTACAGCAATGACGGACGAAGACACAGCAAGCAAAACTACTCGCTTCCCGGTCATGCAACGCATACTCGATAACCCGTTTCTTCTGCTGTTTATCGGAGTGGTCATGCCCACCGTTTTCTATATCTTGTGGGGCGTCATGGAATTGGTAACGATCCCAATTGCCACCAACTAAAGCCAGCCGATCGAACTGAACGACTTTTCGTAGCACAGTGGGGTACTGCCGTGAGCGCTATTCAACCGCCTTCTGAAATTGTCTGGTGGAAACAACCGCTGGATCGCGTTGAGGGAACATGGATCGCAATCGCGCTCGTGTGGTCCTTGATCATGTTTATCATGATGCCACTCTGGCATGTGTACGGGAAACAGAACCTGTCAAACGAGGCGTATCGGACGACGCCGCAAGCGTTCATGGCGAAAACGCAGGCAATGGTGGACCAGTACACGGTGCGCACCGAAACGCCCGCGCAAATTCCGGTCGTACGCCCGCCGCCTGGCAGCGATGTCTACGTGCTTGGCCGCCTATGGCAGTGGTGGCCACTCCTGGAACTTGAGAAAGGGCAGACCTACCGCTTGCACATTTCGTCGATGGATTGGCAACACGGATTTTCGCTGCAGCCCGTGAATATCAACCTGCAGATCCTGCCCGGCTATGAAATGGTTGTAACCATTACGCCAGATACCGTCGATCAACAAACCATTATTTGTAATGAGTTTTGTGGCCTCGGTCATCACAATATGGTCGGCAGGATCTACATTACGGGGGAAGGGTCATGAGCACTGAAGTTTTCAGAGTTTGCCCGATATCCGGATTGCAATTTCACAAGCCGGCCGAATGGCTGATGAAATCGCTCGCGGTTGCCGGAGTTGTGATGCTGCTGATCGGTGGTGCCGAGGCATTGCTGATTACACTGACACGCTGGCCGGCCGTTCATTTGTTACCGGCAAACAGTTTTTATCAGCTATTGACATCTCATGGCGTCAATATGCTGATTTTCTGGCTCATTTTTTTCGAAATCGCCGTTCTGTATTTTTGCTCGTCAACATTGCTCAGGTGTCGACTCGCCACACCAAGAATCGCATGGCTGGGATTTGCATTGATGATCATCGGTGCCGTCGTCAATAACCTTGCGGTCATGAAGGGCAATGCGTCGGTGATGATGACCTCCTATGTGCCGATGCCCGCAAATCCAAACTTCTACCTGGGCCTGATTCTATTTGCCGTCGGTGCGCTCATTGGCTGCTTCGTGTTCCTTGGCACACTGGTCGTAGCGAAGGAAGAAAAGACCTATGAAGGTTCGATCCCGCTGGTTACCTTCGGTGCACTGACAGCTTGCATTATCGCGGTGTTCACAATTGCCTCGGGTGCAATCATCCTCATACCAACCTATCTCTGGTCGATCGGCTATATAAACCACATCGATCCGGCCACCTATCGGCTCGTATGGTGGGCGCTCGGGCATTCCTCGCAACAGATAAACGTAGCGGCACACGTATCTGTCTGGTACGCGATCGCCGCGATCGTCTTCGGCGCACGGCCTCTGTCCGAGAAAGTCAGCCGCACCGCGTTTTTTCTTTACATCGCGTTCCTGCAACTTGCGAGCGCCCATCATTTGCTGGTCGACCCGGGGCTGAGTTCGGAATGGAAAATCTTTAACACCAGCTACGCGATGTATCTCGCCGTCCTGGCGAGCATGGTACACGGCCTTACTGTTCCGGGGGCAATCGAAGTCGCGCAGCGGGAGAAAGGTTTCACCAATGGCTTGTTCGAGTGGTTGCGCAAAGCACCGTGGGGCAACCCGGTGTTTTCGGGAATGTTTATTTCGCTCGTCGGTTTCGGATTTATCGGCGGCATCTCCGGCGTTGTCATGGGGACCGAGCAGATCAACATAATCATCCACAACACGATCTATGTGCCGGGCCACTTCCATGCGACCGTAGTCATTGGCACGACGCTCGCATTCATGTCGCTGACCTATTTCCTGATTCCAACCTTGTTCCGCAGGAAAGTCATGCTGGCAGGGCTTGCCAAATGGCAACCGTACCTGTTTGGCTTCGGAATGGCGGTCTTTACACTGGCTATGATGGGTGCCGGAACGCTGGGTGTGCAACGCAGGCACTGGGACATGGCGTTCACCAATGCGGCGCTGGGATTCGATTATCCAGCCAGTGCGTACACGCTGATGGGCATTGTTGGAGTTGCAGGCGTTGCCGCGGTACTCGGCGGCATAATTTTCATCCTTGTGACCGTATTGTCGATTTTCTTTGGTAAGCCTGTCAGTGACGAAGCCGGGTACGGTATAGCGGCCAGTCGGGCGCTTCGAGCTGAACCGATCGTAGTCCCGGACGGAGGCCACGCCGCGGCGGGTAAATTGGGATTCGCGGCACCGGGCACGTTCCTGCTGGCAATTTTCTTCCTGGTCATTTTCGTGCTGTACTACGTCGTCAATTGGAAATACCTGGCATCGGTGTGGCCGCTCTCGTGAACAGGTACACAAACGGCTGGCAGGCCTGGTCGCGCAAGCGCCGGGCAGCCGGCCGGGTGATTCTGTCCAAGTGAGTAAGGATTGTTTCAGGAAACGAGCCGTACTGGCGCCATTGCTACTGGCGTTGGCCATGATCGTCGGTGGTAGCGCGCTTGCAACTGGCTACGATGCAAAACTGGCGCTGGAGAAGTCGCAGGCCGCAATTGGCAACCGGTTTGATGATGTCGCGTTGACAGACCGCGACGGCAAGGAATTTCGGTTCGCCAGTCTTGCCGGCAAGCCGGCAATCCTGAGCATGATATTCACTTCCTGCCATCATATTTGCCCGATGACCACCAGGAATCTCGCAACTGCGGTGCGTGCCGCACGGGATGCGCTTGGAGCCGGCAGTTTCACGGTTGTAACGATCGGATTCGATACGCCGAACGATACTCCCGAGGCGATGCGTGAGTTCGCACGTGAACAAGGAGTGGATCTGGCTGACTGGTATTTTCTCAGCGCAAGTGAGGAGACGATTGCGAATATCAGTGCTGCGACAGGGTTCCAGTTTTTTCCAACGGCCCGAGGTTTCGATCACATCAACCAGCTGACGATCGTGGATCGGCAGACCACGGTGTACCGCCAGGTCTACGGCGTGGATTTCGAATTGCCGGCACTGGTTGAGCCGCTTAAACAACTTGTGTTTGATCGGCCTGAGGCACAGGGGCATCCGCTGACCCGCCTTGCCGATCGTGTACGCCTGTTTTGCACTGTCTATAATCCGGCAACGGGCCGCTATGAAATCGACAATTCCCTTTTCATACAGACGGCAATCGGTTTCCTGGTCATCGTTTCCGCCGTTGTCTTTCTCTGGCGCGGAATGCGCGGCACAAACCGGCGCATGACGGACTAGTCCGAGTTAAATGCTGAGCGTTCTGCAGAAAACCGGTCGGGCGGGCTTTTCCGTCCTGCAACACGTACTTGGGCGAGTATTTCCGGTTGCCGGGAATCCGCTCAATCACCTCGGTGCACTGACGATCTTTTTTTGCTGGATTGTCCTGGTCAGCGGTATCTGGTTGTTCATGTTCTTTCGTACCAGTGTCTCCGGCGCGTTCGAGTCCGTCGAGTATCTCACCCACGAACAATGGTACCTGGGCGGCATCATGCGCAGCTTGCATCGCTATGCATCGGACGCACTGATCATCACCTTGCTGCTGCATATTCTGAAGGAATTTTCATTCGATAATTATCGTGCGAAGCGCTGGTTCAGCTGGGTGAGCGGCATACCACTGGTATGGATTATTTTTCCGCTGGGCATTACGGGCTACTGGCTGGTCTGGGACGAGCTCGCGCAGTATGTCGCACTGACGTCGGCAGAGTTGCTGGACCGAATCCCGATCTTCACCGGATCAATGGCGGCCAATTTCCTGACGGATACCGGGTTGAGCGACCGCTTTTTTACCCTGATGGCCTTTCTGCACCTGGTCGGCTTGCCAATATTCCTGGTTTTCGGCATCTGGTTGCACCTGTTTCGTCTGTCGCGGCCAAGCATCAATCCGCCGCGGCGTCTGATGGCCGGCTGCCTGTTGGCAATGCTGGTCGCCGCGGCAATCTTTCCAGCGCACAGTCAAGGCAAGGCGGATCTTGCTTTCATGCCGGAAACGATCCAGTTTGACTGGTTCTACCTGCATGCGTTTCCGCTGGTTGAGCGCTTCTCGCCGGGGTTGACCTGGCTGTTGCTGGTCATCATTACGGCACTCCTCGTTGTGGCGCCGTGGTTGCCGCCTATGAGACGGGCGCTTCCGGCAAAGGTTGACCTTGACAATTGCAATGGTTGTCAGCGTTGTGCCGACGACTGTCCCTATAGCGCGATCGAAATGCGTCCCCGCAGTGATGGCAAGAGCTACGCGCGGGAGGCCGTGGTCGACCCGGACCTGTGTGTCAGCTGTGGCATTTGCGTCGGCGCCTGTCCGACGGCCAGCCCTTTTCGTACCCGGAGTGAGCTCATCCCCGGTATTGACTTACCCGCCCTCAGCGCAGCGGAATTGCGAGAAAGTATCGTGAACACGCGGCTGGCGGATGATTCGGCCAATCCACGGATTCTGGTATTCAGTTGCAAGGGGAACCCGGTGGCCGGGCGGCTGCGCCAGGCGGGTGAAGCCGTCGTCGAGGTCGTCTGTATGGGTCAGATTCCGCCGTCCTATTTCGATTTTGCACTGTCTCGCGGGATTGCAGACGGCATCGCGCTCACTGCATGTACAGACGGTGATTGCCGGTTTCGCTTCGGTACGGATTGGACCGAGCAGCGCATTGCGAGGACACGTGACCCGCACTTGCGAAAACGGGTCGATGGATCGCATATCGAGATGCTCTGGCAGTCGAACCGAATTGCGCGTCAAAATCCTGCAACTCTCATTGAGCGGTTTCGCAGGTCGATAGTGAGCGGCAGCAAGCCGGGAGATGTCACGTGAGATACGTGGGACAGGCGCTCTGTTTCGCGGTATTCATGCTCGTCGTTGTATGGTTTTCAATACGACCAGAGCATCGCCTGCGGGGCGCAGACGAGGCAATCGTGTCCGTTTCTATCTCGCACGCGGGCAAACGACTTGCTGAGTGCCGCACGCTGTCACAGGACGAACTCAATGAGCTGCCACCAAACATGCGCATTCCCGACGATTGCCCGCGCGAACGGCATGCGGTCAGGCTGGAGGTCTTTGCAGACGATATACTGCTGTACCGGGATGCCTTGCCACCGAGTGGCCTGTGGTCCGACGGCAAATCGATCGCGTATCAGCGTATCCGGACGGCCGCAGGGAGCTACGCAATTCGCGTCAACATGAGCGACAGCGGCAACGATGAGTCATTCGACTACAGCGAAACCAGGTCGTTGACCCTGCACCCGGGTCAGAATCTTGTGATCGATTTTGATGAGCGTAGCAACGGGTTCACGTTTAACTAGGTCTGACTATGTCATTGCTTGCATGGAAACCCGAATATTCCGTTGGTGTACCCTCGGTAGATGATGAGCACCGTGAGTTGATTGACCTGATCAACGTCGTTTACGACGAGCTGGACGGGCGGTGCGACAGCGTATCGGTTGATGAGTTTCTTGGCGATATTCATGCGGTGATTTCGCAGCATTTTGCGCTTGAGGAGCAACTGATGCGCGCGGCCGGGTACGACAGCTACGCGGCGCACAAAGACGACCACGAGGAGTTGCTTGACCAGATTCGCGACCTGATGGACGTGGTCGCGGATGCCCCCAACCGTGGACTCGAGCAACTACGTAAGCGACTGTCGGACTGGTTCAGCGGGCACTTTTCAACGCACGACGCCCGCTTGCATGGCAAGCTCGGTATTTGACACTGGATCAGGGTTGCAACAGCTGGCGCAGAATCCGGAATGTCAGCAGCACGAGAACCAGGAAAATAGCAAAAAATACGAGCTGGCGTTGTTGCAGCACCTTGCCTTGTCTTGCCTCAATCGTTCGTACCAGCAGATCGGAAAACAGGTAGATGGCGATCGCCACGGCTGTAAAAAGCAGAATCTCGTTCATCGCCTGGCCCACATCGAGCGCCAGGCGATGACCAGGAACAACACACCGCCAATGACGGAGATAAGGCCACCGATGCCCATCAATCCCATGCCTAGCACCTCTCCCGTGCGATCCAGGGCTTGTGCAGCACCGGCCGTTTTTCGTTGTACGCCGTAGCCACCGGTCCAGGCAAGCCCGGTAATATGCAACAGTTGGCCGCCCCCATACAGCAAAGGTTGCCAGAATGTGAGTCGAGGCGGCAGGGGGCCGTAGCCGAGCCGCGGCAGCAGGTAGTAGCTCAAACCCATGAACGCGATGGATACGCCAACCGTGGCGCCGTGATAATGGGCCGGAATAACGATGTCCAGACCAACGATCATAAAGCCGAGGATGCCGCCGGCGAGGAACAGTACGATCGAGCTGAACAAAGCGGATCGCAGGTACCGTTGTTCACCCACGGGCCGTGCCGCGTTCAGAAAACTGGCCGCGACGGCAAGCCCAAGCGGCAGGCACGACAAGCCACCGTATTTCATCAGCTCTGTAAAGGCGAGGCGT
>DDIS01000194.1:24862-25394 GCA_002338615.1 Proteobacteria bacterium UBA1844 | reverse complement strand
CGAGGCGGTGGCCCGCCGACGCGACGTCGTGGGCAAGATACAGAAACGGTACGGTGATGACAGGCAAGGCCAGAAATATCAGGAACACCAGGGTCAGTCGCGGGCTGAGCTCCAGGCGGCAACCGCTACGGTCGGCAAGTAGTACCCACGCAATCATCATAAGCAACGTGTAGCTGAACTGTATGACATGCCCGCCGCCCCAGAAGAGGAATTCGAAGTAAACGGTCCCTGCCATGGTCGCCGGAAGATCTGTCATCGATGCGATCACCGCAATAATCGCGACACCGGTAATGAGCGCTGACAGGCTACTGCCTGCGCGCATTGCCGTGACACCGTCCACCGTATGCCCGATGGGTTGCCGGCCGTACAAGACTCTCACCAGGTAACTCAGAATACCTGCACCGAACAGCGCAAGGCCTGCATAGAAGACCGGGTGTGCCAGCACGGGCACATAATTGTTCATCTCTGGCTGGTTTGCGCCGAGAAAGGGTGCAGCGGCGATGACGGCGGTGCCGGATGCTGCCAGCAGGAA
>DDIS01000194.1:23987-24766 GCA_002338615.1 Proteobacteria bacterium UBA1844 | reverse complement strand
GCCGGATGCTGCCAGCAGGAACGAAATCCGGTCCCAAAGTGGCTGCACATCTCGCACGCCAAGACTCCAGATAACCGCGGAAAATGACAGTAACCAGATCAACGCGGACAAGGTGACATGAATCACCAGTGCCACGTGAAAAAAGTCCAGCAGGGGAATGTGTTCCTGAACGAACGGAGTTCGCGCGAGTACAAGCAGCAATGCGAATATGCCCGCAGCGATCAGGGATGCCAGGCTAAGCGAAAGCCAGGCCCTTGTTGTTGACCTTGCCGACGGGTGTTCAAGTGGCAGGTCGTATACGAAGTTTGAAGTTATGGATTCCATGGCTCTCTTTGGCCGGAAAATGCGGCTGAATCACAACCATGACAGGCACTGGCTATGGTGTGCATAGGTAGTTCTCCTGATTGAGTGGAGCAGCAAGATTGCTAGTCTTGCCACATTCGTTATAAGCCAGCGGGTAGCTGATGCGTACCTGCAGCCGGATAATCCTGGCGTACCACGGTGTGCCCATCCCGACACAATAATGTAGGCTTCGCAATATTGCGACCCAACTCAGGGCTTGTGAGTTAATGATGAAAAGGGCGGCCACCAAGCTCACTCTGGATGCGGCTGAAAAGCTTTTGGCGCTGTCGACCGACGCCATTGTTGTGGTCGACTCGGATGGCTCGATTGTGTTCGCAAACGCAAAGGCGGAAGAGCTGTTTGGCTATGCCGCCGACGAGCTGCTCGGGTTGTCGATCGAAACCCTGGTACCAGCGGCTGCCCGTGCCCGCCATGAC
>DDIS01000194.1:6370-23892 GCA_002338615.1 Proteobacteria bacterium UBA1844 | reverse complement strand
TGCCCGTGCCCGCCATGAGCAGCACCGACGACGTTTTAAAGGTATGCCACACGCGCGACCGCTGGTGTCCGGCCTGAGCCTGCAAGGCGGACGCAAGGACGGCTCAAGTTTCGAGGCGGAAATTGCGCTGACGCCGGTCGACGGAACAGACGGCCAACTCATTGCAAGTACGATACGTGATATCAGCGACGACGATACGTCGGAAGCGTACTTTCGCCACCTGCTCGAGTCGGCACCGGATGCCATGATTATTGTGGACGAAAAAGGTCGAATTGCGATAGCCAACGATCAGGCTGAAAAGATGTTCGGCTATTCCAGGGATGAACTGGTCGGTGCATACATCGAGAAGCTGCTGCCCGCGCATGCGCGCGCGCGACACGTTGGTCATCGTCAGCAGTACGCCGCGAATCCGCACGTCCGGCCCATGGGTATTGATATGGAGCTGCATGGGCGCCGGGCGGACGGTACTGAGTTTCCGGTGGAGATCAGCCTGAGCCCGGTGAAGTCATCAAGTGGTGCGTTTGTTTCCAGCGTCATACGGGACGTGTCGCGTCGTAAGAAAATGGAGGCGGAGTTAATCAAAGCGCGCCGGGCAGCAGAGCGAGCACATAAAGCCAATACCGCGTTTCTCGCCGCCGCAAGTCATGACCTCAGGCAGCCGGTGCAGGCGCTTAGTCTCCTGAACGGGGCATTGCGGCGCACAGTCAAAGACCCGTTACAACTTGAGATGGTGGAAAGTCAGCAGCATTCCCTTGATGCGATGACCAATCTCCTGAACTCCTTGCTGGATATCAGCCGTCTCGATGCCGGTGCTATCCAGCCGGAGTTTGAGGACTTTCCGGTGCGACGGTTGCTCGACCGCCTCACGGCCGAATCCTCGCGACAGGCACGATACAAGAACCTGGAGTTCGTGGCGGCCGAAAATGCTTCGATAATTCGCAGTGACCCGAACCTGTTGAGTGAAATCATTCAGAACCTGGTATCCAATGCGATTCGTTATACGAACGAAGGTCGAATCACATTAACTTGCCGCACCGTCAATGGGCGACTGAGTATTGATGTTGGCGACACGGGCATAGGAATTGCGCCCGAACAGATAGATGAAATTTTTCGTGAGTTCCACCAGCTGCGGACTGCGGGGACTGAAAATGAGGGCTTTGGTCTCGGCCTTGCGATTGTGCGCCGGCTGGCAGACCTGCTCGGACACGAGATTTCCGTAAAGTCCGTGCCGGGCGAAGGCTCCTGCTTTTCGGTGCTCGTGCCAATTGTTGCCAGGGCCGCGTTTGCAACGACATCGGACAGAGTCATGGCAGAGTCCCCCATCGCCAATGCAGGCGGCACTATCCTGCTGGTGGAGGATGACCAGAAAGTTGCGCGGGCCTGGGCGATGCTACTGACCGCCGAAGGCTACCGGGTCATCATGGCCGAATCAGCGAATGAAGCGATGACGCTCGTCACGGCCGCTGAAAACATTCCGGACCTGATCATCTCCGACTTTCATTTGCTGGACGGTTCCAATGGCATCGACGCGGTGCAAAGCGTTCGCAGGATCGTTGGCAAACAACTTCCCGCGTTTATCGTTAGCGGCGATACCTCCAAAGTGGTGGATTCGGCCAGGCGTTTGTCAAACAGCGCGCTTATGAGCAAGCCGGTACACACAGATGAACTTCTCGACTCCGTCCACAAAACGATTACGACGGGCCAGATTGGGTAACCTTGCCCGGACCAGTACCGTGTCAGGCGGCCGCTTCCCTGTGATGCAGTATCGCGGCAGGTGTACGAAACCAGTCGGGCTTGATAATGAGCAGGTCGCATGGCAGACGATCAAGCGTACGCTCCGCCGTGGAGCCGATAAACAGCCGTTTCAGGCGAGTGCGCGCGATCGCACCCATAACGACGACAGCCGCATTTAGCTTGCTCGCCAACAGGGACAGTTCCTCTTCAGTGCGTCCGGCAACCAGGTGAGTATGATCGTCAGCAATGCTGTGGTATTTCGTTATCTCGAACAAGCGCCGGCCATGATCTTCCCGCATTTGCTGCTCGATTTCGTCGTACGGCAGCGACACGGGCAAATATGCGTTGGCGGTAACGGTTGCCAGTGCAGCCCGCGGATCATAGGCATGAAATGCATGCACTTCGCCACCGTATAGATCGGCAATCTTCTTCGCCGAAATAAGGATCTCATCATCCAAGGCTGCGGGTTTGTCGTGCTCGTTCATTGGATCCAATGCTGACAAAAATATGGGACGGTCCGGCATAGACACCGGCTTGACGAGCCATAGCGGCGCCGCACAGCATCGGATGAGTTGCCAGTCCGTGTTGCCCATGAGGGTATTCGAGATTGCCGAGTGAAAATGTGTGTCCTTGATAACGAGGTCCGCATTGATCGTGGCTGCATAGCGGGCGATGCCTTCATGCAGCGGCCGGTCCCAGTGAATTGCAATGGCCACCTCAATACCGGCTTCCTGCAACGGGCGGGCCAGTGCCTCGAGATATTGTAGATGCTCTTCCATGAGTTGCTTGCGCGCTTTTTCCAGTGACGGCGAATCGAAAAAACGCTGGCCGCCAAGATATTCATTGTAACAACAGATCAGCAGGTCGAGCGTTGCACCGGATTTGCTGCAGAGTGAAGCGGCACGCTCCATCGCGTAGTGATTGCTGGCAGTCGGGTCGACGATGCAAAGGACGCGGGATAGCTTTTTCATGATGTCACCTGACGATTGACACGCGACTGGACGTGTTTTGGCGTGTCGTCAGACGTTAAATCAGATCAGGCTCGATTTCCTATACGACATGTTCCTTACTACATCGCGGAATCTACTTATGGACACCGGATCAACGAATGGATCCATCAGCCTGTCCGTCCGCTAAATCGAAAAGGACATGCGCACCAGGTCAGCGAGGGACCTGGCTTCCATTTTCTCCATAACGCGAGCACGGTGAATCTCGACGGTACGCTGGCTGACGTCCAGTTCGTGGGCGATTATCTTGTTCGGCTTTCCGGTAACTACGAGATCCATGACCTGTCGCTCCCGGTTCGTCAGGCTCTTGAGGCATTCGGCTACACGTTGCTGGTTGTATTGCTGCGAGCATCGCGCGTCGTCGGCTAACAACGCAGCGCCAATCTGATCCAGCAATTCCTGGTCGCGAAAAGGCTTTTCGATAAAGTCGAAGGCGCCTTTTTGCATCGCGGCCACGGCCATGGGGACATCAGCAAAGCCGGTGATAAAGATAATTGGCATCGGGTCGCCAACACTTGCAAGGCGCGCTTGCACCTCAAGGCCGCTCATGCCTGGCATGCGTATATCCAATACCAGGCAGCCAACCCCCCCAGAGCGATACTCGTTCAGAAATTCGGCCCCGGAACTGAAAATTTCGCACTTCTGGCCCACCGACCGCATCAGCAACTCAATGGCACGACGAATCGAGGCGTCATCATCCACTACATAGACGGTCGGGTTGCTGGACTGATTGCGAGTCATTGTAAGGTTACGCGACACTGAATAGTGGGCAAATTATTAGCACACCGTGGGACCAGTGGCCAGTATTTGCTCGATCGGCGAGAAATCAGCGCCTTAACTGGTGCTTTGCAGGTAGCCCACTCGGTTACTACGTATGGCTGGCCTCTAGAGTCAGCGCTAGCATCAGACTATCCATGGATCGCACGTGAGCAGGTCCGAACGGCTGAATTTTAAGCATTATACCGGATCACAGCAAACGACAACTGGGTGTACAGGCCGCGGTGACTTCCAGACCCAGGTAGCGGAGCCCACACCGGTAGTATGTCGAACTGCAGTTTATGACAACCAGCACCGCACAATATGCACAAATGATAATCGCGGCAGTTGCTGGAATCGCCTTTTTTGTCACGCTGTTCAAGCTACCGGAAAAGCGCAGCCTCGGGATTCTTATCCTGCTGATTCCGTTCGCAGTCATCGATACTCGCTATGGTCCGGTAAATCTAATTCTCATATTTGTCGCTGCTTTCGCCTTCTTGCTGCAGGGTCGACTCACGCGTGTACCGCTGCTCGGCCCCATACTTCTCATATTCTTCGCGTTCATGATCGCCTTCTCGCAATCGCAGCCAGAGACCCATTTCTATCACATCATTTATATGGTGGGCTTCGTCAGCAATATTCTTTTGTTCTACATGGTATACAACTACGTATCGCGAACAAATGACTGGCAGTACGTCGTTCGCTGCCTGATCTGGTTGAACGTGGCTGTCCTGGTCTATTGCGCGATCCAGTTCGCATCAGGCGACAACCGGGTCACGTTTCTTGGCATCCGAGAACTGTCTCTGCTTCCAATTCGTAAAGACGGTCGGCTGGTGGGCCCGTTCAACGCGACCGCAGCAACGGCTGAATATTTTACCTTTCAGTGCCTGATTCTGGGCTACCTGTTACTGCACAAGCCAGCAAAGCTCCTGCGCCGTATTATGCTGGGCATGATCGCTTTGAACCTGCTGTTTTTGATCGCTACGGGTAACCGTGGCGGCTTTGTAACCGTCCTCGTGGGTATGATGTTGTTTATGCTGGCGTACCGGCGCGAACTAGGTCTCGCCCGAATTGCAAAAATGACCGTCGGCAGTGTCACGCTTTTTACTTTTGCTGCCATTGTTGTCGTCAACTATACCGACTACAACATGTTGTTTGACCGCCTGGAAGGTACGGAAATAGAAGGCGGTGTTCCTGATACACGCGCTGAAGTCTGGCCGATTGCATGGCAGAAAATCGTCGAAAAACCAATCATGGGACATGGCCCGAGGCACGCGATCAGCACGCGCAACACGAAAGTCGAGTCAGTCGAGTATGTTCCTTATCCGCACAACCTGCTTTTGGAAGTGCTCTATACAACTGGCATCGTTGGCGTTGTCGCATGGATCACGTTCTTTACCATTTTAGCGATGCACCTGTTCCGGATTCGAAAGGCCAGGATACCTGACCGGAAATTGGCAACTCTGCCAAAGCTGGGTCTGATTATCCTGCTGGTATTCTTCGTGTCTCAACTAAGGATTGAGTTCCTGCGCGGTGCCTTGCTTGACTACCAAAACTACCTGTTCGTTTTATTTGCCTTGTTTCTGTCGACGAGCGACCTTATCAGGCGTCAGCTTCAAGAGCCGGATCTTGCGCATGGATTCGGCAAAAGCGCGGACTTCATCCGGTCGGATCCGCGCAATCTCGTCGCATAGGACCTGTCGGCGTTACGGGCTAGTGTCCCGTGCGGTTAATTCGTTGAATGTAGCTCGAGTCCGTTTTTTCAGCCTGCAAGGCTTGCCGACGAGTCATAGCCGTAGCTATGGCGAGAAGGCAAAACGCCGCAGGACGGAAAAACGGGCCGAAACAGATCAACGAATTAACCGCACGGGACACTAGTACGTGTAAACAGGGTACCGGTATCGAGGACGTTCGACGATTTCGTACTGCGATTCGAGGAACGTAACAATATCAATCAATTGCGTAACCGTCATGATGTCGTTGAATACTGGCATCACCGACTCACCGTTATCTGCAATTTGTTGCTTGAATGGATTTCGCGCGAGTTTGTGGGACGGGTTGATAACGGATGTGACCAGTTCGCTGTAGGATTTGGTCCGTGATGTCTTGCCGCCCAGGGTGATAGTCACCGGCCCGACTTCCTCGGCATCGGGCAGTTCTTTGCCCGCTATTGTGTGGCATGCGGTGCATTCCAAAGCGACAAACGCCTGCTCGCCAGCTGCTGCATCGCCTTCCGGAAGGACTATTTGCTGCCTGGACACCGTAGCGCTCTGGCAGGCGGCAACGCCAACCAGCAACAAAACAAGCAGTGCAACATTTCTTGATTGCCGCATCAGATTTCCTTTTTGGTATCGATTCTGTCCGTTTGATTATCCATGTACGAGCAAGGAATTGCCAATAGGTAAATACCCGGACATGGCAATTGTCCTGTGACACATGAGCCAGACTGCAAAAGCCTGGTGGTCGCTTCAGCCTGTTCCGGATTGTGGAAATGTCACGGACGTGACAGTAACCTTGAAAAACGGGAAATAATCGTCTGTCTCAAAGAAATTGCCTGCATCGATGCGGGTTGGCAGTCGAAAGCCGCCGAACTCCTTGTAGTCGGAAAGATAGCCGCCAAAGGCTTGCCACTGATACTTTTTCGATGCATTCGCATTCGACCAGCGTTGTAACTTTACTTTGGTAAGCCGGCCGTCGGAGTCGACAGTCAGGTCCACAGCCTGATCAAGACTCATGTGCAACATGGTCACGCGAGCGGTTGAGCTGTTCACCCATTCCCAGTGGACATGTTCCGTAGGCAATAACGCAGCCGGTGTCCAGAAGATCGCTTCGGCGACGTAACGGCCAAACGCCGCACGGGCATGATCCCTGTTGTTGCCTGCTCGCGCGACAGGCACGAGCCCGTATAGCCAGAAGCGACTCCAGCTGGTGCCATCTTTGGCGCCATCGGACCCGGCGATCGACCCAGCGGTTCCTGTGCGCACCGTCCACACAAAGCCTTGCGGAGCGGCGATAATTTCCTGCGCGCGCATCGACATATAGTTGGGCTCCGCCTTGTTTCCAAGACTGAATTCTCCCTCCATCGCAATTTCGGCAACCGTGTAAAGGGGCGCTCCAGGCTGGATCGCATACCGAAAATAGCGTTGTGCCGGTTCGGGCAGGCCAGTGATCATTGATTCATCGAAGGCGAGAACTGACTTGGGCTGTTGCAAGGCGAGGGTATTCCATACTGTTTTGTCGGCTTGTTTGTCGCTCCAGCGCCAAACGCCAAGAGTAAGTACGATGGCAGCCGTTATGACGGCCATTCCAAACAGTATTTTTCCCATGACCAGGCACCTTGCAATTCAAGTGTATTGCAACACCTGAGCGCGATTTTCGACATAAGTGAATACCGAGGCTTGCGCCTCGTTGTCGGCCGAGATTACAGTTGTGACCAGCCAGATGTGATCTACTCCACAATGTATGAAATCGGAGGCACCAATGAAAAAGTTATTAACCGCAATGCTATTGCTGGGAATTGCAGCGGCCGGGCCATCCTTGGCGACAGGGCTTGCAACTTGTGATTCTGGCCCTGAGGAAAACTGGCAATCTCCGGATGTGCTTGAAGAACGCCTGGTCGAGAAAGGCTGGGAGGTTCGGCGCATCAAAGTCGACGGAGGTTGCTACGAAGTCTATGCAATCGATGAGAACGGACAACGTGTTGAAGTCTATTTTCACCCCGTAACACTTGAGCCAGTACCTATCGAAGAATGACATTCCCAGGCACTGACAACGGCAAGCCTGTAGTCTATGTCTGGGATCCGGTTGTGCGCATCGGGCACTGGGTCCTGGTAGCCTCCGTACTTGCCGCCTGGCTGACGCGTCACAGTGGTGGTTCGTGGCATGAATGGACCGGCTATACGGCGCTTCTTGTGGTACTTGTTCGCTGTATCTGGGGGTGGACAGGGTCACATTATGCTCGATTTCGCCATATCGTCCGTGGCATCGGTGTTACAACCCGGTATGCGAAGGACGTATTGCACCGCGAAGAAGCGCGCTTCGTCGGTCACAATCCGTTGGGCGGATGGATGATCGTCGCGTTGTTGTCGACTGTCGCGTCGGTCAGCCTTACCGGCTGGCTCTACACAACGGATCGATTCTGGGGAGTTGAGTGGGTAGAGTCCTTGCACAGTCGACTGACGGACGGGCTGATAGTCCTGGTCGTGCTGCATGTTGCTGGCGTCCTGTACACTTCCTATCGACACCGTGAGAACCTGATTGCGGCTATGATTCACGGTAACAAGGCTGAATGACTGGTATTGAAGCGACAGTAGTCTCGGTGCACGCCGGATCGAACGCTGATCTCAGCAAGCCTGCACACGAGGCGATCCAGCTTGAGCTGGATGGAATCGTTGGCGACCGGCATCGTGGCTACGAACGGCGAGCCTGGGCCGGCGACAAGCAGGCCAAAGGTACGGTTCGTCGCAATGAGCGGCAGTGGTCGGGCGTATCGCTGGAGGAACTCGCGGCAATAGCTCAGGCAATGGGCCTTGGTGGCGGTCTGGACGCGGGCACGCTGGGTGCGAACTTCTGTTTTTCCGGGATCAGTGAGTTTTCGCGCCTGCCGCGAGGTTCCGTATTGCGGTTTCCGTCCGGTGCTGTGGTGATTGTCGAAGAGTACAATCCGCCCTGTCTCGATATGGGCAAGCAGCTGGCGTCACAATTGTCGGCAAAAAGCAGCATTGCTCTTTCGCCCACAAGTTTTTCACAGGCCGCGAAACTGACACGGGGCCTCGTCGGCGTGGTGGAAGTTCCGGGATTGGTGCACCGTGGCGACACCGTGCTCGTCGAAGCTTGTCGGCCACTGCCGTGGCTCAATAAAACGTCGGACTAGCATGACAGCCAGGTCAAGAGAATTCTTTTTTGAGGACTGTATGAGCGAAAATTTTCTCGGCGCAAAAACACAAGCGATGCTCGAGCGTGGCATACCGCTGTTCCGCAACGGGCTCAAATTTGAGTCAGAGCTTGAAAAAGCAGGGCGACGTGGGTTCCGCGCCGCGCGCCAGATTGTCGTCGATAAAGCAGCAGGCGATTTCATCTGGGACCTCGACGGCAAGCGTTACATTGATTTTCAGAATGGCTGGGCGACAAACCCACTCGGCAATGCACACCCGGAAATCATCGAGGCCGTCCATCAGGCACATCTGCGCTACGGTTTTCACTACGATCACCCTTTGCGTTATGAACTTGCGGAAAAGCTGCTTGCCATCATGCCCGACCGCGCATTGTCACGTTTCAACTACGAAGTTTCCGGCACTGAAGCTGCCGAAGCAGCCGTACACCTTGCACTGACACATACACGGCGCCGCTACATAATCAGTTTCAGCTCGTCGTTCCACGGCGAGAGTCTTGGCACCAAGCTGATCAGTGGCTACGACGGCGCAAAAAACCGTTACCTCGAAGCCTGGACCGGCGGTGTTATTCGTGCCCCTTACCCGTATAGCGATGAAATGCCCGCGGGCATGAGCCAGGAGCAGTACGTCGATTTTTGTCTCTGGTATCTCGACAACCATATTCCGAAGAGCATGGTGCCACGCGACAATATTGCAGCAATATTGATCGAACCGGGACTGGCCGAAGGTGGCAACTGGATTCCGCCGACCAATTTCCTGCAGGGTATCCGCGCAATCTGTGACAAGAATGACTGGCTCATGATCAGCGATGAAGTGCTGACCGGGCTTGGCCGCACGGGCAAGATGTGGGGCATCGATCACTACGAGGTCGTGCCGGATATTCTGGTCGTCGGCAAAAACCTTTCCGGCGGGATCGAGCCGTGCGCGGGTATCGCAGCTCGCGATGAAATTCTTGGCGACAACGACGCGTTTTCATCAGGCTCAACTTTTGCTGGAACGCCGGCAGGCTGTGCCGCGGGTATCAAGACCCTCGAGCTCTACGAACGAGAGGGCCTTGTTGCGAACGCCGCAAGGCTCGGGCGTATTGCAAGCGAGATCATGAGCACATGGGAAGATTACGATATTGTGCGGCAGGTTCGGGCTAACGGCCTGCTTGTCGGTGTGGGCTTCCACTCCCCGGATCCGGCCGCCGATGCAAAAAACTGGTGGGTTGCACGGGCCGTGCGCAGCCAGATGCTGGCGAATGGTGTCTGGGCAATCAGTGACCGTGAAGATACGATCCGCATGTACCCGGCGTTGAATATGGATGAAGCCGTGTTGCGCGAAGGGCTTGGCGTCATGGAAGATGCGATACGGCACGTCACGGCACAGGGCTTCCACGAGGGCGATTCGCCCGCCTGGCCGACCGGAGTGGCCGGGTTTTAGCGCAGGTCGATGTCGTGCTCGATCCAGGCTTTCAGGCACATCGCCATATGTTGCCAGCCACCACAATTGTCGTGCGATGCCTTGAGGCCTTCCGCGTCCGTTTTCCATCCTTCCTCGCTGATTGACAACATCGTATTCCGAGCATCAAGCGCGACGAATTCAAAACGTACCAATACTTCGTAGGAGTCGTCTTTCGCCTTGTTCCATTCCTTGGAATCGAGGGCGAGCACAATGAGTTTGTTCTTTACAATTTCTCTGACGACGACCGGCGATTCGCCGTAGTGATCCCAATGCCACTGTACTTGACTGCCTTCCTGCAGGTCACCGCTGGCATCGTTCGTGAAATATTGACAGAGTTTGTCGCGACGGACGACTGCTTCGAATACGTCGGCCACGGGTTTGCGAATCTTCGTTTGTATCGTGTAATTCCGGGCCATTTCCGTGCTCCTGGCTAGGGTTGCACAATACGTTATAAAAATATAACATATTTGTCAAATGGCAAACGATAAACGGCGAAAATTATCCGAGGAAGAGCAGGATGACCTCGTCTTCAAGGCGCTTGCCGGTCCCGATCGGCGACGTATTCTAGACTTGCTCCGCGATGCGCCGATGACCACCGGGCAAATCGGCGGGCACCTGCGAAATCTCGATAGAACGACGGTCATGCAACACCTGCGCGTGCTCGAGAATGCGCGTCTCATCATCAGTCGCAAGGAGGGTCGATGCCGCTGGAACTACCTCGATGTGTCACCCATACAGCGGATTCATGCGCGTTGGATTGAAGCGTATGCGGCGCCGTCAGCGGAGTTGCTAGCCAAGTTAAGAGCGGAACTGGAATTTAGCAAGGGCTCGTAATGGCCGTCGGCGGGAATCGACGGCGGTTCACCCGGAAGCGGCTAATCTTCCTCGAGCAGGTTGAGCGCGCAGCCGGCAACGACGGCGACGATCACCGTTGCCGCTTGCACCGGGGCCAGCTTGATAATCAGCGCAACGCCGGCGCCGAGGAAATAGCAGCTGACCGCGACAGCTGCCAGCAACGTGTATCGCGCTATCAGCGCGGTAGTTCCAGCGGGCGGTTGCGACAGGTCAAGTACATTGCGTACCAGCGAGGCACCGCGTACCGGTGCCATGCGCCGGGTGGTTTTCCTGTAGCAGGCAAATGACAGTATCGCAGGGATAATCACGCGTAAAGCCCTTGAACAAGTCGGGAACTGGTATCCGCAGTATCGGTCAGTGGCTACCCGGACACTGCCTATTCGCTCACAGTTTTGGCCAGGCGGCGACGTAAGACAATCTCGCCTCATGCGCTTCTACCGGACAGACTCCTAATCGATGCTTACGCGTTTCGCTTTCACGATCTTCAACACGATTGATGAGGACGCATCTTTTACGGCGGGCATGCCGAGTAGCTCGCTATCGATAAAGTTGCCGAACGAGTCGAGATCTTTCGCCACGACCTCGAGAATGAAATCGATTGTTCCCGAAATCATATGGCAGGCCTGCACCTGCGGGTGCTCACGAAGCTTGCGCCTGAAGTCTTGCGCAAGGGCTGTGTTCTTTCGATCGACGTTGACTGCGACAAAAGCTTTGACATGGTTACCCAGGGCCTTCTCATTCAGATTGACGGTAAAGTTTTCTATGACGCCGCGTGCAACCAGGGCTTCCACGCGACGCTGGCAGGCGCTGGCAGAGAGGTTGATGCTTTCCGCCAATCGCGACCAGCTGATGCGTCCATCGGATTGAAGAATCGACAGAATTTTTGCATCAAATCGATCGAGATTTATATTTTCCTGCGTCATATTAGTAATTTATCAATAATTACTGCACGATATTCGCATATACGGTCAATAAGCGCCAACTTCCTGCATCTCGTTTGGCAGAGAATATCGGGTTCACAACTCACTACCCTTGAAGCCCGGAGGCCCGTTCATGTCCTACCTCAAGAAAGTCGACCATATATCCTACGCCGTGGAAGCGGGCAACATCGAAAAGTGGGCCTGGTTTCATATCGAAGTCGAGGGTGGTACGTTGATCAAGCGTATCGATGATGCAAGGCCGGGCGACCCCAATAGCAGCATGAAAATCTGGTGTATCGATTACGGCGATTTTGGTATCGCGCTGATCGAGGGCATTGATCGGGCAAAAAAATCGCAGGTCACGAGCTTCGTCGAGAAACATGGCGATCATTCCTGTCAGCATGTGGCTTACGATTGTTACAGTCTCGACAAATTTATCGCACACATGAAATCCCTGGGCGGACATCCACGTGGTGGCGTGCTGGTACAGGACGACGGCTTTGGCATTCTTAAGCAGATGTTTGCAAAGGGATATGCGACGGGTCATGCCGGTGAGGCAACGTTCCCTGAGTATTGTGAGCGGCCGCGAACAGCGGATGAGGCTAAGGCTGTGGAAATTACGTTTTCCGACCAGGCGGGCGGCGAGTTTTACAAACAGGTCCAGGATGCAATCGAGCAGGGCGATGAAGAACCGTTTTTCGACTTCAGAAAAATGCCTGCGGATTGGAAAGTGCCACTGGAACAAGCGAAGAAGACCGCCGCAGAATCAAACGCAAAGGTCGTTACTCTCTAGCAACAGGCAGGCTCACAGCCCCGGCCACCGACGTTCAGCGCCGGGGTCGGGGACCAGTTCCTCGTACAGTGCCACTGTTTTTCGCACCGTATCTTCGTTTCGGAAATGTGTGCCGATGCGCGTGCGTGCGGCATCCCCCATGCGCCGCCGCAGTGCAGGGTCGCGATACAGTTTTTCAATCGCACCGGCGATCGCCCGGGGATCCTTGACGGGCACGACGAATCCGCAATCGCCGTCAATAACGAGTTCAGGGCTGCCCCCGCAGTCAGTCACAATCGGCGTAATACGATAGGCCATCGCCTCGATTATCGAGCGTGCCAGTCCTTCGCGCTTGATCGACGGCAGGCAAAAGACATCGCACGCTGCGGTCCATGCCGGCGCATCGGTCTTGAAACCAATGCGATGAATACGCGTACTTGCCGGGCTCCGGGCTATGCGCTCGATCATTCGTTCGTCATCCATATTGCCGATCAGCACCAGGTGGGCGGGCAGGTCATCCGGCAGGTATTCGAGCGCCGCGATCAGGTAATCAATACCCTTGCGTGGTCGGTACGCTGCCGTGCAAGCAATCGCGAACGCATCCGCGGGAATACCCGCCTCGACCAGGTTGGCCGGGGCCGCGTTGTACCATTCCAGGTCATGACCCTTGTAGATGGTTACGAGCCTGGTCGGTGGCATGCGTAAAAATGCCGGTCGCATGCGCAGAAACCATTGCCGTACTGCTTCTGCGACGCAGACAATCTTGTCGATACGCGGGTTCAGGTAGCGTTGCCAGGATATCGGGTCGAAAAAACTTAAATTTCCAACGATGCCCCGGTAGGCAATGATGCGCACCGGCAATGCTTTAGCCGCTGCCAGACCGTTGCTCAAAGGCCGGCTGCTGAAGGCGTGGAGGATATGGTAGCGACCTCTGATCAGTTCCGCTCTCAGCGCTTTCTGTGCCGGCCGGTCGAAGTTTCTGTCGAAGGAAATGTCAAGAACCCGTAACCCCGCATCGAGCAACAGGCGGAAATTGGGCCGCGATCTCGGACAAACAACGCTGACCTCGATCCCCGCATTATGCATGCCAATCAGCGTTGCAACGGTCGGTCGATCGGCGTCTTCAATAATGCACAGTGAACGAATAGCCATCGCGCTAAAAGGTAGCACAGCCTTCACGGGGAAAGTGCCATCTGCCGCTGACACGAATAAAAAAAAGCGCGTGCAGTTGCCTGCACGCGCTTTGCTTCATTTGCCGACGAGCAGAGCTAGGTTCTACTCTTCATTGGCACGTAGCGATACGCGACGATTGGCAGCGCGTCCGGCATCGGTGTCGTTGCTCTCGATCGGGCGCGTTTCTCCGTAACCTTTCACGGACATGCGTGATACTGCAATGCCCTTGGAGGCCAGGAAATCGTGCACGGTCTGTGCGCGGCGCGCCGACAACCCCATGTTGTAATCAGCGGCACCGGTACTGTCGGTGTGACCACCAATTTCAAAAGTGAGGTCCGGGTAGCGCTTCAGCGTATCCACAACATCGCTCAATACGGCAATCGACTCGGCCGTCAGGCGATCGGAATTCAGTTCGAATTCCGTGCCTTGTAGCACGTATTCACCGCGCAGCGTGCAGCCGCGCTTGTCGACCGGATCGCCTTTGGGTGTGTTCGGGCACTCGTCCTTGCTGTCGACGACGCCATCACCGTCACTGTCAAGTTCACAACCTTTTGCATCCACCTTGGCACCAGCCGGTGTATTCGGGCACTCATCCAGGTCGTCGGGCACGCCATCACGATCCGAGTCGAGCGGGCAACCACGGCTATCGACGCTAACACCTGATGGTGTATTCGGGCATTGGTCAAGGCTGTCGACAACGCCGTCGCCGTCACTGTCAAGTTCGCAGCCATAGGCATCCACCTGTGTTCCCGCAGGTGTGTTCGGACAGCGGTCGAGGCTATCGCTGACACCATCGCCATCGCTGTCGACCCATTTCGGTGCGCCGGAGCCAAATGGCAGCTGCAGGCCAAGACTCCAAAGGTTATCGGTCAGGTCGTCGGGACCTGCCGAATCGGTGCGGCTGCGCCATTCGCCACGCAGTGCAACGTTTGACGAACCCAGGTCGTAGTAAAACCCGGCACCCAGCGAATACATTGAGCCGTCTTCATTTTCCTGCCCTACCGGATCGGCATCGAAATACCCGAGGCCTGCAAGCAAGTAGGGACTGAATCGCTCATCACGACGGAATACGCGCTGCAGGTCAACGCCAAGGCCCGTGTAAGAATAGTCTGGAGCACCTTCGCCGTGCGAAGCGCTCATCATGGCCTCCACGTTCCAGCCCTGGCTGATGGCCCAGCCAAAACCGAACTGTCCGCCATTGATCCCGTCGTCAATATTGCGATCGTCGTCATCATCGATATACGACCCCATGACCGAGAAATAAGCTTGCCCTTTAGAGGCATCCGCGAATGCGTCCCCCGCAGCCGTCAATGCGACAACAGCCGTCGCAATTACGCAGATGAAAAGTTTCATATTCTTATGCTCCCAATTGGATGATTCCCGGGCCAAACTGCGTCTGGTCGGGCAATTCTTGATTCATTCGGCACGATTGTCCAGTGTGTGTCGTAAAAAAGCAGCAACCGCCACAGGCTGCCTGGTATGTGATGCCGCGCGTGAGGCTGCCGAAGGCCATTGTTGGCAGGTCTCCCCCGACGGCACGAGGCGGCAATTCTAACATCCCGGCGACACACAAGTGTATAGCGCATTAGGGAAATTCGGTCGCGATCTTGCATGAAGGCCGACAAGCGGACGCGCAACCTGTATCCTGTCCGATCTGCGACCGGAAAGCCCAGCCGCAGGCCTCTTTTTTTAGCAAGTGACTAAAAAACCACAAACCAGCTCAGTCAGATGAGCCCTCATCGACAGAGCCCCAAGGAGAATAAGCATGAGTGTCGCCAAACTCGTAGAAATCAGTTCCTCATCGAAAACAAGTTTTGAAGACGCAATCAGGAAAGGCCTCAAGAAAGCAGCCGAGACCATCAAGAATATTGAAGGTGCCTGGATCAAGGAACAGAAAGTTGTCTTGAATGACGGCGAAATTGAAGAGTTTCGCGTATCGATGAAAGTCACGTTCATCGTCAAATAGACAATGTACGACGAGATTTTGAAATAACTGGAAACAGGAGGTAGCAATGGCAGGAAAATTTGAAATCTATAAGGACAAGGCCGGCGAGTTTCGCTTTCGACTGAAAGCAGCAAACGGTCAGAACGTGCTGGGCAGCCAGGGCTATGCAAGCAAGGCCAGTTGCCTGAACGGCATTGAGTCCGTGAAAAAGAACTCACAGAATAAGGCGAGCTTTGAAAGCAGCAAGTCCGAATCCGGAAAATTCACTTTCAATCTGAAGTCATCCAACGGCCAGGTGATCGGAGTCAGCCAGACGTACGATTCCGAATCGGGTTGTACCAACGGCATGAAGAGTGTTGCCGACAGCGCGCCAGCGGCAACCACAGACGACCAGACCTGACGATACGCCGGGTGGAACCGACAGCGCCTGCGACTATCGCCTGAGTCGCAGAGCTGGCGGTTCAGGTCTTGCTATGCGTGTGCGGTACGGCTTCTGGTACCGCCATCCCGTTCCCACAGCACCTTGAACGAACTACCTCATTGAGTTGTGCCCTGGAGCGTATCGGGCTGTTCAATTACTCGCGATTCACCACGGCCGCGCGGATCCGTGCCAGCATCCCAGCCGCCCGGAATTCGCCGGATCGTCTGGACATCGCCGTAGTCGAAAGAATGCGGTATTGCGCGGTAACCGCGATCCGATAATGCGGAAATAGTCGCTTCGGGCAGTGGCACACTTGGGCTGTAGGTGACGACGTCCGGTTGCAGTAATTGGTGGTGAAAGCGCGGCGCGCCGGCCGCGGCGGTGGCTGTCATGCCAAAGTCGTAGCTGTCGACAATCATCTGGAACACCGTGGTGAATATGGTCGAGCCACCCGGTGTGCCGCTAACGAAATCGACTTTGCCATCTTTTGTAATAATTGTCGGTGACATCGATGACAGCATGCGTTTGCCCGGTTGAATCTCGTTCGCGGTGTTACCGACGACGCCGAACGCGTTGGGCACGCCGGGCTTCACGCTGAAATCATCCATCTCGTTGTTGAGCAAAAATCCGGCGCCTTCAACCACAACGCCACTGCCAAACGACAGGTTGAGCGTCGTCGTAGTTGATACCGCGTTGCCGTCGAAGTCGACAATCGAATAGTGGGTGGTTTCCATAGACTCGAGCCCCGGCGACACGTCACCAAGCTCTGCAATATGCTCCGGGTCAATTTCCCTCGCGCGCTTTTTCAAATATTCATCACTCAGCAAGCGCTCCATCGGTACGTCGACATAGTCCGGGTCGCCGAGATACTCGGCCCGATCCGCAAACACGCGCTTCTCGATTTCCGCCACCAGGTGCACGTACTGTGCCGAATTGAGTGGCACGCCTTCGAAGTCCTTCGCCAGCAGATCTTTTATCTTCAACAGCTGGATGACGGCGAAGCCGCCGGAACTTGGTGGCGGTGCTGCCAGTATTTCCATGCCGCGCCAATCTGCACGAAGTGGTGCACGCCATTTCGCCTGGTAGTTCTCAAGATCGTCGAGTGTGATAAGGCCATTGCCGCGCGCCATTTCGGCAACGATCATGTCGGCGGTCTTGCCACCGTAAAACCCATCCCGGCCCCTGGCTGCAATTCTCTGTAATGTCTCGGCGAGTTCCGGCTGAACCAGGCGCTGATTTTCCTGCACGTCACCAAAGTATTTTGCGAAATTGGTTTTGCCGGCAAATTCCCGGGCGCCATAATCGAACTCGATCATTTGCTTTGCGTCCACCACGTAGCCGTCACGCGCGAGCTTGATGGCCGGTGCTACAACATCGCGCCAGGCCAGCTTGCCGAAACGCTGGTGAGCAGCCCAGAGGCCCGCGACTGAACCCGGCACACCGGACGCAAGGTGCCCTAGAGTGCTGGCGCCTTCGATAACATTGCCCTCGTCATCGAGATACATATCTTTGTCAGCTGCTGCCGGAGCGGTTTCCCTGTAGTCCAGAAAATATGCCTTGCCGTCCAGGTACATAACCATGAACCCGCCACCGCCGATGTT
>DDIS01000194.1:1586-6250 GCA_002338615.1 Proteobacteria bacterium UBA1844 | reverse complement strand
CCGGCTTCGGCTTCCGTTACAGCGAGCACGAAGCCGGCGGCGACCGCCGCGTCGACCGCATTGCCGCCACGTTCGAGAATGCTCGCCGTAACCGCGGCACTCTCGCTGTCCGGCATGGCCACGGCCGCCGTTGTGACTGTTGTTGCTACTTGCGGTACGTCAGTCCGCGCAGTTTCCTGGCCGCAGGCGGCAAGCGAAATCAGGACAACCGTTAGCAGAGTAAAGCGGTAATAGTTCATGTCAGTCTCTTGAATGCCTATCAAATTCGACGATACCAGCGGAGGCCGTCGCGATCGGTCTCTGCCACTATCTCATTTCTGTCGATCAGGTAGTTCAAATGCGCAATGGCCTCACCCGTCGCGAACATCAGATTCTCCGGGGTGATTTGTCGGTGGTAAAGCGCCGGAAATACATCGATTGCACGCTGCGGCGTGCGCATGTAGTCGAGCAATGCGTCCAGGCGTGACAGGTGATGCCGTATCAGTTCATCAATACGCTCATGAACGCCTCGATAAGGCTTGCCGTGGGCGGGCAGTACAAGGACGTCGGCAGGCAAGCGATTTCGAATCGTCGTGAGTGTCTCAATCCAGTCATGCAGTGGATTTGCAGCAGGCTCGGTCGGGTAAACGCTCACGTTCGCGCTGATCGCTGGTAACAGCTGATCGCCGCCTGCAACGAGGTTCAGATCGTGGTTAAAAAGGCAGGCATGTTCGGGAGAATGGCCGCGACCGACAACAACTTCCCAGCCATGACCACCGATTTTCAACTGCATGCCGTCCTGCAGTCGCCGGTACGACTCAGGTAGTGGTGTCACAAAGCGTCCGAAATAACCAAACATCTTGCGATACTGGTCCATTTGTTCGTCGCTGTAGCCGGCGGCGCGATAGAACTCGGTACCTTCATCAGGCACCTCGCGGCCCGTGTCGGCGACCAGGATGCGGCACAACAGGTATTCATCTCGCGACATCCACAGGTCGACGTCGAAATGACTCGTCAAGAAGCCCGCGCAGCCGACATGATCCGGATGCATGTGCGTAACCAGCACACGGGTAAGTGGCTTGCCACCCATGCTCCGGGCGAAAATACCTTGCCAGAGATCTCGCGTCGCCTTGTCGCCGAGGCCGGTGTCGACCAGCGCCCAGCCATCCTGATCCTGTATGAGCCACAGATTGATATGATTCAGTGCGAACGGGAGCGGCATCCGCAACCAGTGAACACCATCCGCGACTTGCATTGTAGCGCCGGTTGCCGGCTTTTCCAGGATCTCGTACCGGATATCTGTATTACTCATCCTGGCATCGTCGCATGGATGCGAGCTCAGCGGCTACCATGGGGCGGATCCTGTCCGCAGCTTCCTGCTTGACCGGGCCGTAACCACGAATGTCCATGTAGAGGCCAAGCAAGCGGCTCGCCTGCTCCAGATTGCCCTTATTGAGTCCTTTGATAAGTTCGTCAGCGACGTCTTCGAACTCGTGCACAAGTTGGCGTTCCATGCGTCGTTCGGCTGTATAGCCAAACACGTCGAACGCGGTGCCGCGCAAGCGCCGCAGGCTGGCGAGAACCCGGAACAGAGGAATCATCCACGCGCCGAAGCTTTTTTTCAGTGGCCGCCCGCGGGCATCTTTCTTGCCGTTGAGAATGGGCGGGGCAAGGTGAAACTCTATTTTTGCCTTGTCGCCGTAGTCCTGCCTTAACGTTTCAAGAAACCCGGTATCGGTGTGCAGGCGTGCAACCTCGTATTCATCTTTGTAACTCAGTAATTTGAAATACGCGAGCGCTGCTGCTTTCGTCAGGGTTTCATCGCCGCCCGCATTTTGTTCCGTCGTGCGTACTCGCTCAAGCAGCGAGCGATAGCGTTGCGCCAGGGTTTCATCCTGGTACTGGACAAGGAATTTCGCACGGCGGTCAATGATCTGTTGCAGGGATTCGTCGGCCAAGGTGCTGCTGTGATGAACGCGGGATTCAATGGCAGCGGGATCGGCAATTGCAATCCGGCCCCAGGCGAAGGCGTTCTTGTTGCGATCGACCTGTACCCCGTTCAACTCGATCGCGCGCAGCAGGGCTGCCTCGGAAACAGGTACCAGCCCGGCCTGAAAAGCTGCGCCAAGCAACAACACGTTGGCATAAATAGTGTCGCCCAGTAATTGCGCAGCGACCTGGTTGGCATTGATGGTGGAAAGGTTCGCGACTGCTTGCCGGATAGCACCGACCCGCACGTCACTTTGCAGGCTGGCGTCACGGTTGCGCAGGAAGTCGCCGGTTGCCATTTCCGCCGTATTGAGTACCGCCCGGGTGTGATACGGATTGTAGGTTCGGGATGCTTTCGGCGATGAGCTGACAACCAGGTCGCAGCCAATCAACGCATCCGCGCGGGCTTCTTCGATACGGACCTGGTTGATATCCATCGGTGAGTTGGCAAGTCGAATATAGCTCAGTACAGGACCGAATTTTTGCGCAAAGCCCATGAAATCCAGCACGCTGGCGCCCTTGCCTTCGAGATGTGCCGCCATCGTGATCAGTGCGCCGACCGTAATCACACCCGTACCACCGACACCTGTGACCAGCAGATCAAAGCAACCGTTAATTGGCAGCGGTTCGGGTGCTGGGACATGTTCAATATCCGGGGCTACGAGTTCGCTGGCCCCCGGAGCTCGCGCAACGCCCTCAACGGTGACAAAGCTCGGGCAGAATCCGTTCACGCAGGAGTAGTCCTTGTTGCAATTGTTCTGGTCGATCTGGCGCTTGCGGCCGAACGGCGTTTCCTTGGGGATGACAGAGAGGCAATTCGATTCGACCGAGCAATCGCCGCAACCCTCGCAAACAAGATCATTGATCACGACGACTTTCTTTGCTTCGGCAAGCAGACCACGTTTGCGTCGCCGGCGCTTTTCCGTAGCGCAGGTTTGTGCGTAAATCAATACGGTCACGCCGGGAATCTCGCGCAACTCGCGTTGCAAGGCATCCATCTCGCGACGATGAGAGAGACTCGTGCCCGGAGGAAAATCAGCCAGCTTGAATGTTTCCGGCTCGTCCGAAACCAGTGCGATACGTTGCACGCCTTCCGCACGCACGGCGTGAGCGATCGAGGGCACTGAGATGGGACCATCAACAGCCTGTCCGCCCGTCATCGCAACCGCATCGTTGTACAGGATCTTGAATGTAATATTGGTCTTTGCGGCAACGGCCTGGCGAATTGCCAGCGACCCTGAGTGGTAATAGGTACCGTCGCCGAGGTTCTGGAAAACATGCCGGTTGCCGTTATATTTTGACCGTGCAACCCAGTTGACTCCTTCGCCACCCATCTGTATCAGGCCATCGGTGTCCCGGTCCATCCAGTTCGCCATGAAGTGGCAACCGATGCCTGCAAGTGCGTGCGAACCCTCGGGTACCCTGGTGGAGGTATTGTGCGGGCAACCCGAGCAGAAATACGGTGTCCGGGTGGCACCCGGGACCGAAATCAGCTTGAGGTTTGCGGGCCGGAGCTGGTCTGCGCGCGCAGTCAGACCAAGCCCGCGAAATTCCGCGTCGAGCCGGCGCGCCACAATGCCCGCGAGTTCGAACGGACTGAGTTCGCCAACCCAGGGCACAAGCGGGTTGCCCTTCTCGTCGGCCTTGCCGACCATGCGTTGTGGCTTTCGTCCCGGGTAATCGTAAAAATATTCCTTGAACTGGCTTTCAATGATGCCGCGCTTTTCCTCCACCACGAGTACTTCGTGTTTGCCTTGCACAAAGTCGAGCGCACCATCGTGTTCGAGCGGCCAGACCATGCCAACCTTGTAGACATCGAGGCCGATCTTTCTTGCCTTGTCGCGGTCGATGCCGAGCAGGCGCAGGGCTTCCATGAGGTCGAGATGCGCTTTGCCTGTCGTGACGATGCCGAAACGTGCGTTGGGAATGTCAAAAATCTTGCGATCAATCGGGTTCGCGGCGGCAAACGCGAGCGTGGCCGCTTTTTTTGCCTCGAGCCGTTGCTCGATTTGCGGGCCCGGAAAATCCGGCCAGCGGTAGTGCAAGCCAGTGGCGGGCGCCGTGAAATCCGGCAGGGCATACTGCGGGTAGGAAGGCAGTTGCAGCGACATCGCGGACTCCACGGTTTCGGAGATCGCCTTGAAGCCCACCCACATGCCCGAGAAACGCGACAGTGCAATACCGTACAGGCCGTACTCGAGATATTCCGCGACGCTCGCCGGATTCAAATGCGGCATCATGAAAGTGAGAAACGCAACGTCGGACTGGTGTGGCATGGACGAGCTGACACAGCCGTGATCGTCGCCGGCTACAACCAGAACGCCACCATGCGGTGAACTGCCGTACGCATTGCCATGCTTTAGCGCATCGCCGGCACGATCCACGCCAGGACCTTTCCCATACCAGATGCCAAACACGCCCTCGACCGTCTTGTTCGGATCGGTCTCGACCTGTTGCGTGCCGAGCAGGGCCGTCGCTGCCAACTCTTCGTTAACGGCCGGCAGAAAATCAATCTGGTTTTCTTCGAGAAAGGATTTGGCACGCCAAAGTTCCTGATCGAAGCCGCCGAGAGGTGAACCCCGATAACCACTGATAAAGCCCGCTGAATCGAGGCCCGCCGCCTTGTCGATCGTACGCTGCATCAAGGCTATACGTACGAGTGCCTGGGTGCCGGTCAGGAAGACGCGCCCCGATTC
>DDIS01000194.1:1141-1494 GCA_002338615.1 Proteobacteria bacterium UBA1844 | reverse complement strand
TCAGGAAGACGCGCCCCGATTCGCGGCGGTAACGATCCGCCAGTTCATAGTTGTCGAGCGGGTAGTGCGGGATCCTTTCTCTGGAGGCGACCATCGGGGGCTCCGGTACGAAGTTGGCAAACATCCCAGTGTGACATGCCCGGACCGGCAATGGGTGCCAGTTTGACCAGCGTTTGGGCATATTTTGATATAGTATTCGAAAATACTATCAAATATCGAAATAATATTGCGACATACAGGATGGAGGCGGCCGGGATGCTTGAGCAACGTGATCGACACATATTATCGGAGCTGCAACGCGACGCGCGGCTGACGATGCAGGAGCTCGGCCTGCGGGTTGGCATGTCGAGCTC
>DDIS01000194.1:0-1048 GCA_002338615.1 Proteobacteria bacterium UBA1844 | reverse complement strand
TGCGGGTTGGCATGTCGAGCTCGGCCTGTTGGCGTCGTGTCCGCAACCTCGAAGATGCTGGCGTGATCGATCGCTATGCGGTCATTGTCAATCCACGCAAAGCCGGCTTTGCATTGTCATCGATGGTGAATGTTTCACTCGCGCGTCACGAACAGGCGAATGTCGATGAATTCATCCGCGAAGTGATGCGACATCCGGAAGTACTCGAGTGCTTTGCGACGACCGGCGAGGCGGACTTTCATTTGCGGGTCGTTGTCAGGGATATCGATGCTTATAACTCTTTTCTCGATGACTTCATATTTCGATTGCCGGGCGTGTCACAGGTTCGCTCGAACATCATCCTGAAGGAAATCAAGGCCGACACGGCACTGCCTTTCGATACAAAAGGCGATCGGGCAGGTGGCCGGACTAAAGAGTAGTTGTAACCACGAGCACCAATTTTTACGCCGAATTAACTGCGTTCCAGTGTGCGTCGGTGGCGACCATCGTCAGCACGTCGTATTGCGCGACTACTTCGCTATTCTGGTTCGTGACATCGGCATTCCAGCGAACCTCTCCGTAGCCAGAGTCGCCACGCAGGGTTTTCTGCTTGCAGGTCAGGCTCACCTTGAGTGAGTCACCCGCATTGAGCGGCGTAAGGAAGCGCAAATCATCCACACCGTAATTTGCCAGTACAGGCCCGAAGTCGGGGTCGACAAAAAGGCCGGCGGCGAACGAAACAATCAGGTAGCCGTGCGCGACGCGGCCCTCGAAAAACGGGTTTCGTTGCGCGTCGGCTTCGTTCATGTGGGCGTAGAACTCATCGCCAGTGAAGCTGGCAAAGTGATCGATATCATCAAGCGTCACTTTGCGTAATTCACTGTCGAAAGTATCGCCAATTTCGAGTTGCTCGAAAGTTTTCCGAAACGGGTGCACGCCTGGATCGAGTTTATCGGCACCACGAATCCAGCGCCCGGCGATAGCCGTCAACGTCTGGGGGGAGCCTTGCAGAGCGGTACGCTGCATGTAGTGCAGCACGCCGCGCACGCCGCCCATTTCTTCGCCGCCA
>DDIS01000019.1 GCA_002338615.1 Proteobacteria bacterium UBA1844 | reverse complement strand
AACCAGCCCGTCGACCAGGGTTACGGACTGGTCCGCGATGTCGCGGGCGCGGCGCTCGAAGAGGACCTCATCGTGCTGTCGACAAACCAGGAGCACGGGGTGATCGCTCGCCGCGACGGCGGCGCTCTCGATCCCGCGCGCTATCCCGTGGGCACGTTGCTGCGTGTGCTACCGAACCATGCCTGCGCGACCGGCGCACAGCACGCGACCTATCATGTGGTGGAGGGAGAGAGCCCCGAAATTACCGCGACCTGGAACCGCTTCAGCGGCTGGTGACCAAGAGCTCGAACGGATCGAGACCACGGCGGCGGCGCTGCAGCGTGAAATCGAAGTCTGGCAAAGTCCCGGCGTCGACCCGCTCATTCAGCATCCACAATTAGATCGGATGCTTTCATGTCATAGCTCCATGGGTGTCGCCACCGACGTGGACCGCGAGCATCGAAATCGATCTGCCCTCGATACCTTCGATCGGAAACGAAACGACATCCGAACCCGAATGACTGCCAAGTACGTAGAGCAATGGCAGGTAATGTTCGGGTGTCGGAATCGACAACCGGGCGTCCGGGCCCAGACTGTCATAGTCGATGAGAGGCCCGACGTCATTTGCGATTATCAACTCGCGTGCGTGCCGCTCGAAACCGGCTGCCCAGTCATACGGCGCAGCGTTTGTTCTTTCCCGGTCATACAGGCGAAGATTGTGCACCAGGTTACCGCTTCCCAGGATGAGAACGTTCTCGTCGCGGAGCGGTGCAAGCGCCTGGCCAATGTCAAAATGATACTGGGCCGGCTGCGATGCGTTGATGCTCAATTGCACCACGGGCACGTTGGCCTCCGGGTACATATGGCACAAGACTGACCACGTGCCATGATCGAGGCCCCACGTGTCATCGAGCGTGACATGCAGCGGAGCGAGAAGTCGCTGTACGCGGCGCGCAAGTTCCGGGTCGCCGGGCGCCGGATACTGCACCTGGTACAAGGCCTCCGGGAATCCGCGGAAATCGTGAATCGTTCGCGGCCGGGTGCCGATCGTCAGCGCGGTGTCGGAGACAAACCAGTGCGCGGACACTGCCAGTATTGCGCTCGGCAGCGGAGTCCGGGATCCGAGGCGCTGCCATGCCTCGGTGTAGCGATTCTGTCCGATCGCGTTCATCGGGCTGCCGTGTCCGAGGAAGATGGCCGGAAGAGGACTGCTTTCCATAGACTTCTCGTTTTAAAAACCCAACTCACTCAATGTTGGATGATCATCCGGGCGGCGACCCAAAGGCCAACAGTACTTGCGGTCGCTTTCCTTTATCGGCGCGTCGTTGATGCTGGCGAAACGAACTCGCATCAGTCCGTGTTCGTCAAATTCCCAGTATTCGTTACCGTAGCTGCGAAACCAGTTGCCGCTATCGTCATGTGATTCGTAGGCGAATCTAACGGCGATGCGATTGTCCCGAAAGCCCCAGAGTTCCTTGACGAGTCGGTAATCCAGTTCGCGTTGCCACTTGCGTGTGAGAAACGCCACGATTGCGTCACGACCTTCCAAAAATTCTGCCCTGTTTCTCCAGCGGCTGTCTGATGAATACGCCATCGAGACGCTTTTCGGGTCACGCGTGTTCCAGGCATCCTCGCCCATCCGGACCTTTTGTGTGGCGGTATCGAGCGTGAATGGTGGCAGCGGTGGGCGTGACTCACTTTTGCTGTGCATCGTAATCTCCTTGGGCGTGTCAATTTAACGAATACAAGGTGCCCACTTGTAGAGTGTGCGGGGCAGGGGCACATCCATCCTACCTCTTTGCGCGCAGCTTGCGACAGGGCCGAAGCTCCTTGCTTGACCTGACCTGAAATAATCCTGACTGCACGCTATATCCAGTTGCGCGCGCGGCAGGGAAAAATCCGGGACCGCAAGCGGCTGCAAACCGAGCATACTGTCAAAGATATTTGCAGCGGGCAGCGTGCAATCAAAACAGGCAAGTGGAGCAACGGTATGAGTGAACAGCAAAAAGTGGCTTTTTCTGTATTGGATTTAGCCTCGCGCAAAGACACAGACCAAGGCCCTACGCCAGCATTACATCGGTCGTTAGCTCTGGCGCAACATGTTGAGCGTTTAGGATTCACCCGCATTTGGGTGGCCGAGCATCATAATATGGACGCTATTGCCAGCTCGGCAACCGCGGTGTTGATAGCTTATCTTGCGTCAGGTACGCAACGAATTCGGGTGGGTGCAGGCGGCGTGATGCTGCCGAATCATCCACCTTTAGTGATCGCTGAGCAGTTTGGTACCCTGGAGGCACTGTACCCCGGGCGAATCGATCTGGGCCTCGGTCGCGCACCGGGTACGGATCCATTGACCGCGCGTGCTTTACGCAAGCATCGCAGTGGTAGTTCAGATGACTTTCCCGAAGACGTAGCCGAGTTACAAATGTATTTAGGGCCACGTAGCACGGGGCAGAAAGTCATTGCGATGCCGGGTGTGGACAGCAACGTACCAATTTGGCTTTTGGGTTCCAGCCTGTTCAGTGCGCAACTCGCCGCGGAGAAGGGACTGCCGTACGCTTTTGCTTCGCATTTTGCCCCGCGCATGATGATGCAAGCCATCGAACTGTACCGCAGCCACTTCAAACCGCCAGCGGTGCTGGACAAGCCTTACGTGATGCTTGGAGTGCCCCTGGTTGCAGCGGATACCGATGCGCATGCAGAGTTTCTGGCCACCACCACCTACCAGCGCATTTTGGCCTTGATTCGTGGCCAAAACATGCTGATGCGGCCACCCGTTCAGAGTATGCACGGCCTCTGGCAACCGCACGAAGAGCAGACCGTTAATGAGTTCCTGAGTATGGCAATGATCGGCAGTGCAGAAACCATTGGAAGAAAAATGCAGGTGTTGTTGCAACATACCCAGGCGGATGAGTTGATTTTTACCTGCGATCTGTATGAGCACGAGGATCGTTTGCGTTCATTTGATATTCTCGCCGGGTTGTTGGCTTGAATCACTGTACGCCGAAAAGAACGACAGGCAATTAGCGCTTAACAAGTGGGAGAGCTGTTAATGGGTGGTGAGCAGTCCGCTCAAGCACGTGACAGGGCGATGCGCAATACGAGTGTAGTCGGCGCTATCGTTAATTTGGCCCTGACCATAGTTAAAGTGATCTTTGGAATTATTGGTCAGTCACACGCTTTGATCGCCGACGGTGTGCATTCTTTAGCGGACTTAAGCACCGACCTGATGGTGTGGTTTGCGGCCAAATTCAGTAATCAGCCGGCTGACAAAGAGCACCCTTACGGCCATGCCCGGATTGAAACAGCCTTCACGGTTGGGCTGGGCGTAGTGTTGATCATTACTGCGATTGGTATCGTGGTTGACTCGGCTCGGCGCTTGCTCAACCCGGAAACCCTGTTGCAACCAACCCCGATCGCGTTATTGATTGCCGCGATCTCCATTTTTGCCAACGAAGGCCTCTTTCACTACACCATGCGCGTTGCGCGAGCGTGCAATTCAAGATTGCTAACAGCCAATGCGTGGCATCACCGTTCCGATGCAATCTCATCGATCGTCGTGTTAATTGGTGTCACCGGCAGTTTACTCGGGTTGCCTTATCTGGATGCCTTTGCGGCCCTCGGGGTGGCATTAATGATCGGCAAGATTGGCTGGGACCAGGCCTGGGCGTCTATTCGGGAGTTGATTGATACTGGTATGGAGCCGAAAACCGCCGCGGCGCTGAAACGCATCATCGAGACGATCGACGGTGTGCGGGGTGTGCATATGCTGCGCAGCCGGCGCATGGGCGGCGCCTATCTGATGGATGTACATATTGTCGTCGATGAGCGTTTAAGCGTGTCTGAAGGTCACAAGATTGCCGAGTATGTGCGTTTCAAATTGATCGACTCGAATGAGGATATTAGCAATGCGCTGGTGCATATTGACCCTGAAGATGAATCGGTCGCGCTATCGTGTGCTGACCTGCCGTTACGGCGTGAGGTGCTGACGGATCTACGCAAAGTATGGGCTGAAGACATTGATTCACCCGATTCAGATAATGTGACCCTGCACTATCTGAACGGCAAAGTGCATGTGGACCTGGTGCGTAGTGTCAATGCTGTCAATGCAAATGCGGAGCAATTGGGTCAGCGTCTGCAAGAAAAAGCCAGGGTGCTTGACTATATCGGTGATGTACGCGTCTACGGACAACACTAACCATTTTGCATACGCACCCGTAATTGGGGACAGGCGCTCGTTTTTTATCTGAATTGTTGCATTTCCCGGGAATGTCAGTTTTCCATCTTGCCCTTTTTGCATTTGATGAGATAAAAGGGATAGATATCATCGACATCCAGTATTTCAAACAATCCTGCATTGCCAAATTCTTCTCGTATTGTGTCCATGTCGTAAAAGAACATTCTTAGACCGCCAATTATTTCAAATCTGTCCTTGTCAATACGATTCCCTTGACCATAAATTCGTGCCTTTTTTGTAACGGTCGCAAAAACCATATAGCCGCTGTCGCTCAATTGATTGAAACAGTCCTGGATTAGCTTTGTTCTTTCATTTTTATCCAGCAAGTGAATCAAGGCATAACAATAAATTCCGTCATAAAGATTTTCGTCAAATGGCATTTCAGCCACAGAGCCATGGTGAATCGTCAAGTCGTCCCCGAAATGTTTGTGAGCCAAATCAATGGCCGTTTGGGAAATCTCGATACCGGTTACCGTCATGCCATGTTCTCTGAAAATTTGGGCATTGCGTCCATAACCAATGCCCGGAATCAGTACATTCTTCACATTGTTTGCAACGAAAAAATCATTGGTCAATACAGTCGATCGCGCCGGCTCAAACCCCCACGCTTCCTGATTGTCCTGAAACATTCCTTCCCAGAATTCTCTCATTGTCGTGCGTTTTTATACCTATTGTGATTTTTTCATTGAGTTGCCCGTAGCCGCCTGCAGATCGGACATGCCAGTACCAACGGCGCCCACAACGCCGGGTTGCTCAGGGCACGGTATGACCGGGAATTGCACCAGGCCGAAACCCGGACACGTTCAAACCAGGAACGAAATCAGAACGGATACTGTCTCGGAGTCCTTTGCACGCTCACCCACTGCACGGTGGAAAACTCCTCGATGGCCCAGTCGCCGTTGAAACGGCCCAGTCCCGAGTTCTTCTCGCCGCCGAAGGGCAGGTGTGCTTCATCATTCACGGGCATATCGTTGACGTGTGTCATGCCGGTCCTGATCTTGCGCGCAAATTTCAATCCTTTGTCCAGATCGCCGGAGAATACGGCGCTGGAGAGACCAAATTCCGTGTCATTGGCCAGTTCCAGGGCGTGCTGTTCGTCCCGGGCTTTCTGGATACCAACGAGCGGTCCGAAGATTTCATCGCGGCTGAGCTCCATATCGGACGTTACGTCACCAAACACGTGTGGCGGCACCATTTGCCCGTGAATCTCGCCCTCCAGCAATACCGTTGCGCCCTGATCTTTGGCTTTGGCGATTTTCTGTTGCAGGCTTTCAAGCTGGGCCGTGTTGATGATCGGGCCGATAGTGGTTTCCATCGCAGCGGGATCGCCGACCTGCAGTTTCTTGGCGTGTGCGACAAAGTCTGCAACAAAGCGGTCATACAGGCGGTGATCGACAATAATCCGGTTGATGGCCATGCAGATCTGCCCCTGATGCATAAACGTGCCAAACACCGCCGCTTTCACAGCCTGCCCGACATCGGCATCATCCAGCACCACGAACGGGCAATTGCCACCCAGCTCCAGGGCAACCTTTTTGAGGTAACGACCGCCGGTCGCGATCCTGCCAACATTCTTGCCAACCGGCGTTGAGCCGGTGAAAGAAATCAACGAGGGTACGGAATGCGCCACGAACTCATCACCGATGACGGAGCCAGGGCCAATCACCACGCTCAGCACACCTGCCGGCAGGCCTGCTTCCTCAAAGATACGGCCCAGTAACAAGCCGCCGGTGATCGGCGTATCACTCGCAGGTTTGATCACCACCGCATTACCGAGGGCAAGCGCCGGCGCGACGGAACGTTCTGAGAGATGCAGTGGGAAGTTCCAGGGACTGATAACGCCCACGACGCCCAACGCCTGGCGATATACATAGTTCTCTTTCCCCGCAACATCGCTGCTCATGGTGGCGCCCTGGACTCTCGCGGGCATGCTGGCCGCTTCCAGCGTAATTGCGCGGGCGAGGCCCCATTCGACAGTCGCTTTCAGCCGTGTGCTGCCGGACTCCTGGATCAGCCAGTCGATGATTTCCTCTTTGCGTGCATCGAAGATGGACACCACACGCAGTATCAGTGCGGCCCGCTCGGCCGGCGGCGTGTCTGCCCAGGCGACCTGCGCCAACGCGGCTTTTTGATAAGTCGCATCAAGATCGTCGGAGGTCGCTGAGCGAATTGCAGTCAACGTCTCGCCAGAGTACGGGTTTATTACAGGACGGGATTCCTCGCCGCTGCCTTCGCGCCACTTTCCCGCCAGCAGTTGCAGATGCATGTTCTGATAGTTCTCACTCATGGATTTAGCCTTATTTTCTATTTTGTACGCGGATAGACGGTCAGGACGCGCCTGATGAAGTCAAGGAACTCTTCCATGTAGTCACGGAGGAATTTTTCGGTCGACTCCGAACTGACCTCGCCGTTGTCCGAGATAAGATTCGACGTGAATTGAATATAGGCCTCGATCGCGTTCATCATCGGTGAGTTGCAGAAGCTCAGGATGGTCTTGAGGTGCTGTTGCCCCACCGCGGTCCCGATGGCCCCTGGTGACGTGCCAATGATCGCCGAGGGTTTCCTGGTAAAGGAATTCTTGCCGTACGGCCGGCTCGCCCAATCGATGGCGTTTTTCAGTCCGCCCGGGATCGAGCGGTTGTATTCCGGCGTTACGAAAAGAACGGCGTCGACGCCGGCGATGGCCGCCTTGAAATCCCTCGCGATTTTCGGGTATTCAGCATCGTAGTCATAGCTGTAGAGAGGCAGGTCTCTGAACGTGATTTCCCGCATTTGCAGTTCTTCTGGAGCCAGCAACACGAGTGCCTTGGCAAGCTTGCGATTGATTGACTCTTTTGCCAGGCTGCCCACGAAGTATCCGACAGTGAAGTTCGACATGTAATCCTCCAGGGATTTTCAAAGTTGGGAGGTTCCTCAAGAGGTAACAGACTCCCCCCAGTCGACCTCACTCAGGAGGGTAGCACAGCGCGCAGGTGCGATCCGTCTTGAGGGATGCGTACATCGCGCAACTCGTTCGAATTGTCGTCCAAGCTGGATGTGTGGTGGCTGTATCAGGCTTGCGTTGCGTTTTACTCCGCGCCGTGAAAGCAGGCTTGCCGCGGCTGCATCAGATCACTGCAGCCGCTGGTAAACGTACACCCCGCCGTAGCTATCCTCGAGCTGCAGAACATCGGGCTCTAACGCGAACCAGTATTGCTCCAGCGTGCCCGTGTAGCTACTTTGGGTCGTCAGGACATTGCCCTGCAGCGCGAACATGCCGGCATCGATCGGCATGCCGAACTGGTTCACCTGGAACTGGTCGCCCTGCACGATCAGGATGACGCCGTCCTGCCGCTGCCACACGCCGTCGAGCTTCAGCATCGCAGCAGGCGGCGCGGCCGACGATTGCGGC
>DDIS01000025.1:18620-43501 GCA_002338615.1 Proteobacteria bacterium UBA1844 | reverse complement strand
ACCGGCTGGAGCGCGATGGCGCAAGCTTTATCGGCATGACGGCCATGCCGGAAGCGATTCTTGCCGCAGAATTGGATATTGCCTACGTGTGTCTCGCGCTTATTGTGAACCAGGCCGCAGGCAGGGGCAGCAAACCGATTCATGATGACGTCGAGGCGAATACGGCATCCGCGCGGACAGAGGCTTTGGCGCTGGTGGAATCGTTTTTTGCCGGGTGACACCATGAATCGGGCCGGAGCCCATGAAAGCAATCAATCGCACGATCCTCAAGCAGGTAATAGGCGAATTCAGCGAAGCCGTGCTGATCGTTCATCTCGGTCACAATGACTGGCCCGTAGTGCTGGCGAACAGGGCGTTTTTTGAGATCGGCGGCGAGGATTGTGTAGAGCAGCCATTCGCCGATGTGATCGAGCAACTTCTCGGCCGGGACCTGGCACTCGAAATCAGTGAAACCCTGCGCTCCAGGCAGGAGACCAGCTACCCGATTACGCTCGGCTCGCGCGAGCTACTACTCAAACTGAAGCCACTCGCGCTCGCGAATGAGCCCAGGGCAAATTATTACGCGGTATTTTTTCGTGGCGGTGCGAGCGGAGCGGCGGCGGCCCAGGAAACGCAACATGCCCTGCTCAATGCAAAACGGCGTATACGTGACCTGACGCGAGACGATCCGGTCACCGGCTTGCTTAACGAAAAAGCATTTCGCGACGTGCTCGACCACGACTGGGCGGTTGCAGCACGCGAAAAGACTGCGCTGGCGCTTGTACTGTTTACGCTGGATGATTTTTCTGCATATGTGGATGTGTTCGGCCCGCACGCAGCCGAGTCCTGCCTGCGGCGTGTCGGTCAGGCAGTGCGCCGTTGCCTGCGCCGGGCCAGCGATGTCGTGGCCCGGCTGGAAGGCGCGCGCCTCGTCGTTCTGTCCCATGCGGCCAACGAAGATGGCGTGCACGAATTTGCCAAGCAGATTTCCAGGACGGTGAGAGACCTGGGCTTGCACCACCCGCGCTCATCAAGCGGCCGTTTTGTCACCGTGACGCAACAGGTGGTGACAACGACACCGACCGGTTCGAAACTGAGTGCAACAGACTTTCTCGAGCAAGTGATATTGGCCGATGCGGACATCGAGCAGCCGGCGCCTGTTTACAAGACTTGCTAGCGTACCGTACCTGGATTTTGCCGCTTCCTTCAGCTTTCGTCGTGGCGCGTGACTTTCGCGATGACACCGAATTTCGGATGATCAAAGTAGCGCGTATCGCCGGGTTTCATGATGCGTTCCTGGCGCAACGTGTAGCGTAGCGGGGCGTACTGTCGATCTGAATAGCCGCTACCTGCGGACGGTTGCTCCCGGTGCGTATCGCTTTGCCCATCGCTTTGCCCATCGCTTTGCTCATTGACTTGCGCATCGTTTGCAGCAAGGCTCAAAGCGACTGCGAGATGCAAATAGCGGCTCAGCCTCAGCGACACTGTGCCTTCGAGTTCAGCAGGCCGGTCGCCAAATCGTTCTATGTCGAGCAGAACAGGCTCGGCGTCGGGCACGCTTTGCTGGATCCAGCCAAAATGCATCAACGGCTTATAGGCCTGCAATCGCGATAACCTGCCATAGGCTTCCTGCAGGCTGAACTGGTCGGCCGGCAAGAGTTCAATGTCATCAGGCGCCTCGTCAATGTGCTCGGCCGGTTCCGGTTCAACGGGTTCCAGATCACTGAAGACCGGTACGCCGTCGTCTTCTTCGATGAGCTCGGGTACGAAAACCTCTGAACCCACGGAGTCGTCAATATTGTAGGAGAAAATAATGATCTCGACCGCGTATTTGCGCGCTTCCACCGGTGGGTCCTGCAGTGCTATCTCGCCCGCGCCCTGTTCCTGCCCGTGCGCGAGCGCCAGCAGCAAAGTCATGTAGAGGGTGGTTGTCAATCGTCTCATCAGGTTTTATCCAAAGTTTTCAGCATTTTCTCTATGGCCAGGAAACGTTGCTCAAGATTGCTGAGATCCTGTCGAAACTGCAGGCGATGCGAGCCCTTGAGCCGGTGGGTGCCGCTACTATTCTGCACTAATTGTACTAGCGCGACAGGATCAATATTGCTGTCGTCCCCGAATACGATATACCCACCCGCGGCCGCCGCGTCGATCTTCTCGACGCCGAGACGCGCCGCGTGCTGCTTGATTGCCGCGATGCGCAGGAGGTTCCTGGCGGGCTCAGGTAACAAGCCAAAGCGGTCGATCAACTCCACCTGGAGCTCGCGTTGCTCATCAGGACCCTTGCTCGCGGATATCCGTTTGTACAAGATCAGTCTGAGGTGCACATCGGGCACGTAGTCCTCTGGCAACAACGCAGCAACGTGGAGATTGATATCAGCGCCAGTGTTGAGCGGTGCCGCAAGATTCGGTTCCTTGCCAGCACGCAATGCGTCGACTGCCTTGCCGAGCATGTCCATGTACAGGGAAAAGCCGATCTCCTGGATTTGTCCGCTTTGCTGGTCGCCCAGCAGCTCGCCGGCACCGCGAATTTCAAGGTCGTGCGTTGCCAGCGTGAAACCGGCACCAAGATCCTCGAGCGCATCGATCGCTTCAAGGCGCTTGACGGCATCGGCAGTCATGGCGGCTCTTGGCGGCGCGACGAGGTAAGCGTACGCGCGATGACGAGAGCGGCCGACGCGACCCCTCAGCTGGTGCAACTGGGCGAGGCCGAAACGATCTGCCCGGTTGATTATGATGGTATTGGCCGTCGGCACGTCAATGCCGCTTTCGACGATAGTCGTACAGAGCAACAGGTTGAATCGGCGATGGTAGAAGTCGAACATGACCTGCTCGAGCTCACGTTCGGCCATTTGCCCGTGACCGACTCGAATTGATGCCTCGGGCACCAGTTTGCCGACAGTCTCTGCCATGCGCTGGATATCCTCGACGCGATTGTGAATGAAGTAGATCTGGCCGCCGCGCTTGATTTCCCTCAGACACGCCTCGCGAATAATCACATCGTTCCACTCGCTCACGAAGGTCTTTACGGCCAGCCGTTCGGCGGGGGGTGTTGTTATCAAGGACATGTCACGCAGGCCACCGAGTGTCATGTTCAAAGTTCGTGGAATAGGCGTTGCCGTCAACGTTAGAACGTCGATATTGCTGCGCAGCGACTTGATCATTTCTTTATGCCGCACACCGAAACGATGTTCCTCATCGACGATCACGAGCCCGACGTCGCGGAAATCCTTGGTGTGCTGCAGGATCTTATGCGTACCGATAACCACATCAACGGTGCCCGAACGCATGCCGGCAACTGTTTCCCGAACCTGCTTCGGTGATTGAAAGCGAGACAGGATGTCCACGCGTACCGGCCAGTCAGCGAAGCGATCCTTGAAATTGTCGCCGTGCTGCTGCGCGAGCAGCGTCGTGGGTACGAGGATTGCAACCTGCTTGCCGCCGTGCACGGCGGCAAAGGTCGCACGCAATGCCACTTCGGTCTTGCCGAAGCCGACATCGCCGCATACGACCCGGTCCATGGGCCGGTCAGAGGCAAGGTCCGCGAGCACATCGTCGATGGTGCTCGCCTGGTCTTCCGTCAATTCAAACGGAAAGCCGCTCTCGAACGCACGATAATCTGCCTCGGACCAGTGGAAGGAGTGTCCAGGGCGCGCAGCACGTCGCGCGTACACGTCGAGCAATTCGGCGGCCACGTCGCGCACGCGCTGTGCCGCGCGCTGGCGTGCCTTTGCCCATTGATCACTGCCAAGTCTGTGCAGTGGTGCATTTTCCGGCGCGGCACCCGTGTAGCGTGATATGAGTTCCAGCGCATGGACCGGGACATAAAGTTTGTCACCGTCCGCGTATTCCAGTTGCAGGAATTCGCCGACGATGCCGCCGGTCTCGATGGTCGTCAGTCCCAGGTAGCGGCCCACTCCGTACTCTGCGTGCACTACGGGCGAGCCCGGTTGCAGATCGCTCAGTTGCCGAATAATTGACTCGGGGTCCCGATCGCTGACGCGCTTGCGTGACCGGGTGATGACTCGTTCGCCGAATAGCTGCTGTTCGCTGATAATCGCGAATCCACTGTCGGGCAGCATCACGCCGTTCTCGAGCGGCGCGATGGCGACACCGATGCGCGCTGTTGCTGCGAGAAACGATTGCCAGCTTTCTGCGCGCACGAAGTCGAGTCCGCGGCCCGACAGCAGATCGAGAAGCTGCTCGCGACGCCCGGCCGATCCCGTTGTAAACAGTACGCGGCCAGCAAATGATTCGAGGAACCCGATAAGGGCACCGGCCGGGTCTTCGAATCGTGCTTCGATACGCAATGCCGGCGGCATGCTGGTCGGTAAATTCAGGTGTTCACTGTGTTCCCTGATTGATTGCGCTGCATAGCGGATCTGCCCGAATCGTCCAAGCGCCGCGCGCATGTCCCCGGGCATGAAGAATGTCTCCGCCGCATTCAGAATGGGCCGTTCCGGATCGTGGCGGCACAATTCAAAGCGTTCCTCAATTTCCTGCCACGCAGTATCCAGGGTGCCGGCGATATCAAACGGTACGATGACCGTGCAATTGTCCGGCACGTAGTCGAGCAGGTTGGTGGTTGCGTTGAAAAATAATGGCAGGTAATACTCGATGCCACCGTGTGCGATGCCGTCCGAGACCTCGCGATAGACGCGCGATTTGCCAGGCTGGCCTTCGAATCGTTCGCGATATCGGCTGCGAAAATCCTTGATATCCTGCGCATCAAGTGGTACTTCGCGAGCGGGCAACAGGCTCACGGACTCAATGACATCGCCCGACAACTGAGTGTCAGGTGAGAAACGACGCAGCGATTCAATCTCTTCATCGAAGAAGTCGATGCGAATCGGTTGCTCGGAGCCCATCGGGAACACATCGATGAGAGAGCCACGCACGGCAAACTCGCCGTGCTCGCGCACCTGGGGTACCCGGTAGTAGCCACTGCTGACGAGCGAATCAATAAACGGTTCACGTGGCAGCAGCTGGCCTTGGCGCAATGACATCGAACGCGCCGCAACATAATCAACCGGTGGCAGGCGTTGTAACAGCGACGGTAGCGAGGCGATGATGATGCCGCGATTGAGCAGAGGCAGTTTTGCCAGTGTTTCAAGGCGTTGCGATACGATGTCCTGGTGCGGCGAGAAACTGTCCCAGGGCAGCGTTTCCCACTCGATAAAATGCAGAATGTCGAATCGCTCGCCGGCAAAAAAGCGAATTTCTGTTTCGAGCCGGTCGGCCTGCCGCGGATCGTCGGCGAGCACCATCACCGGTCGGTTCTGTGCCGCAGCAAATTCCGTCATGGCCAGCGCCGTGCTTGCGCCGATCAGCCGACCCCAGCCGATGGGGTGGCCGGGTTTCGGAATCCTGCCGAGACTCGTCGGCAACAGTGACAGATTTTCGGGTATGACTCGGTCGACCACGATCGGCCTTCTTGCGGGCGGCCGGGGATTATAGGAAAAATGCGGCCCCACGGTGCAAAAAAGCGGCATAAAAAAACGCCCGGGCGATACAGCGCCCGGGCGTTGACATCAGATTCAGGCGCTTAGCGTCTTTTTACGGCGTGAATAACCTTGTCGTATTCAAAATAGACGATGAATTCCGGGTACTCCCAGCGCGCGATGGGTGGATCGCCGACCGGGCTGATCTTGTTGACCGGTGCCCCGTACTTGGCTTCGACGCTATTTTCAGACATCCCGGCGCTGGGCCGACCGTCGTCGCTGCCCGCGGACACCCCGCTCATATCGAGGTTCTGGGCCGAGGCGGAATAACTCACGGTCACGCTGAGAGCGAGCACAGCCAGTCTCGGTGCATAGGTACGCAGTATTGCCATGGTTCTTCTCCGGTTGCGTCCGGGCGACTATAACATCGCATATTGGCGCAAAAAACATCTTTCCAAACAGGTTTTTACACGGACTTTGTGGTGACTCGCGTGATATCGGTCACAGTTCCAAGGCCCGGACCAGCGCGATACGGGTATTCGGTTCTGTGGTTTAATGCCGTCCGATGCTAAGAGCTCACGAATTGTTTGTTGGATTGCGCTATCTGCGCGCGAAGCGGCGTACGCGTTTCGTCTCGTTCATCACCCTTATTTCCTTGCTCGGCATTGCGCTGGGTGTAGCCGCGCTGATCGTGATTCTTTCCGTTATGAACGGCTTCGAGGGCGAGCTGCGCACGCGTTTGCTCAGTATGTCGGCTCACGGCCTTGTGAGCGGGACGGATGGCAAACTGCTGCACTGGCAGCAAGTGGTGAACGAGGTCCGGGCGGAACCCGGGGTTCTTGCCGCCGCGCCGGTCGTCAGCATGGAGGGCATGATCCAGTCGGGTCACGAGCTGGACGCGGTACTTGTCGAGGGTATTGATCCCGCGGCCGAGCGCACTTTGTCCGGTGATTCGATCAACATGGTTACAGGCAGCCTCGACGATCTCACGCCCGGTAGCCGCGGCATTATATTAGGCCGTCTGCTGGCCTACGATATCGGGGCGCGCGTAGGGGATGGCGTGGTGCTGTTGATTCCGAAACCCGTGGGTGACGGTACGATGCGGCCGGAGCTCGAACGCTTCGTGATGCGCGGGGTGTTCGAGGCGGGACTGCAGGAGCTCGATGCGCGCCTCGCACTGGTTAATCTTCGTGATGCAGCGGCGGTGCTAGGTCTCGGCGAGGCCGTGAGCGCTGTCCGGTTCCGGGCCGATGATGTCATGGCGGCGCCGGATATCGCGCGGCGCATCGGGGCACGCCTGCCTGCGGTGACCACCAGCGACTGGACCGTGCAAAACGCCAGTTATTTTCGCGCGATTCGTATTGAGAAGATGATGATGTCGCTATTGTTGTCGCTCATCATTGGCGTTGCGGCATTTAATATAGTTGCAAGCCTGGTCATGGTGGTTACCGACAAGACCACTGACATCGCCGTCCTGAGAACGCTTGGCATGGAGCCCGGTGGGGTCGTGCGGGTATTTTTCGTACAAGGTGCGTTGATCGGCTGGGCCGGTGTATTGATCGGTACTGTTCTCGGTGTCCTGCTTGCAATTTATGTACCGGTGATCGCACCTGTTCTGGAGCGCGCGTTCGGCTTTCAGATCATGCCGGGCGATGTTTACTACGTCACTCAAATTCCGTCGATCCTGAACTGGACGCAGGTCACGATCATCGCTACAGCTGCGTTCGTGTTGACCTCGCTTGCCACACTCTATCCGGCCCGTCGTGCGGCACTGGTGCAGCCGGCGGTTGCTTTACGGTACGAATAATGGCGAACCGTTTTGAATACTGGATCGGCAACCGCTATGTGCGTGCTCGCAGCAGCAACGGATTCGTCTCGCTGATTTCCGCGATTTCCATGCTCGGCATCGCGATTGCGGTCATGGTCCTGATTGTCGTGCTTTCCGTGGTGAACGGATTTGAAAGGGAGCTTAAAGATCGGTTGTTGGCAATGACCTCGCATGCGTCCATTGAGGGCGTCGACGGTCAACTGGCTGATTGGCAAAAATTGGCCGATACCGCAATGCAAAATCCGCGCGTGCAGGCCGTGGCACCATTTTTGAACGGCCAGGCGCTGCTGGTATTTGGCGAACAGCTGAGCGGCGCTGAACTGCGTGGTATCGATCCTGCCCTTGAGAGAAAGGCGTCCGGCATCGACGATGTCATGACGGCGGGCCAGCTCGAAAGCCTGGCGAGCGGAACTTTCAATATTGTACTCGGCGAGGAACTGGCGCAAGCGCTCGGCATCAGCATGGGTGACAAAGTGACCGTCACGCTGGCACAGGGCATTGTGACGCCGGCTGGCGTGGTGCCGCGTACCAAACGATTCACTGTCACGGGCCTTTATCGTGTGGGTATGTACGAATTTGATCGCCGGCTCGCGTTTATCAATATTGAAGATGCGAAACGCCTTTTTCGTCGACCGGACAGCATATCGGGACTGCGGCTATCGGTCCGGGAAGTCTACGCGGCACCGGATATCGTTCGTGAAGTGGCCATGCAGAATGGCACGCTGGTACTGGTTAACGACTGGACCCGCCAGCATGTGAATTTCTTTCGCTCGATCCAGATTACAAAATCGATTCTGTTCGTCATCCTGCTGCTGGTAATTGCAGTCGCCGCTTTTAATATTGTGTCAACCCTGGTGATGGTGGTTAAAGACAAGCAGGCAGATATTGCTATCTTGCGTACGATCGGCGCGCGGCCTTCGAGTATCGTTCGTATTTTCATGACGCAGGGTACAGTGATCGGCGTGGTCGGTACGCTGCTTGGCGTCCTTGGTGGCGTGCTACTGGCCTCCAACCTGGAACACATCGTCGGATTCTTCGAATCGACTTTCGGCATCAAGTTGCTTGCCGCCGATGTGTATTTCATCAGTGACTTGCCCTCCGAAGTGCAGACAGGAGATGTTGTGCGAATTGCATCAATCGCGTTGATACTTGCTTTGCTCTCAACTTTGTACCCAGCCTGGATGGCGGCCCGCACGGTGCCAGCGGAGGCGTTGCGATATGACTGATACAGATAAGGCGGTATTGCTATGTCGCGGTGTCGCGCGCAGGTTTGTCGAAGGCAACTCGACACTCGAAGTCCTCGCCGCTGTGAACCTGCGTGTCGAGGCGGCCGAGCGCGTTGCTATTATCGGTACCTCCGGCTCGGGCAAAACGACGTTGCTGCAAATTCTCGGCGGACTCGACGATCCGGATGACGGCGAGGTGCTCATCGGCGGCGAAACTGTCCACGGTGGCAGCGAAGCGCGGCGCAGTGAGCTGCGCAATCGTTACATCGGGTTCGTGTACCAGTTCCATCACCTGCTACCGGAGTTTTCGGCGGCGGAAAATGTTGCGATGCCGCTCATGATCCGGCGTATGGCGAAAGCCGCTGCGCTCGAAGAGGCCAGTGCATTACTCGGCCGGGTCGGCCTCGGCGAGCGGCTCAATCACAAACCCGGCGAACTCTCGGGCGGTGAGCGCCAGCGTGCCGCCGTGGCGCGCGCGTTGATTACCAAGCCGCAGCTGGTGTTGGCCGACGAACCGACCGGCAACCTGGATGCGGGCAACGGGCAACACGTACTGGACCTGATGCTCGAGCTGAACCGGGAGTTCAATACCAGCCTGGTCATTGTGACCCACGACCACGCGATCGCGGACCGCATGGACCGTGTCCTGGTGCTCGAAGACAAGCATTTGCAAGACAGGGCGTGAGCCGATCGCGCCAGGATGGCGCTCCTACGCACAGCGTTGCGGTGGCGTTCGCGCACGGCATTGCGGTGGCGTTCGCGCACAGCATTGCGCTGCCGCTTGCGCACGGTGTATCGCGGCCTGCTGCTCATGGCGATTCGCTGGCTCGTAGGAGCGGCATCCTGCCGCGATCAGCCGTGGATCGCTGTCAAAATACGCCCGGCCCCCGCCGGATCAAGGCTTGTCAGAAGGCTTGACCGCGTTACGTTCTCCACGTTTTCGCTTTTTGTAATCGTGCAACGAGGAGCGCCAGAGCACATCCAGGACGACGTAACCCACCAGCGCGCTGATCGTTGCCAGCAGCAGGCTACCGAGCATCAATGGCTGCCAGATGACCGAGAATTTTTCGGTCAGCCAGTGAAAGGACAACTCGAAGTCGAAGGCCGTGGGCGGTGTGCCAAGCAGCCGGCGACCCAGCCGGTAGGCAAAGTAATACATCGGGTACATGGTCAGCGGGTTGCTGATGAAGGTTGTCAGGATCGAGACCGGGATGTTGATCCGCAGTGCCATCGCGGTGAATGTCGCGATAACAATGTGGCCTGGAAATGGCAGCCACGCGATAAACATGCCTAAGGCCAGAGCGGGCACTGCCGTGCGGCGCCGGATGCCCCAGTAGCGCGGCTCGTGAATCAGGTTTTGAAACGGCGCCAATAGCCAATTGTTGCCGAGTGTTTGCCGTTTGATCGCAAACTTCCTGAAAAAGCGTCTTGGCATTACTGCCGAATTTCCTTCTGATAAAGAACGTCGTCGTAACGCCGTCCGCCGTCGGTAAAGTTGCCGACAATCCAAGTGCCGTCAATTTATGATCGTTCGAGCCTTTCTGTGCTTTCTGATTGGCGTGTTCGCGCCGCAGCTTATCAGCTTTTCCAGGCTGGCCGGACTGGTTGCAGAACTCTGTTGCGCGTGGGTATCGCCGTACATGATATCAGCCATCGTCGCCGCTGTTGTTGTGCTGCTCTGGTGTATGCCGGAAAAATGGCGTCGTGACCTTTGTTGTGCGGCAATCGGCGCGTCTCTGTTCCTGCTCAATGCCGAACTGGTGATCGCCGAGCGCCTCGATCCTGAACTGTCCGGCGACAGCATTCTCACGCAAATTCATATCATCGATTTTCCTCGCACGGATGGCGCGACGACGAGTTTCGTCGCCAGGGTTTCAGCTGATGCGCGTTTTCCCTCCAGAATCCGGCTGAGCTGGTTTGAAGCGCCGGTGTCGTTGCACCTTGGCGATACCTGGCAGGTGGAACTCAGGCTCAGAAGGCCGCGTGGCGCCAGCAATCCTGGCGGTATGGACCTGGAAGCCTGGCTCATGCGCGATCGCACCGGGGCGACCGGTTATGTGGTGGACGGGAAGTTCAGCCGGCTGATCGATTCCGGCGACCTGCAGGGTATTTTGCGAATCCGGCAAAATTTCGTCGAGCGTGTCAGCAAATTGCTGCCCGGGCGAGAGGCGGCGGGTGTGCTGGTCGCGCTCGTGGTCGGCGCGCGCCATCTTATCTCCTCCGACGCGTGGCAGCGCTATGCGAATACGGGCACGAGCCACCTGATGGCTATTTCAGGCTTGCACATCGGGCTCGCCGCGACTGTCAGCTATTTCCTTGCGTCGCTGGTGTTGGGCCTTACAGGCGGGCAGTCCAATCAGCACGACAAGGCGTTACTCGTGGCAATGCTCATCGCCGTCCTGTATGCCGGAATTTCCGGATTCGCGGTGCCGGCTCGTCGCGCCACCTTGATGCTGGCATTGCTCATCACCGTGTTGTTGAAGCGCCGGCAGCCAGGTTCGTTCACCGTGCTCGTTAGCGCGGCCGCGCTGCTCGCGATTCTGGATCCGCTAAGCACCATGGCGCCCGGCTATAAATTGTCATTTGGGGCGGTCGGTATCCTCCTCTGGCACGCGAAGTCCCGTTATCCGGGGCGATCGGGATTCCTTGGACAACATACCGGCGCGCTACGCCGGCTCGTCGCGATCCAGTTTGCATTGCTGGCTGGCCTGGTGCCAATCACAGTCTTGATATTTGACCGGATCGCGGTGCTCGCGCCACTCGTAAACCTCTTGGCAGTGCCTCTTTTCAGCGTGGTAACCGTGCCGGCAGCGTTGCTGGGCCTGTTGCTCGACGGGCCGTTTCGAGTGCCCGGTGATTACCTGCTGCACCTGTCGGCGATGTCCATCGACTGCCTGGAGCGATTGCTTGCCGTAACGGCCAGCGACAGCGCCCGGCCGGTGGCCGAGCCGGTCGGCATTGCCTGGTTGTTCCTTTTCCTGCCGGTATTGTGGTTGTTATTGCCGGCCGCCTGGCCGGGCCGCTATGTTGCCTGGGCAGGGTTCATGGCGTTGATCGCATACCGGCCGGACGGTCCGGCCGTGTCCTGTCTATCCGTCACTATGCTCGATGTGGGCCAAGGCCTGGCAGTCGTTGCGCGTACGCAGGATCATAACTTGCTGTACGACTCGGGCCCCGCGTACCGCAGTGGCGGTAGTGCGGGCGAGCGCGTCATTCTGCCGTATCTTGAGAGTCAGGGTATCAGGCAACTGGACAAGGCTGTGATATCGCATTCGGACCTCGATCATGCCGGCGGCCTTGACGACCTGCTGGACGAGGTGGCGATCGGCGAGATCCAGTCTGGCGATGAACTACCCTGGATCAACGTGCCGGTATCGCGTTGTGAGGCCGGTACCTCATGGACGTGGAACCAGGTGCGCTTTTCAATCTTGTATCCGCCATCCGGCAGTCGCTTGACGGGCAACGATGCATCCTGCGTACTGTTGCTCGAAGCCGGCGCAAGGAAATTGCTGCTGACTGGCGATATCGAGGAAAAAATTGAGACACGCCTGGTGCAATCGCGGGTTCTGCCGACAGTCGATGTTGCAACGGTGCCGCATCACGGCAGTCGTACATCGTCCATCGCTCCTTTTGTCCTGTCGCTCGAGTCTCGGCTTGCTCTCGTATCAGCCGCATATGCGAACCAATGGGGATTTCCCAAAGAAGATGTGGTTGCGCGCTGGGAGGGTGCCGGCGCCGAGCTATTCAACACGGCAAGGAGCGGCGCCATAACAGTGCACCTGTGCGCCGACCAGACTGACGTCAGGATCATCGAGTACCGCAATAGCCGGCGACGCATCTGGCACGAAGAATAAGAATCATGATGATCGATGCACGACTCGTGCAGATTACTGGGTCAGGTTCTAGTATATTTCGGGTTTTCTGCGGGCTGGAACCTTAATGGTTGAAATCGTCAAATCCGGTGGCTGGCTCATGGCGCCGATAATCCTCTGCGCGATTATCGCCATGGGTATTATCCTCGAACGATTCTGGACGCTAAGGCAAAAGCGGGTCATACCCGAGGATCTCACCAGCAAAGTCTGGGACTGGGTGAAGAAAGATGAGCTCGAACAGAAACAGATCCAGAGTCTGCACCAGGGCTCGCCGCTTGGCCAGATCCTGGCAGCCGGCTTGATCAACCGTGACCGGCAAAGAAACGTACTGAAAGACAGCATCGAGGATACCGGGCGCCACGTAGTGCACGAACTCGAACGTTACCTTGAAACCCTGGGCACCGTAGCGGCGATTTCGCCACTGTTGGGCCTGCTGGGCACGGTCATCGGCATGGTAAAGGTTTTTGGCGCAATTACGACGCATGGCGTCGGCGATCCGACCGTGCTGGCAGGTGGCATCGCGCAGGCGCTGATTACGACGGCAGCCGGGCTCTCCGTGGCAATTCCGGCGCTTATCGGGTATCGCTATTACCGGAGTCGCGTCGATACTCTCGTTGTCGAGATGGAGAAGGAAGCCATTAAACTGATCGATGCCTTGCAGCGCCGGCAGGATAAAACCCAGGCATGAAACTCAGTACGCGTCCGCGCACCCAGCCCGAAGTCAACCTGACCTCGCTGATCGATGTGGTCTTCCTGCTGTTGATTTTTTTCATGATCTCAACCAGCTTCGTCAAGCAATCACAAATTGAGATTCGACTGCCCGAAACAGACGGCGCGCCGCTGACTCAGGAACCGGCGGAACGGATCGATATCATGATTACCGAGACGGGCTCTGTGTATGTGAACGGCAGAGAACTGATTAACAATCGTGCCGCAACGATTCGCAACGCATTGCGCAAGGTGTCTGGCGGCGACAACAGCCTGCCGCTCACGATCAGCGCCGATGCGAATGCCAAGCACCAGTACGTGGTTACGTCGATGGATGTCGCGGGCCGCCTCGGGTTTACCCAGATCAATATTGCGACTGTTAATGACCCAGGCGACGAGTAGCCCGGCCGCGCGTAACCCGGCACATAAACCAGACTCGTCAGACGCGCGCGTACGCGTAATTTACGGGCGCCTGTGGCGGTACGTCATACCGCACAAGGGAATTGGCCTGATTGCCGTTCTCGGCATGGCGGCGACCGCCATGATCGAGGGCAGCATGGTCTGGCTGCTTGAGCCCCTGATGGACCAGGCGATGGTTGCCAAGAACCTGCAATCGGCACGCTGGATCCCGATCGCATTTGTTGTGGTGTTCATTGCGCGCGGGATCGCCGGTTTCGCGACCGAATATTCGCTCGGCTGGATTGGCCGCAGTGTCATCAGTTCGCTGCGCCGCGGAGTGTTTCGTAAATTCCTCACCCTGCCAACCGCGTTCTTCGACAAACAGACTGTAGGGCCGTTGCTGTCGCGCATGACCTACAACGTAGAAATGGTCGCTGAATCGGTTACCAGCGTGGTGACTATCGCAATTCGTGATGTGTTGACCTTATTTGCTGCAATAGCGGTCATGCTCTACCAAAGCACCACGCTGACCGTGTTTATTGCCCTCCTTTTTCCAGTGGTTGCCGCGCTGGTGCGTTTGCTGGCAACCGCTTTTCGCCGCTACTCCAACCGCATCCAGGATTCGATCGGCGAGGTGACCCAGGTAACCGAGGAAATTGTTCGCGGCAATTCAGTCGTTAAATCATTCAGTGGCTACGAGTACGAGAAAAAGCGCCTTGATGGGGTCGATGAACGCAACCGTCGACAAAATATGAAGTTGATACTCGTGCGCTCCCTCGGTGTGGCCGTAACGCAGATTATATTCGGCATTGGCGTGGCGGCTGTCGTCTACGCGGCAAGTCGCGAGTCGCACCAGGGAAACCTGACGCCTGGTCAGTTCATTTCCTTTTTCAGTGCCATGATGCTGATGTTGCAACCGATGCGGCGCATTACGAATATCAACGCCACCCTGCAGCGCGGCGTCGCCGGTGCCGAAAGTCTGTTCAAGATCATGGATGAAAACGACGAAGACGATCGGGGCACTATCGACGCGGGTCGTCTCCGGGGCGATGTTGAATTTCGCGACGTTGTGTTTTCCTACAATGACAAGAGCGAGGCGGTGCTCAACAATATCAGCCTGAGTGTCGCGGCCGGGCAAACGCTGGCGGTCGTCGGGCACTCGGGTAGCGGCAAGACCACGCTGGCCAGTCTCTTGCCGCGCTTCTACGACGTTGATAGCGGCGATATTCTGCTGGACGGTGTCTCGATACGGGACTACACGCTGGCCAGCCTGCGCGAGAATATCAGCCTTGTCAGCCAGGACGTCGTTTTGTTCAACGATACGATCGCGAACAATCTTGCCTACGGGCAACTCGACGAGTGCTCCCTGGACGATATACGCGCGGCGGCGGAGGCAGCGCACGTGCTCGATTTTGTCAGGAAGATGCCCGAAGGCCTTGATACGATGGTTGGCGATCGTGGTGTGTTGCTGTCCGGCGGTCAGCGACAACGCATTGCGATCGGACGTGCGTTGCTAAAGGATGCGCCGGTTTTGATTCTCGATGAAGCGACGTCGTCGCTGGACAGCCAGTCGGAAAGACGTATCCAGGATGCGCTGAATCAGCTCATGAAGAATCGCACAACGCTGGTCATTGCCCACCGGCTCTCGACGGTCGAACGGGCAGATCAGATTCTGGTGCTTGATGCCGGCCGTATTGTCGAGTCGGGAACACACAGCGAACTGCTGGCCGCTGACAGCCACTATGCGGCGCTGTACCGGATGCAGTTCAACGAGGAGTGATGCGAACCCGCCTATATCACTGGCTGCATCGTGCCTGGTATGAGGACGCAGGTGGCTACTGGCTGTTGTTGCCGATCAGCGGGCTTTATTGGGTAGTCGTTCACCTGCGGCGCTTGCTGTATCACATTGGCTTTTTCCGGCAAGCGCGCATTGCGGTGCCTGTTATTGTCGTCGGGAATCTTACAGCAGGCGGCACTGGCAAAACGCCGGTTTGTATCTGGTTGGCGCAGCGGCTCAAGGAGCGTGGCTTCAGGCCGGGCATCGTCAGCAGGGGCTACGGCGGAAACCGATCCGGTCAGCCACGCGTTGTCGATGCGAGCAGCGATCCAGTCGAGGTCGGCGATGAGCCGGTGCTGCTCGCTAAACGGGGCAAGTGCCCGGTGATTGTCGATGCGAATCGCGTCAGGGCGGCCGAGGTGCTGGTTGCCACGGGATGTGACCTGGTCCTCGCGGACGACGGGTTGCAGCATCTCAGGCTGGGTCGCGACTACGAGATATGTGTTGTCGATGGTGCGCGCGGCTTTGGCAATCGCCTGCTGCTGCCCGCCGGGCCGTTGCGTGATTCCCTGCGATTGCTGGCATCGTACGACCGGCTGCTGGTGAACGGCGCGCCGCAACAAATCGCAATGCCGGACACGGTTCCGGCACCAATAGTCTTCGAGCTCAGAGCGCAGACCTGTCATCGCCTGAATGGCTCACAATCGAGAAGCCTCTGCGATTTTGCGGGCCAGACCGTGCACGCCGTTGCCGCGATCGGAAATCCGGCACGCTTTTTCGCATTGTTACGCAGCTGTGGGATACAGTGCATCGAACATGGCCTCGAGGACCACGCGACGCTCGATGCCGGGCAGCTGGTATTTGATGATGACTACGCTATCCTGATGACCGAGAAAGATGCCGTAAAACTGGGTAGCAAGCTATCGAACCGATACTGGTATGTGCCCGTTGAGCTTGAGATGGATGGCGCACTGGCCGAGACGTGGCTGGATAGTATTGAATCGAAACTGGGACTTAAGCGAACCGTCAAGTGAACGATTTTGTCGTCGTAATTCCGGCGCGCTTTGCGTCCACGCGTCTGCCCGGTAAGCCACTGCGCGAGATTTGTGGCAAACCGATGTTGCAACACGCCTGGCTGCGCGCTCGCGAGAGCCGTGCGCATGAAGTTGTCATTGCAACCGACGACGAACGCATTGCGAGCGCGGCCAAGGCGTTTGGCGCCAACGTATGCATGACCAGTGACCGGCACCGATCGGGTACTGAACGCATCGCCGAGGTCGCCGAGCTGTTCAATTGGGGCGATCAGGCCGTGGTAGTGAACCTGCAAGGTGACGAACCAACGATGCCGCCGGCGCTAATCGATCAGTGCGCAACCCTGCTCGATGACGTAGCGGTTGATATAGCGACGCTTGCCTCGCCGCTTGCCTCTGCAGAAGACTTTTCGGATCCCAATGTTGTCAAAGTCATCTGCAATCGCAAAGGTAACGCAATCTATTTCAGCCGGGCGGCAATTCCGTATCCGCGCAACGAGACGCCTGCACGCAAGGCGAGTGACGCAGCGCTGCATCATCACGGCATCTACGCGTATCGTTGCGGCATTCTCAGGCAACTGGTTGCTAGCGATGCTTCTCCTCTCGAACTTGCCGAACAACTCGAGCAGCTGCGGGCGCTGTCGCTGGGCATGACGATCAGGGTTGCGCGGCCCGCGGTGAGGCCCGGCAAAGGTGTTGATACCGAGCAGGACCTGCGGCAGGCCGAAAAAGAGCTGGCGTCCGCTTGCTTCCAGAGTTCCGCTACCTGACCGCAGCGCTCGACTGGCGTTCGAACATTCTGGTTTCGCCGTGTGCCGCGGGCTTGTTTGTTACTCGAGGGGCTTGCTGGCCGGAGCAGGCTCGAGCCACTTTTCATCAACAGCAATTGGCGCTGCCAGTGTGCCAAGAAACGATTCCAGTTCCTGCAATTGCCAATCGGCAAGCCTGAGCGGTTTGGCTTCGTTGTGCCCGATAATCGCGAGGGGGGCGCGATTATAATGTTCGAGTACTTCGCTCAGGGTTTCGAATTGACCCTTGCTTTGAAATGGCATCGTATTCTCAAGATTGCGCAAAGACGGTGTCCTCGTTGCGCCGATCAATTCGGGCCCGGTACGTGTGTGGCGCAATTCCATACAGGTGTGTTGCGGATCATCGCTGAGGTCGCCGAGGCAGTTGAACGGGTCCCGAAGTACCTCCCGCACACCGTCAATTCGGCCGCGCTCCGGCAGTTCGCCGGACGGCGGCAGCAAGCCCGTATTGTGAAATTCAAAATTTGTGAACAAAGGACCATTGTGGCAGTCCGTACAATGAGCGTCCCCGACAAACAGGCGCAGGCCGCGGATCTCATCGATGCCTAGAATATCCTGTTTGAGGTAGTCGCCGCCTGCGACAAGGTGTGCGACGTAGCGGTCGAATCGTGATTCTCCAGGCAGCAGCAGCCGCTCGTATGCCGCGATCGACTTGCCGACGTTGGCGAATGTACGGTCAATCATCGACTGACTATCGGTTTGTGGCGCGACGCCGAACAGCTCTTCGTATCGTTGGCGATAGTCCGTATCCCAGGCCAGCAGCGCGGCGATATGTTGCCGGCTGCTGCCGTGCTCGTTCGGGTGCTCGAGCGGCGCGAGGGCCTGTGCCCACAGGCTGTCCGTGCGACCGTCCCAGAAAAACCATGGACTGTAGGCCGTCCCTACGATACTTGGCGTATTACGTTCCGTCACACCGATAGCCACGGCTTTCGGCAAGCCGTCCGTGAAGTTGCGTATCGGCTGGTGGCAGGTGGCGCAGGAAACCTGACCGGTGCTACTTAAACGTGGATCGAAAAACAGACGGTGTCCAAGTTCAGCAGCGCGCGGATCGTCGGCGACGGCATTGGCTGGGTTTGGCGAGAGCTTCGGTAGATTTTGAATCCAGAGCGCGGTGATTTGCTCCAGTTCCTGCGATGACCAGGGAGCAGGATCGGCGTAGCGTTGCCAGGCATACCAGCCAATTGCAACCGATAAGGCTGCGAGGAAGAGCAAACGGGATATGTAGCCTGGTCGTCCCATGCGGTGCCTGCCTACAGCTCAAGTGCGATCGTTACATTATCGCGGTGATTTTTATCATCAATGCTCAGTCGTATTTCCCAGTAACCCTGCATATGGAAACGTATGCCTTCGACGCGATACTGGCCTGCCTCCTGCAATGCGAATACAACTGGTTCGGTTGGCAGGCCGTGGTTGTGCAGCGGCATGCCGCCTTGCATGGTCACAGTCGCGCCCTGAACCGGATTGCCCTTGCGGTCATCGATGCTTAGTGTCCACGCATGCATACGGTTGATCACGACGGGGTCGAGTTCGCTCTCAAACTTCACCGAGAAATGGCCGTTGTCGCTGGTCCAGGTTTGTTCGTCGGCGTGCGCGTGAGCGGACACCAGGCAGCAGGTCGCTAACACAAGCGCAGCCGCGGTCGATTGCCGGCGGCGCCGATTCCAGTACCAGAAATTCAGCTGCAGGAAGATCACGCCGGCGACGAACCACGGCCAGACGCCGATGCCCGTATTCCCGACTGTGAATGGAAACACTGCGGTATATGTTTTTGCCTCATCCGCAGTGCTGGCGGTAACAATACCGATGTACTCGCCGTCATCCGTAAAATCCTGCAACAAGGTGTAGACATCCGGTACGACAGTCGGTGGCTCGTGGCGAATGGTGACGCTATCGAGATCACCGATCGCTTCGACATCCTGGAGTCGGGCATATTGTCCCTTGCCGGTGACATTCCGGATAATGCGAAAGTCGATTGCTGCATTGCTCAGTCCATCGTGCTGGTATTCCATAACGAAAATGCTTTCTCCGCTCACGGGGATGTCCTCGCAATAGTCCTTGTGCTGCGTTTTCGCCGGGACATAAATCTTGAAATGCGCCGTGAGGTAACCAATATTGATAACGCACCGGTCGTCTTCTGTTACGACGCCTCCGTGGGCAAAGCCGCTTGTGGGAAAAGCGGTCAGAAGGAGGGCGACAATGAAAGAGTAGTGCCCAATCGAATCAAACGTCATGCGTGGGATTCTAGCCCTAATCGTGTTGCGTAACCCCCGGAGCGGCATGGGGATGTAAATTTGGCAGCTTCGAAAACCAGTCAAGCGGACGCCAAATTCGACGAAGCCAGGTATCGTGGCGTTGAGCCAGACCAAAGTTAATTATTGATTTGACATTAAAAATAATCAATAGCTATTTGAAATATAATGTGAAAATGAAAACGAAGAAGCGAAAGCGATGATCGGCTACTGATGCTGGTGTACTATGCGGCCCCTGACGGCGCCAGGCGAGTTTGCCCGGCACCATGTGGTTGCCGGTGCGAGCCCGGGACGATCTAATTCAACTTATGAACAATCCAAACCAACAAGTCTCCGTGCTATTTGTTTGCATGGGCAATATTTGCCGGTCGCCGACAGCGGAAGCCGTGTTCAGGCACTTCGTTGCCGAGGCCGGCCTTGTCGATCGAATTAGAGTCGATTCCGCGGGCACCCATGCCTATCACGTCGGAGATCCGCCGGACAGAAGGTCGCGGGCGGCAGCCGAGCGGCGTGGCTATGTACTCGACGATATTCGTGCGCGCCGGGTTGAGGTCAGCGATTTCGATTCATTCGACTACGTCATCGCCATGGATCGCGACAATCAGCACATCCTGTCGGAACTTGCGGGGGATTCGAATCACGAAAAAATTCATCTTTTCCTGTCCTTTAGCAAAGGAGAGGATGATGAGGTGCCGGATCCGTACTACGGCGGCGCGTCCGGTTTCGAGCGCGTACTCGACATGGTTGAAGAGGCATCGCGCGCGATGCTTGCGAGCTTGCGATCACGGTACTCCATCTAGGAGCCTGTCGGACCTAGGGGATCGCCGCAGTGGATTCCGCCTGAGTCCGACAGTCTCCTAGCCAAGCGTCATATCAAACAGGACGTAAGCGAGCAGCGCCGGAGCAACGAATCGGACGAGAAACAACCAGAGTCGGTAGGGCGCACCAGCGCGGCCGTCGAACAATTCCGCGGCACTGAATTGCCGTTTCACAATCCAGCCGGCGAAAATCGCGATCAGGATGCCTCCGCTTGGCATCAGGATATTGGTGACCAGGTAATCGAAAAGATCGAAAAAAGTCTTGTCCCTGAACATCCTGATGGCGCCGAGTGGATGAATATCACCGAGCACATTGAAGGACAAGGCGGCCAGCAGGCCGAGCGTATACGCAACAGCGCCGGCGAGTAGCGAAGCGCTGCGCCTCGACAGGCGGGTTGCATCGGTTAACCAGGCAACCGGTGGCTCCAGCATTGCAATCGACGAAGTCAGGGCGGCAAAGAACAGCAATACGAAGAACACGCCGCCAAATATCGTGCCGCCGGGAAACTCGCCGAATGCAACAGGCAGGGTTGTGAAAACCAGGCCGGGACCGGCGCCAGGCTCCAGACCGTACATGAAAATTATCGGGAAAATTGCGAGTCCGGCGAGCAGTGAAACCAGCGTGTCCGCACCGGCTATGATGGCAGCGGACTGCGGAATGCTCGTGCTTTTCTGGATATAGGCGCCATACGCCATGAGGTTCGTAATCCCGACACTGATTGAAAAGAACGCCTGGCCAAAGGCACCGAGCACAACCCGGGTATCAAGTTTTTCGAAATCCGGGGTGAACAGGAATTGCAGCGCGGCGCTGAAATCGCCAACCACCGCCGCGTAAATCACCATGAGCAGCAACATGATAAACAAGGCTGGCATCATGAATTTCACCGCTTGTTCGACGCCGGCTTGCAGGCCCCGGGCGGAAATCGCAATGGTGGCGCCGATGAATAGCGTAAACCACGCTACCAGAACACCCGGGCTGGCATTCATCTCGTCGAAAATACGGCCGGCATCGGTGGCACTGATGTCCTGCATTTGGCCACTGAGCATCTTGAACGCGTACGCGATCGTCCAGCCACCGACCACGGCATAAAAGGAGAGTGCGAGAATTGCACCCAGGCCACCCAGGATAATGCCCATCCAGCGCCAGCTTTCTGTGTGGCCGGACTCCCTTGCGACTGCCGCAATAGCTGCAGGCGGTCCCGCGGCGCCGCGTCGCCCTATCATCAATTCGGCAATCAGCACCGGCACCGCAAGAATGACGACCGCGGCGAGGTAGACGAGGACGAATGCGCCACCACCATTGACACCTGCCGAGTAGGGGAATCGCCAGATATTTCCAAGTCCGACGGCACAGCCGACGGCAGCCATCAGGAAGGTAAATCGGGACGACCATTGCAGTCCGCCGGACGTTGTCATAGATAAATCCTCAGGTTACTGCCACACGTTCGCGGAATCGGTCCTGCTGCATGGCATGCGCGCCGCAGCGTTGTTCCACCGGTTGCAGGAAGAGATCTGTCATGCGCATGGATTTTTGTCGGATTGCCTGAATATCGGTGCGAAGTTATTCATATAATATTTGTTCAGCTTGTTCGCAATGCACAGCACTCTTACAGGATCGATAGCATGCCACAACTGGCCGCCTTGGCAGAATTACTCGACGACGCAGCGGGCTCGTCGACCGCTGTTGCGCAACTCAGCGCGACCGCCCAATTGTCAGTTGCCGATGCCTATGCGATACAGCGCCTGTCCATCGATCGGCGCCTGGCTCGCGGCGAGCAGCTGGTGGGGGTGAAGCTCGGTTTTACCAGCCGTCGGAAAATGATCGAGATGGGCATCGATGACATAGTTTGGGGGCGACTGACGGACCGGATGATGATCGAGGATGGCGGTGTCATCCGCCTGGATTCTTATGTGCGCCCACGTGTGGAACCCGAGATCGCTTTCTTGCTAAAGCGTCCCCTGGTGGGTGAAGTGAGCATGGCCGAGGCACTGGCGGCAATCGAGGCGGTCGCGCCGGCGATGGAACTTATCGACTCGCGCTACCGGGACTTCCGCTTCAACCTGGCCGATGTTATTGCCGACAACTGCTCGGCGGCGGGCTTCGTGCTTGGCGCATGGCGGCCTCCCGATATCGACTTGTCGAATCTTGAGGTCGTGCTGGAATTCGCTGGCCATCCCGTCAAGATCGGGTCGTCAACGGCTATATCGGGGCATCCGGTCCGGTCCCTTGTGAACGCCGCGCGGCTTGCTGGAAACAAGGACCTTGTGCTCGAAGCCGGCTGGATCATTCTTGCAGGGGCCGCGACAGAAGCGGAAGCGTTGCGCGCCGGCGTCCACACACGTACCGTCGTCGAGCAACTTGGCACGGCCGAATTTACGGTACAGAAATGACAGGCTGACACGCCACGGGCTAGCCCGTGGCGTCAGACGTGTTTTCGTGCGCCTTGGGCGCGGGCTTGTCGGTCGTCGTTGTGACCGGTGCCGCCGGTTCCCACGGCAGCAGGCGGGTTGCAGCCTGCTCAGACGATTTCGGCGTGCCTGTGGTTTCGCTGTGCGTAGCCTTATCGCCGTTCGACTTGCTGGCTTTTTCAGCGCCAGACCCTGGCGTCGGATTCACGGTCCCGGACGCTACCTTGTCATCCATCGGTTTTGCGGCCGCAGAAGAAGAGGTTCCCGTTGCTGCCGTAGCCGTCGAGGAAGGCTTTGGCGCAGGGGCACGTTGCGCGGCAGGTTCCGGCGCGGACGCTTTCACGGCTGCGGGCTCCACAGTCGACGGGATCGGGGCATCCGGCTTCGACGCGGCCGGCTTCGAGTCAACTGGTTTCGACTCAGCCGTCGCAGGAGAGGCCTGTGCGGCCGACTTCTCCGCGTTGTCGCCGCTTTGAGCCTGTTGTCGATCATCGTCCGGTCGATCCGCACTGCGACGGCGACGGCGTCCGCCGCGGCTGCGTCGATTGCGCGAGCTGCGCTTTTGCTCCTCACCATTTGTATCGCTTGCGGCGGTCTCTGCTCGAGGCGCATCGTTCTTGATGCTGTCTGCTTGCGGATCCCGTGCCTGTTGTTTGGCGCGCTTCTTCTTGGCGCCCTGACCCGAGCTTGCAGCTTTCTTGCTGGTCGACTTGCTGGGTCGCTGGCGCGTGTTGCCCGAGCTTTTGCCTTGCTCACTGCGCGGCTTTCTCTGCCGCTGTGAACCGCGGCCACGACTCGTGTTCGATGTCGAGTGCTTCGAGCGCGAGCTGCTCTTGGCGGGCTTCTTTGTCTCTGGATCCGACGTAAAAAAGGCCTTCAGCCAGGCGAAAAAGCCGCCGGTTTCCTTACGCGCGGGTGTGGGCGCGGGAGCCGGCGTGGTCGGGTTTATAACGCCGATCGCGGCCTGTTCCGCAACTTTCTTTTCTTCAATGGAATCCGTTAAATCGTCAATCGGGTCCGACTGCGCTAACGCGTAGCTTGCACCTGCGTTTTCGGGCAGCTCCGTCTGATCGTCGCGAACGCGGCGAATATCGTAATGTGGCGTTTCCAGGCGGGCATTCGCGACCAGGACAACCTGGGTATCGTTGCTGGTTTCAAGGCCTTTCACCCAATCACGCTTTTCATTGAGCAGGTAGGTTGCAACCTCGACCGGCAACTGCGCAATCACCTTGGCGGTACGTTCCTTGCGCGCTTCCTCGCCGATGATCCGGAGGATTGCGAGCGCTAAAGACTCGATCGATCGAATCGTACCGAATCCGGTGCAACGCGGACAGGTGTGATACGCGGATTCACCGATCGACGGCCGTAATCGTTGCCGTGACATCTCGAGCAGCCCGAAGCGTGTAATCTTGCCGATCTGTACCCGTGCCCGGTCCTGACGTACCGATTCGCGCAATCGATTTTCAACTTCACGCTGGTTTTTTTGCGGGCTCATGTCGATGAAATCAATGACCACTAGGCCGCCAAGGTCACGAACACGCAATTGCCGGGCGACTTCCTCAGCAGCCTCGAGATTGGTGTTAAGCGCAGTCGTCTCGATGTCGCCACCTTTGGTCGCACGCGCTGAGTTGACATCGATGGCAACCAGCGCTTCGGTGTGGTCAATGACAATACTGCCGCCCGATGGCAGATTCACCTGGTGCGCGAACGCCGTTTCAATTTGTGACTCGATCTGAAAGCGTGTGAAGAGGGGCACCGGATCACTGTAAAATTTCAGCTTGCGGGCATTGTGCGGCATGACCTGTTCGACAAATTCAAGCGCCTCCTTGAAGGTAGGTTCATCGTCGATAAGGATCTCGCCGATCTCATTGCTAAGGTAGTCACGCAATGCACGGATAACCGCATTGCTTTCACGATAGATAAGAAAGGGCGAGGGCCGTCGCAATACGGAGTCGAGTATTGCCTGCCATACTTTAAGCAGGTTCTCGAGGTCCCAGGCCAGTTCTTCGGCACTGCGCTCGATACCGGCAGTACGCAGGATGACACTCATGTTGTCGGGTATGTCGACATCGTTCAGTGACTGGCGGGCGAGGTCACGGTCTTCACCCATGATGCGCCGCGAGACGCCGCCCGAGTGTGCCTTGTTCGGTTTCAGAACGATAAAACGACCTGCGAGGCTCACATAGGTCGTCAGCGCGGCGCCTTTGTTGCCGCGCTCTTCCTTGTCGATCTGGATGACGATGTCCTGGCCTTCTTTCAGGACGTCTTTAATGTTCGGTTTGCCCGATTCGACCTGTTTGACGAAGTATTCCGGGGAAATTTCCTTAAATGGCAGGAA
>DDIS01000025.1:18337-18472 GCA_002338615.1 Proteobacteria bacterium UBA1844 | reverse complement strand
CGAACGCGGCTTCGAGGCTGGGCTCGAGGCGCGTTATTTTGCCTTTGTATATATTGGCTTTCTTGCGTTCGCTGGCGGGTCCTTCAATATTGAGATCGTAAAGGCGCTGGCCATCGACCATCGCCATGCGCAACT
>DDIS01000025.1:17756-18234 GCA_002338615.1 Proteobacteria bacterium UBA1844 | reverse complement strand
CATCGCCATGCGCAACTCTTCTGCCTGAGTTGCATTGATAAGCATTCTTTTCATATTGCCCTACTTTTAATTGATTGGAGGGCAGCGAGACGAGACCGGAATCCGGGTGGGAGGACGATGCAAGGCTGCCGGGCGCCACGTACAGGAATACGTGGCGTGTAAACACGCTGAGGCTAAATCTGCTTTGAGTTTTAAAAGCGTGAGCCAGAAGACACACAATGCTTAGAATAATCAGCATGGATTAATCAGCTTGATTCCCCGGCGGACTTGCCAGACATTCGTCCAGCGAATACCGCGTTCGCTACCAATAACATAAGGCCGCGCGCAAAGCGGGACCAAAAAAAACCTTAAGGAGTCAGACGGCGGACCCAGAAGCGGTGCCGCGTGAATCGATAAATCTGAAGTACATTCCCTTAAATCGCGTTTGCTCGGCTATCTGAGTGGCTCGCCAATACCGGCAAAATCTCACGCCAGCCTG
>DDIS01000025.1:0-17646 GCA_002338615.1 Proteobacteria bacterium UBA1844 | reverse complement strand
CAGCCTGCGCAAGCCGGTAATATACCACAAGCCCTATACTCATCAAGTTATTGAACATGCAAGAAAAGTCGCCAGTTGAGGTTGCCACCGAGCGCCTGCCCGTCAGAAAAGTCCGGATCGACGGAGAGTCGGCCGGGCAGCGCATCGACAACTTTTTACGGCGCGAGCTGCCGGGAGTGCCCAAAGGACGACTATATCGCCTGCTCAGGCGTGGTGAGGTCCGGGTCAACGGCGGCCGGGTGCGGGCTGAACACAAGCTCATCGAAGGGGATGAAGTTCGTATTCCGCCGGTCACGGTCCACACGGGCGGAGCGCCACCACCGGCGCGGGCCAGCGCCGAGATTCTTGAGAAAGTGTTATTTGAAGACAAACGCCTGCTTGTCATCGACAAGCCGACCGGCATCGCCGTACACGGCGGCAGTGGCATCAGCTTCGGCGTCATCGAGCTATTGCGCAACGCGCGGCCTGATTTAAAAGACCTGTCACTGGTGCACAGGCTTGACCGGGAAACCTCGGGATGCCTGGTGCTCGCCAAGCGACGCAGCGCGCTGCGAGAATTGCACCAGAAATTCCGGGACGGTGTAGTCGAGAAAAACTACCTCGCACTGGCAGTCGGTGACTGGCAGATTGGAAATCAGATTATCGACGTGCCTCTACTGGTGACAAATCGGCGTGGTGGTGAACGGCACGTGATCGTCAGTGATGAAGGCAAGTCGGCAAAAACGCGTATCAGTCTCTCGCGCCGCTACGGCGACTACAGCCTGTTGCAATGTGCTCCGCTCACGGGACGTACACACCAGATTCGTGTACACGCGATGCACGCCGGGTTTCCACTGGCGGGCGATGAGCGTTACGGCGATGAGGAAAGCAATCGCAAACTTAAAAAGGCCGGGTTGCCGCGCCTGTTTCTGCATGCGCAATCGATCGCGTTTCCGGATGACAGCGGCAACGAGCTGCATTTCACCGCGCCGCTCGCCGCTGACCTGGAGCGCTTTCTTGGCAGCAGCCTGCCTCACTCGCCCAGGAAAAGGCAGCGCTCATTCTATGGCAAGCGTTACGGCAATAAATAGCCGAGCTGCAGGAGTCGGTCCGCAACCCAGATCATGGGCAAACCGATCAGGGCGGTCGGGTCATCGGCCGTGACCGATTCGAACAATACGAACCCCGCACCTTCCAGCTTGAAGCTGCCGGCACAGTCATAGGGTTCGTCGTGACGCGCGTACGCCTCGGCCAGGCGCCGATCAAACTGGCGAAAATGAACTGTGGTGATGTCCGTGTGTTCGTAGCGCGCACGTGAGGTGGGATCAAGAATGCAGACCGCTGTGAGGAAGCGAACGGTTTTCCCCGAAGCCGCCATGAGCTGTTCAACAGCCTTCTGATGGTTGCCGGGTTTGCCGAGGACGTGCTCGTCCAGCACCGCGAGTTGGTCAGCGCCGATAATCAGCGCGCGCGGCGCGTGCGCCGAAACTGCCTCGGCCTTCGCCCTGGCGAGATGGGTTGCGAGTGCCGCTGGCGCCAGCCCGTCATCGTTGCTTTCGTCAATATCCGGCGAAATCGTTTCGAATTCATCGAGAAAACGATCCAGCAGGCCGCGCCGGTAGCGGGACGAGGAGGCGAGAATTATGGCTTGAGCGGACGGGTTTTGCATAAAAGAATCAGCGGCTTGCGTCTACAAATGGCGGAGTGTACCGAGTTTGCTTCTGGTCGCCGAGGTTTTTATCCCTCCCGACCACGACATGCTTTGACAGCCGCTCCCCGGGTACTTATGATGCGCCCGCCATGAGCGATCTGCTACGCGACAGCCAGTCTTTCCAGGGATTGGCAGACAATAAGCAAGCTATTGAAATTTATGAGCAAATAGACAATTTCAAGCGCTTGTGCGAAAGTGTCGGCAAGGACCTGTCGGTGCTCGGCGGCGAAGAAATGCCGGACAACTGGCGCGCGAACAGGGTATGTGGCCGGCTCGATTTTGCCTACCTGGGTGAACAATCGACGGCGCCGGTGCTGAGAGGTGAACTGAAACTGGCACTACCGGCCGTGTGCCAGCGGTGCATGAAAGCCTTCGAATGGCCACTGCAGACGACGCTTAGCCTTGCGCTGGTAAGAGCGAGCGCGGCTGACATTGAGGACGTAGAAACAGAGATTCCACGGGCGCCCGCAGATTACGAACTATGGGAATTGCCTGATGACACGGTGCGGCCAATTGATATCATCGATGAAGCGCTGGTAATGGCTTTACCGATGGCACCAAAACATGTGGAGATGTCGCGCTGCATCGAGTTTGAGCAAGCGGCGCGGGCACCGCATACAATGACACCGTTCGCATCGTTGCGGACGGCGATGGACCGAGACAAACAGAATTAGTAGCGGTGATTGCAGCCATTGGCTGCGTCACCATGACTGGAGTAAATCATGGCAGTGCAAAAAAGTCGCAGGACCCCTGCAACACGCGGCATGCGACGTTCGCATGACAAACTGAAAAACCCGGCGTTGTCGGTGGACCCGACCTCGGGTGAGACCCACCTGCGTCATCGCGTGTCGCCAGACGGTTTCTATCGCGGCGTACAGGTTATTGCGCAACCTGAAATTGACGAAGACGAAGACTAGCCGGCTTGAATATCCCGGTCACAAGGCTGGGATCGCCCGGACCAACTGACAGAACCGGGCATCTGTAATGGGAGCCAGGTCAATCATTTCTCTGGATGCGATGAGCGGCGACCTCGGCGCCGAGGTTGTCGTGCGGGCAGCGTTTGCGTCCTTGCAAAAGTACACGAACCTGGAACTGATCCTTGTCGGCGACGAAGTCGAGTTGAACGAACTCGTAAAGCGCATTGTTGGTGACGAGGCGCGCCTCAGCATTGTGCACGCAAGCGAAGTCGTGGTGATGTCAGACGCGCCGGGCGATGCGGTGCGCAAGAAAAAGAACTCATCAATGCGGGTTGCCATTGACCTCGTGAAAGACGGCGCCGCGGAAGCCTGTGTCAGCGCGGGAAATACCGGTGCATTGATGGCAACTGCAAAGTTTGTATTGAAAATGCTGCCAGGCATCGACCGGCCGGCAATCATTGGCGAGCTGCCTTCTATCGACGGCTCGATCCATATGCTGGATCTTGGCGCCAACACGCAGTGTTCGGCTGAACAGTTGTTTCAGTTTGCGGTGATGGGTTCCATCGTGACCGCCGAGTTCATGCGCATTAAAGCACCACGTATCGCATTGTTGAACATCGGCGCCGAAGATACCAAAGGCAACGACACGGTCAAGGACGCCGCCGCATTGATTGGCGCCAGTACCCTGAACTACATAGGCTTCATCGAAGCCAATGAAGTGTTCAGCGGCAAGGCCGATGTGGTGGTGACCGATGGCTTCTCCGGCAACGTGGCGGTGAAGGCGATGGAAGGTACTGTGGGCCTGATCAAGCACCACATGAAGCGTGCTTTCACACGAAACCTGTTTGCCAAATTACAGGCGATTCTTGCGCGGCCGGTATTGTCGCAACTGGCCGCCCAGACCGATTCGCGCAAATATAATGGTGCCACCCTGGTCGGCTTGAATGGTATTGTCATCAAGAGCCATGGCGGTGCCGATGCATATGCGTTCCAACATGCTATCGATACCGCGATTGTCGAGGTTCGTAACCAGGTACCGCAACAGATCGGCAACCTGTTGCAAAAGGAAGCAGCATGACGTACTCGCGCATTGCCGGGACAGGCAGATACCTGCCCGAGAAAATTCTGACCAACTTCGATCTCGAGAAAATGGTCGATACCACCGATGAGTGGATTCGCACGCGCACGGGTGTGGAACGACGACATTGTGTTGCACCGGACCAGACAACCTCCGATATGTGTGTTGAAGCAGCGAAGCTGGCCATGGAAAGTGCCGGAGTGGGTCCGGCCGATATTGACATGGTTATTGTGGGCACGACGTCCCCGGATCTTATTTTTCCGAACGTTGGCACACTCGTGCAGCATCGTCTCGGAATTCCCTCGTGCCCTGCATTTTCTCTCGAAGCCGCGTGCACTGGTTTTATCTATGCGCTGACGACGGCCGACAAGTTTATCAAGGCCGATGCAGCGAAGCGTGTGCTGGTGATCGGGGCAGAATGCATTACCAAGTTAATCGACTGGGACGATCGCAACACCTGCGTTCTGTTCGGCGATGGCGCGGGCGCGGTTATCCTCGAGCCGTCCGATGAACCGGGCATCATGGCCTGCCACCTGGGCGCCGATGGCCAGTACAAGGAACTTCTTTATTACCCGTTTGGCGCATCAAAGGATCTTGCCAAAGCGGGTACCGACGAGGCCGCGATCCGGATGTCCGGCAAAGATGTGTTCAAGGTGGCGGTACATACGCTTGGCGATGTTGCCAGCAAGACGCTGGACGCCGCCGGCATCGATAAAAGCGAACTCGACTGGCTCGTGCCGCACCAGGCAAATTTGCGCATCATACAGGCGACCGCCAAACGCCTGGACCTGCCCATGGAAAAAGTCATTGTTACGGTACAGGATCACGGCAATACTTCCGCCGCGTCGGTACCATTGGCGCTCGATGTCGGTGTGCGGGATGGACGCATCCAGCGCGGTCAACTCGTGCTGATGGAAGCTTTTGGTGGTGGTTTCACCTGGGGCTCGGTGCTGATGCGCTTTTAGATTGCGCCAGGCAACGTATTACCAGTATCAACCAGGCGCTTCAGTGATGGTCACCAAACTCGTCATAGGTAACAAAAATTACTCGTCCTGGTCGCTCAGGGCGTGGTTGCTCATGCGTGAAGCCGGGATCGATTTCGAAGAACACAAGATCCTGCTCGACCTGCCCGGCACAGCAGCAGCGATTGCCAGATTTTCCAGCGCGGGCCGGGTGCCGGTTCTGATCCTGGATAAGGCGACGGTCTGGGACACACTCGCTATCAGTGAAACGCTGGCCGAGCGCTTCCCGCAAAAAAATCTCTGGCCCCTGGATCCGACGGCGCGCGCGCACGCTCGAAGTATCAGCGCTGAGATGCATTCCGGTTTTGCTGTCCTGCGGTCGCAAATGCCGATGAACTGCCGCGCCAGCGGGCGAAAAGTTACAATGACCGACGGCCTCAAAGCCGATATCGATCGCATTTTCGCAATCTGGTCGGATTGCGGGCGGCGGTATGAAGGCGGTTGGTTGTTCGGCAATTTCAGTATTGCGGATGCAATGTATGCTCCCATAGTTCTGCGCTTGCGAACGTATGGCATCGAGGTGCCCGAAGCGGCACGGGCTTATGCCAGGCGGCTGTTGGAGAGTGCAGCACTGATGAAGTGGCTGGCGGCCGCTGCCAGTGAAACCGAGGTTATCGAAGCAGATGAAAAAGGCTTGTAAGCTAATGAGACAGGTGTGCGTGATGTTGTCGCTGCTTGCCACGGGCAGCATTGCGACGTCGGCGACGTTCGACGTGCCACCGGAAGGCTTTGACGTGGTGGGCGCAGTCAGTACGGTTACAGCCAATTTTGACGATACGCTGATCGATATCGCGCATCGCTACGGCTTTGGCTACGATGAAATCGTGCGCGCCAATCCACGGGTTGATGTCTGGGTGCCGGGCGAGGGGACCGAGATCGTCCTGCCGGGCCGCTTCCTGTTACCTGCGGGTCCGCGCAAGGGCATCGTGCTGAACATTGCAGAGTACCGACTGTACTATTATCCCGAGCCAAAAAAAGGCGAACCCGCGAAGGTCATGACGTTCCCGATCAGTATCGGCCGGCAGGACTGGGAGACGCCGCTCGGGGTGACCAAGGTGGTGCAGAAAGTGGTCAATCCGGCCTGGTATCCGCCGCAGTCAGTACTCGATGAGCATGCGGCGGACGGCCGTCCCCTGCCGCGGGTGGTACCACCCGGGCCGGACAATCCGCTGGGTGCACGCGCCATGCGCCTCGGTTTGCCGGGTTACCTGATTCATGGCACCAACCGCCCAGCCGGTGTGGGTATGCGGGTGACCCACGGCTGTCTGCGCATGTTCCCGGAAGACATCGAGTTTTTGTTCGAGCAGGTCGCGCTCAATACACGGGTTCGAATCATCAATGCGCCGGTGAAACTCGGTTGGGAAGGCGATCAGCTGGTGATGGAGGTGCATCCGGTGCTGGAGTCCGGGCCGGTCGTTACGGCGGATGAGCCGGTGCATGAAACCGGGAACGACGGGACGCTTGCGTCAGTGTCGGCGGAAGGTGTCACAGCCAGCGATGAATTGCAGTCCGAGGAACTTGCCGCAGCCGGTGTGGCTGTCGGTGTGTTGATCAAGGCACCTGCAAAAGATCCGCTGACCTATGTGACCGAGCAGTTCGTTGCAGCGACGGATACGCGTCCCGGAGAGCTGGACTGGGCAGAGGTCGAGGAAGTGGTGCTGCGTGCTGATGGCATACCGGTTGCGGTTGGTACGGGCATAAAAAACGCCGCGACAAGCGCGGCGTTTGATTAGATCTTTTTCGTCCGACGCTATTTAGACATCGATTTCTGGAACATACGATCCATTGCTTCACGGTTTGCTTCGCAGCAGGCCTGTGATTCGGTTGCTGCGGAAAGAGCCCGGTCAGCTGTGCTCTGTGCGCTGGAAGCAGCCTGAGCAGCGCGGTCTGCGGCTGCTCGAGCAGCTTCTGCGCTTGAGGCAGCAGCAGCGGCGTCAGCAGCAGCTCGTTCGGCTGTTGCCTTAACATCTTCCAGTTTAGTAGAAGCACAACCGGTGGCGAGTGCAAGCGTGAACAGCAAAACGCCCGTTTTCAGTACTGAATTTTTCATTGTCAAAGGTTCCTCTGTTGGGAAAAAACTGCAGGCGCATTATTTCCCAAATACCTCGGCGCTGCAATGAAGATGTTGTTTTTAAATGCACTTTGTCGGTCATGAGAGACAAGTCGAGCACAAGTCTTGTTACCTGTTTCGCTTGGGTACGCTTCGCGGCGATGCTGCATTCAGTGTCAGCGATGCCGTGCAGGGGATGTTTCTCAGCCGAAGTAAAGCGCAGCGAAGCGAGCCATGAGGTTGAGGAACATCCCGTGTGCGGCATCGCGAACAAAGCGTACTCAAGCGAAACAGGTAACAAGACTTGCACTCGATGAAACACTGTATATAATCGCAGGTACTGTGAATCCATACAGGACTGCTGAAATGCGCCAACTGACCCCCCGACAAACACAAATTCTCGAGATGATTCAAGACTTTATCGCAGAAACAGGAATGCCGCCAACGCGCGCGGATATCGCCAACGAGCTTGGTTTCAAGTCTCCCAATGCGGCCGAGGAACACTTGCGGGCCTTGCAGAAGAAGGGCGTACTGGATCTGGTACCAGGAGCCTCTCGCGGTATTCAGCTTAAAGATTCCTTACGCGAGCAGATCGGTTTGCCGCTGGTAGGCCGGGTGGCAGCCGGTAGTCCGATTCTTGCCGAAGAGCATATCGAGACGCACTACAAGATGGATCCGCAGCTGTTTAACCCGAAACCGCACTACCTGTTGCGCGTTCAGGGCATGAGTATGAAAAACGCGGGAATTCTTGATGGCGACCTCGTGGCTGTGCATCGGACACCCGAAGTGCGCAGTCGGCAGATCATTGTGGCGCGCCTGGATGACGAGGTAACGGTCAAACGGTACCGACAGGAGGGTTCAATGGTCTGGTTGTTGCCTGAAAACGACGAGTTCGAACCCATCAAGGTCAATCTCAAGGAACAATCGATGGTGATCGAAGGGGTCGTGGTGGGTGTTATCCGTGATGGCCTGCCGCTGCATTAATAGCTATTAATCGATACCGGGGCGTGCTATGCGGCGTGAGCTGACATCGAATCCATCTTCCGCTCTGGAACAGTTGCTGGAAAATTCACGCGTCTGGCGTGGCAAGACACAGGTGGTAACGGGTCATGCAAATGGCCTGGCAAGTGGTTATGCGGAACTTGATCGACACCTTCCGGGTGGTGGCTGGCCGCGCCATGCACTGACCGAAATACTGACCGGGCAACACGGCGTTGGTGAACTGCAATTACTGATGCCAGCGCTTGCGCACCTCAGCGCGGAGAAACCGTTCGCGGCAGACCCGGATACTGGTTCTGGCAGCAGTGTGGAAGAACCCGGCTGGATCGCCTGGGTGGCACCCCCCTTCCAGCCGTATGCGCCCGCACTCACAGAGTGGGGCATCAACCTGTCACGTGTGCTGATTGTGCGGCCGAAAGACGATACCGAAACTCTCTGGGCAGCTGAGCAGGCCTTGTCGTCCGGTACCTGTGCGGCGGTCTTGTTGTGGCCGGAGAAACTGCACGATCAGGACAGCCGTCGCTTGCAACTGGCGGCCGAAAAAGGCCGGAGCTGGGCGGTGGCATTTCGTCCACGTACGGCACGGCATGAACCATCGGCGGCCGCATTGCGAATAGAAATGCGGGCAGATGCGGAGGGCACCCACCTCGATATTTTTAAGAGTCGTGGCGCGCGCCCGGTAACGCTGCACAGTATTTTTTCGGGTTAAACCATGCGAAGGGCACGGAACACCCGTTCGTTACGGGCGGCAGCCCCGACACCTTTGCAGACAGCAGGGCAGGCTTCGCTGCCACTTGCCGATGTCGCTCCTCGAGGCGATCTGCCTGCTACGGAGCTTGCGTCAACAGCTGCCCGGCGGCTCTGGTTTTGTATCCACCTGCCACAATTGTCTCTCGAGGCTTTTGCCGCGCACGACGCCGCACTGGCCGTACTTGAGGAACGGCAAGGTGTGCATCGTGTGTTGCTTGTTAACGCAAAAGCCGCTGCCGCCGGTGTCATGCCCGGACAATCATCCAGCGCAGCGCTTGCGTTGTTGCCCGAACTCAAACTTGAATTACGCGATCGGCTGAATGAACAACAGGTGCTTGAGGCGCTGGCCAACTGGCTGGAGCAGTTTTCATCGTTTATCAGTATAAAGGGTCACGATCTTTTATTACTGGAGATCGCGGGCAGTTTGCGCCTGTTCGACGGTTTGCAAAACCTGCGGCGGCAAATCGCGACGGGACTTGAGAAAAAGGGTTTTACAGCAGCTCTCGCGATTGCGCCAACGCCGCTCGGTGCATGCTGGCTGGCGCGGGCAGGCCAGCGTGTCTGTATTCGCGAGCCCGGAAACCTGGCGGCCCGGCTGCGGGGCTTGCCGCTGGTTTGTCTCGCCTGGCCACCGGCGATCGTCGAGGCATTGACGGGTATGGGTATTGCCAGCATTGGTGATTGCCTGCGCCTGCCGCGCGAAGGTTTTGCACGACGATTTGGTGCGGCTCGTTTGCTGCAGCTTGACAGGGCGCTGGGCCGAATGCCGGACCCGCAAAGATCCTGGCGAGCCACCGAACAGTTTTGTGTTGAGCACGAGTTACCGGAGGAACAGACCGACCGAAAATTACTCCTCGCGGTTTGTGCCGGGCTGTTGCAAGTGCTTGAGACGTTTCTGTTGTCGCGGCAACTCGGCACACAGCGTCTTGAGTTCAGTTTTTTTCACCTGCGAGCGGCAGCGACAACCAGCCCTCTGGGTTGTGTAGAAGCTGACCGTTCGGCCGAGCGCTGGCTCGATCTGCTCACTATTCGCATCGAAGGACTTCACTTTAAGGAGCCGGTGATAGCGATTCGCCTGGAAGCTGGTGCTACACAACCCCTGCAAACAGCCTCCGGGCATCTTCCATTTAACGGCCGGGGCCGATGTGTCGGGCATTACTCGATGACTCAGCTCGCTGAGCGCTTGACGGCGCGTATTGGCGGACATTCGGTACTTGGTATCAGCACGGTTGCAGAACACCGTCCGCAGTACGCCTGTACGTCGCGTAATCTGCTGGCAAACAAGGTTAACGATGCACTGTCGTTTGTCCGGCGCGGCTTCAAACGACCGCTGTGGATGCTGCCGGAACCCGCCTTGTTGCCTGCCGAACAAGGCTGTCCCGTGCATCTTGGCCGCTTGCGACTGCTTGCAGGACCCGAACGCCTGGAGACCGGTTGGTGGGACGAGCATGGCATCGCCCGCGATTACTACACTGCTATCAATTCTCGCGGCATGCGCTTGTGGGTCTTCCGAAACCGTAATGTGAAAGCGAATTGGTATCTGCACGGCTTCTTCGCCTGACAGTGTGTTGAGAAGGCTCAGGTGGCGATACCGACACAGTATGCGGAGTTGCACGCAGTCAGTAACTTTACGTTTCTGCGCGGTGCGTCGCATCCGGAAGAACTGGTTACCACCGCAGCAACGCTGGGTTACGAGGCGCTCGCTATCACCGATGAATGTTCCATGTCGGGCATCGTACGCGCACACATGGCGGCCAAAGAATGTGGCCTGAAAAAGTTGATCGTCGGTTCCGAACTGCGTCTTCGCAGCGGGCGAAAACTCGTGGTGCTTGCACAGAGTCAGAAGGGTTATGCAGCTTTGTGTGCGCTGATCACGCGCGCGCGCCGCGCCGCTGACAAGGGGCACTATGCACTGACCCAGCTGGATTTCGAGGATGGTTTACCCGAGTGCCTGGTGCTCTGGGTGCCGGATGAAAGTTTTGCACTGGATGTCGAGGATCACTGGGTTCGCGAGTATTTTCGCGACCGTTTGTGGATAGCCGTGGAACTGCTGGCCGATGGTCGCCAGCAGGAGCAGCTGGCGCAGCTAGAAAAAACCGGGAGGCGCCTGAAACTGCCGCTGGTGGCGACGGGCGATGTACACATGCATCGTCGGTCACGACGCATACTACAGGATATGCTGACGGCGATCCGCGAGCGCGTCAGCATCGATCAAGCGGGTTTTCTTCTGCACCCGAACGGCGAACGGCATCTTCGCCCTTTGCATGTACTTGAACGCATATACCCGAGTGCACTGCTAGCTGAGTCAGTGTGCATTGCCAACGCTACAAATTTTTCACTCGATGAGATTCATTACCAGTACCCCGACGAAATTGTTCCCGCCGGCGAATCGCCGGCGAGTTACTTACGCCACCTGACCGAGAAGGGCATGCGTCAGCGCTGGCCTTACGGTACGCCGGAAAAAGTCGTGCGGCTGGTGGAACATGAATTGAAGCTGATTGCAGAGCTTCGTTATGAACCGTATTTCCTGACGGTGTATGACATCGTCGCGTACGCGCGCGCACAAAATATACTTTGCCAGGGCAGGGGTTCGGCAGCGAATTCCGCCGTGTGCTTTTGTCTTGGCATTACCGAAGTCGATCCCGGCCGCATGTCAATGCTGGTTGAACGTTTTATCTCCAGGGAACGTAACGAACCGCCCGATATTGACGTCGATTTCGAACACGAACGCCGGGAAGAAGTAATCCAGTACATTTACGCGAAATACGGGCGTGAACGCGCGGCACTCGCGGCGACGGTCATCACCTATCGACCACGCAGCGCCTTGCGCGACGTTGGCAAGGCGCTGGGTCTTACTGACCTGCAGACAGGGCGTCTGTCACGTTCGATGCAATGGTGGGATGGCAGCAAGGTGGACGAAAGCCGGATCCTCGAGGCGGGACTTTGCCCGGACAGCCCGGTCATCAAGCGACTGTTGTACCTCGTGCGCGAACTGATCGGCTTCCCGCGCCACCTGTCACAGCATGTCGGTGGTTTTGTCATTTCGAGGGGACCTTTATCGGAACTCGTGCCCATCGAAAACGCTGCGATGGATAATCGCACCGTGATCCAGTGGGAGAAGAATGATCTCGAGGATCTCGGGCTATTGAAAGTCGATGTGCTTGGACTTGGCATGCTGACGGCAATACGCCGCAGCTTTGACCTGATCCGTGCTTTCGACGGTCGTGAGTACAGCCTGGCTACGGTACCCGCTGAAGACCCGCAGGTGTACGACATGATCTGTGCGGGCGACACGATGGGTGTATTCCAGATCGAATCGCGCGCGCAGATGGCCATGTTGCCGCGTTTGAAGCCGCGTTGTTACTACGATCTCGTCATCGAGGTGGCGATCATTCGGCCGGGACCAATACAGGGCGACATGGTGCATCCTTACCTGCGACGACGAAATGGTGAGGAGGCCGTTGACTACCCGAGTGCAGCGGTCAAGTCAGTGTTGCAGCGCACCCTGGGAGTGCCGATTTTCCAGGAGCAGGTCATGCAGCTCGCGATCGTTGCCGCCGGTTTCTCGGCTGGCGAAGCCGATCGATTACGCCGGGCAATGGCGGCGTGGAAGCGTCGCGGCGGACTTGGCCCGTTCGAAGACAAGTTGATTAACGGTATGCGCGAGCGGGGTTACAGTGAAGAGTTTGCCGGGCAAATCTTTCGCCAGATCGAAGGCTTTGGCGAGTACGGGTTTCCCGAATCGCATTCAGCGAGCTTTGCGTTGCTCGTGTACGTTTCCTGTTGGCTCAAGTACCACGAACCCGCTGCCTATACGGCCGCACTTCTGAACAGCCAGCCGATGGGGTTCTATTCTGCGTCACAACTGGTGCAGGACGTAAAGCGTCACGGCGTTATGGTACGTCCTGTCGATATCAATCGGAGCAGCTGGGACTGTACGCTGGAGACCGCTGTGGAAGGCGCGGCCGAGTTGCGGCTTGGATTACGCATGGTCAAGGGTTTGTCGGAGGAAGCTGGCCGTACCATCGAACGTGCGCGCGGCAAAGAGCATTTTTCGAGTACGCAGCTGCTCGTTGAGCGGACTGGTCTTAACAGGCGCGAACTCGGCGCACTTGCCTCGGCCGGTGCGCTGAAATCGCTCGCTGGCCATCGCCACAAAGCTCGCTGGGCTGTAGCAGGGGTCGATCCGCCGACCCCCTTGTTTCCGTCGCTTGACCGTTACGAAGCCCAGCCCTTACTGAAAAAACCTGGCGAAGGCCAGAATATCGTTGCCGACTATCAAAGCATGGGGCTCACGCTCGAGAGGCACCCCATGCAGTTGCTGCGTGATCGTCTGAATCGCTATCGCTACTGTCCGGCAGCACAGCTGGCGGAACTCGTCAGCGGGCAGCAGGTTGGCGTAGCAGGGCTCGTCATCACCAAGCAACGGCCGGGCACGGCAAGCGGCGTGACATTTGTGACACTGGAAGATGAAAGCGGCTATACGAACCTGGTTGTCTGGAAACAGGTAGCGGAGCAATACCGGGCCGCGCTCCTGAATGCAAAATTAATGGGAGTGCGGGGCGAGGTGCAGATAGAGGGGGAGGTTATTCACGTGATCGCAAGACAATTGCTCGATCACTCGGACTTGCTGGGTGGCCTGCTCATAAAATCCAGAGATTTTCGGTAACAGGCTGGCCGCGCAACAAATGCTTAGTCGTCATCGAGATTGAAGTTGTAGGTGCTATCCATGTCCTTTTCAGCATCCCGCATATCGCGCAGTTCCTCGAGCCTGCGCTTAATTGCGCGGCGCCGGGCGATATTCTCATCGTCGGTTGCGTCGAGTTTTGCCACCAGCTCTTCAATATTGATTTCCACCGACATGTCTCCGATGTTGTCATCATCGTCATCATCGTCGCTGCTGGTGGAAATACTTAATGTGCTATCGACATCATCGTCGGTATCGATCTCCTCTTCGATATCCGCCGAAACCTTTTCTTTGCTTCTCTCACCGGTCATCGCGCGTCCCCAATGTAATCAGTAGTGCAAATCGATAGTGCAGTAAAATTCGAGCAATAAACAGCGTTGCCGCAACCGGCGTCAGCCGGTGATTGTCGTCTGTATACCGCGAAAGAAAAGCGTTCGCAAGACTGAGGTGAGCAGTTTTTTAAATGGCTCAGCGAATCAGGTTGTTAATTTCGAATATTGGCAAGAGTATCGCGAGCACGATCGTCAGCACGACGCCGCCCATAATGACGATCAGGAGCGGTTGCAAAATGCCAAGCAACGCCGCAATCAGGCCGTCGACCTCGCGCTCCTGGCCGTCAGCGGCGCGCGTGAGCATTTCTCCCAGCTTGCCGCCGGCTTCACCGCTCGAAACGAGATGGATCATCATCGGTGGAAACAAGCGACTGGCCTGCAAGGACTTGCTGATCGATGCGCCTTCGCGAACCCGTATGGCCGCGTCGTTGACCGCATCGCGCATGGGCAGATTTTCTATGACTGCCGCCGAGATCTTCATCGCCTCGAGAATCGGCACGCCGCTGCCTGCGAGGATGCTGAATGTGCGCGTAAACCGGGCGGTGTTAATACCGCGTGTGAGTCGGCTCAGGATCGGTAGCCGCAGCAGAAATCCGTGGAACCGGCGCTTCGGTCCCTCACGTTGCAATAACCACCACAGGCCGTAGCCACAGGCACAAAGGCCAATAATGACCGACAGCCAGTGATTGCGCAGAAAATCGCTGGACGCGATCATACCGCGCGTCAACGCCGGCAGTTCAGCCGAGGTATTTGTAAATACGGCTGCAATTTTCGGCACCACCGTAGCCAGCATGAAACTGATAATCGCGACGGCCATGACGACCAGCACAATCGGATAAATCATGGCATTGGTAATACGCTGCCGCAGTTCATGCCGGGATTCGGTGTAGTCAGCCAGTCTTTCCAGAACCACGTCGAGGTGCCCGGACTGCTCACCGGCCGCGATGGTCGCACGATAAAGTTCCGGGAAAGCCTGCGGAAACTCGCTGAGGCCACCGGCCAGCGTATGACCTTCCATGACTTTACCACGGACGCCGAGCAGGATGCTTTTCGTGCGCGGTTGTTCGTTTTGCTGCGATACAGCGAGTAAGGATTCTTCGAGTGGCATACCGGATTGCGACAATGATGCAAGCTGCCGGGTTACGAGTGCCAGTTCCGAGGCCGAAATACCGCGTCGCAGAGAGAAGGTTCTTTGCCGTCGGGATTCCTTATCCGCGACCTCGGTCACCTTGACGGGTAGCAGCCGCCGCTCGCGCAGGAGTTGTCGCACGTGTTTGGGTGTATCGCCTTCGATCAGGCCTTTGGCTTCCTTGCCGGCTTTGTCAAGCGCAAGGTATTCGAACGCACCCATCAGTCAGGGCCCTTTATAGCGTACTGCATGCCGCATCTACACTGCACAATCAGTCTTCGCGTGTAACGCGCAGCACTTCTTCAAGCGTCGTTTTGCCTTCCAGTACACGCCGCCGCCCGTCCGCCCGAATGCTGGGTCCGAATTGGCGCGCATAGCGTTCATACTCCTGTTCGCTGACGCCGTCGTGAATCATGCTGCGCATCTGGTGATTAACCGTGATTAATTCATAAATCCCGGTACGCCCGGTAAATCCATTGTTCGATCCTTCACCCGGTTTATAGAGCGTGGGCGGATCGGCAGGGTCGACTTCGAGCATGCGGCATTCGTATTCAGTCGCGGTATACGGGATTTTTGTCGAGTCATCCAGGACCCTGACCAGGCGCTGTGCCAGCACGCCGATCAGGCTCGACGACAGCAGGAACGGCTCAACCCCCATATCCCGCAGACGGGTGACGGCGCCCGACGCTGTGTTCGTGTGCAAGGTCGACAGCACCAGGTGACCGGTGAGGCTCGCCTGCACCGCGATTTCGGCTGTTTCCAGGTCACGAATTTCACCGACCATGACGACATCCGGATCCTGGCGCAGAATCGCGCGCAATCCCCGTGCAAAGGTCATATCGACCTTGGTATTCACCTGGCTCTGGCCAATGCCGTCGATAAAGTACTCGATCGGGTCTTCGACCGTCATGATGTTGCGGCTATTGTCGTTAATCCGCTCCAGCGCCGCATACAGCGTGGTTGTCTTGCCGGAGCCGGTTGGCCCCGTGACCAGGATAATGCCATGTGGCTTGTGAATCAGGTCGTCCATCTTGTCGCGCGAAAGATCATCCATACCCAGCGATGTCAGGTCCAGGCGACCGGCCTGCTTATCGAGCAGTCGCAGCACGACTCGCTCTCCATGACCCGACGGCATGGTGGATACGCGCACATCGACGGCACGCCCCGCGATTCGCAAGGAGATACGGCCGTCCTGCGGCAGTCGCTTTTCTGCGATGTCGAGTCGGGACATGACCTTGATGCGCGACACAACCAGCGGCGCCAGTGCGCGCCGTGTCTGCAAAATTTCACGCAGCACACCATCCACGCGGAAACGCACGCCGAGGCGGTTCTCGTACGGTTCGATATGAACGTCCGATGCGTTTTCCTTCACGGCTTCCGTGAGTACGGCATTGATAAAGCGGATTATCGGCGCGTCGTCGTCGCTGTCGATAAGGTCGGATGGTTCCCCCAGTTCTTGCGCGACCTGGTCGAGATCGATGTCTTCGTTGAGGCCGTCCACCATTTGCATCGCATTATGGCTGCCCTTTTCATACGAAGTCTGCAGCAACGAATCGAACAGTTCGTTGCTGACACGAGAGAGTTTTAGCGGCACGCCCGCGAAGCGACGTACTTCAGCCAGGCTAATTGGCGACGCACCCTGTTTGTAAACGACGTCCGCAAAGTCGTCGTCGATTCCGCGAATCAATACACCATGACGTTTGGCGAATGAAAAGGGCAGAGAGCGGGGTTCTTCAAGTATCGCCACTTCACCCGTACTCTCAAGGACGATTTCCGCCTCAGTCCGCAGTGCCTCGATCGGTAACATTTCATTCTGCATGGCGAACTCAGTCGTACGCTGGGAAATCTTCAATTTCCTCGGGCGATGTGTTTTCAGATGGCGATTCGTCGGGGGGTGTATTGTCGGCTGGCGGCATGGGTGCGCGTTCGCCATCGTCGAGCGGCGCCAATATCGGCCGTGGTTCGCCCGGCATCAATTGTACGGAACCGCCCTGACTGCCAAGCTGGACGTTACGCAAATAATTGTACTTCTCATTGGTTACGTCCCATGCACGGTCCGCGTCGCGCAGGATCTGCGGTCGAATGAAAATCAGCAGATTTGTCTTGACCTTCTCAGTGCTGCGCGTGCGGAACAGGCCACCGAGAAGCGGAACACTGCCGAGTACTGGCACGCGCTGCTCACTTTCGCGCAATGTGTCCTCTATCAGGCCCCCCAGGACAATGATATTGCCGTCGTCAACGATGACTGTGGTTTCGATAATGCGCTGGTTGGTGATCAGATCAACCGCGCCTTGTGACGATGCCGCAATATTCGAGATTTCCTGCGAGATTTTGAGGAGCAGGGAATCGCCTTCGTTGATTTGCGGGGTAATAGTAAGCTTCACACCGACGGATTCGCGGCTCACGGTGGTGAACGGATTTACCGAACCGTTGTTCCCGCCGCCGGTATTGGTGTATTGCCCGGACACAAACGGCACTTCCTGTCCGATGTTCAGACTTGCTTCTTCATTGTCGGTAGTCAGAATGGAAGGTGTCGAAATGATATTGGTGTTTGCATTGCCCTGCAGTGCGCGCAGTATCGCGGCGAAGCTGACTCCGGTATCTGTAATGCGGCCGATGCCGATCGTCGCACCTTCACCGATCAGGCTCGTGGGACTGGTCGTGGTACCGCCATCGCCGCTTGCGCCAAGCGCACCGGCAAGTTGTACAACCCCGGGGCCGAATGCTGGAAAATTGGTAACGGCAACCGGTGCATCGCCACCCTCGCCAACGACAGCCCAGCTGACGCCAAGGTCGGCACTGTCACTTTCCAAAACCTCGACAATAATTGCTTCGACGAGTACTTGCGGCCGCCGGATGTCGAGCTTGTCGACAATTGCCATCACTGACCGCATGTCCTTGGGCGGCGCATTGATGATGATCGCGTTGGTCTGCGGATCCGCCCAGACCTGTACCGGTACCTGCGGGCCCGCGGCAGCACCGGCTGCGGCGG
>DDIS01000021.1 GCA_002338615.1 Proteobacteria bacterium UBA1844 | reverse complement strand
AGCCGCGCTATGCGCGGCTGCGCTTATTGCGCAGGGGGTGCCTGCCGCCGAAAACCCTGCCAGCGAAAAAATTGAGCGGCAACGCGATTTGTTCCGCGCGGCCTACAAGGATGCCGAACTCGGTATCCGGGAGTCGACCACAATTCTGTCGGATGCCGATCGCGCGCTCCTCACGACTTATGTACTCTGGCCAGACTTGCAGGCTGCGTATCTTCGCGCAACGATCCGGCAGGCTGGTACTGAAGAAATCGAGCGTTATCTCGACCTGTACGGCGCACTAAAACCAGGTCGCGAGCTGCGCTACCAGTACGCCCTCGACCTTGCCGCGCGCGGCGACCTCGAGAGCTTCTACGCCATCTATGAGAGTTTCTACCAGGGCCTCGGCATCGCGAAGCTGGATTGCCTCGCCTTGCAGGCCGAGATCGAGGCCGGTCGTGACAAGCGTATCGCGTCTCGGGCGCGCGCACTCTGGATGCTTGGCCAGAGCCAGGCCAATGAGTGCGATCCGGTTTTCGCCTACCTGAAAAAGAACCAGGTGCTGGGTCCGCTTGACTATCGACAACGCTATGCGCTGGCCATAGAAGCGCGTTCGTACGCGCTGGCACGCTGGCTCGGCAAATCGATCGACGCAACGCACGTCGAGATCGCCAACCTCTGGCTGCAGGCACAAAATGAACCCGCCGTATTCCTGGCGAGCTATGCGAGCCGGCCGGACAGCGCTGTTGCCGCAGCACAACTGGCTTACGCGGCTGAGCGACTGACCTATGACGATCCGATCGCAGCGCACGATCTCTGGGCCACCGTGCAGGGAAACCGCAGTTTCACAGAAGAACAGTCTCTGCAAACGGCTCGACATATCGCCCTGTGGAGCGCACGTGATAATTTGCCCGGCGCGTACGCCTTGCTCGCCAGGCTACCGGCCCAGGCGGTCGACGATGAGGTTTCCCGCTGGCGTGCACGCCTCAGCCTGCGTGCCGGTGACTGGCAAAGATTGCTGGCTGACATCGAGCGGCTGACAGATGCTGAACAGCAGCGCGAAGAATGGCGCTACTGGCACGCAATGGCCAGGCAGCAGCTGGGCGAGCTCGCGCGCGCCGAGCTTGAGCTTGCATCGCTGGCCAAGGAACGCAGTTACTACGGGTTTCTGGCAGCCGATGAACTGGGACTCCCGTACGCGTTTCAGCACAGTGAATTGCAAGCTGATGAGGTCCTGATTGAAGGCATAGCTACCCGACCTGCGTTGATCCGCGCGCGTGAACTGTTTTACACGGGTCTTGAAGGTCGTGGTCGATCGGAGTGGGATGCCGTCGTCAGGGAGCTCACGCCTGGCGAGAAGCTACAGGCTGCCATTCTTGCCGGGCGCTGGGGCTGGTATTCGCGCGCGATCGCGACGGCCGCCGATATCGGCGCATACGACGATCTCGAGTTGCGTTATCCGCTGGCATTCAAGGACAGTTTTGAGCATTACGCGAGTATTGCGGACATACCATTGACCTGGGCTTATGGCATCGCTCGCAGCGAAAGCCTTTTCATGCGTGATATTCGATCGAGTGCCGGTGCAATCGGTGTCATGCAACTGATGCCTGCTACCGGTCGTGATGTCGCACAGGAAATGCAGGTGCCGTTTGCGGGTATCGATACACTGACGAACCCTGTCTTGAACATACAGCTTGGCACCGCATACCTCGGCAAGATGGCCGAGCGTTTTGCCGGCAACCGGGTGCTCGCGACGGCGGCCTATAACGCGGGTCCGCACCGTGTTGACCAATGGATACCGTTAAAGGGCCCGGTTGATGCGCGCGTATGGATAGAAAATATCCCTTTCAACGAAACTCGCATGTACGTGCGACGAGTAGTTGCTGCCGAGACCATCTTCCATTGGCGGCTGACCGGCGAAACACGCCGCGTCAGCGACGAATTGGCTGCCATCGAGCCATTACCGAATGTTCAGCGATTGGCCAGCGTGTCCAGGTAGGCATTGCGCTGCGTCGGGTCCAGCTCCGCGATTCTGCGGGCTTCGTTGTAAAAGCAGTCGAGGAAACCGTCGCAGTCCTTCAGCAGCGCCCTGAATGCCGGCAAGCGCTTGTCATAGAGGCTGAAAGACAACAAACGCGCATTATTCAGCGATGCCTCGCTCCATGCACTGCTTTGCCTGCCCGACTGTTGCAATTCGCTCTGGATGCTGGCAGCGAGTTGCGCGAATCTACGCGCTTTGCGCAAACGCTTCGTATCGTCGTCAATCGGTTGCGCATAATAGCTTTCAAGATCATCACGGGCTGCCGCCATGAGGCCAGCAATGCGGCCTTGTAACGCAACCCGGTTCTGGTAGCTGAGCAGCTCCTCCTCACGGCCCCTGGCCTTGAGGAAACGCGCAACACCAACTTCCTCGACCGCGCTCGCAAAGGACTCGTTGAAGCCGGTGTCGCCCTTGATGAACAGGACCTGGTGTGCGAGTTCATGAAACAGCACGGCCAGCATCTGTGTGTCGTCCCAGCGCATCATGGTATTGAGCACGGGATCACTGAAATGACCGAGTGTCGAATACGCAGCGACGCCACCGACATAGACATCAAGGCCCGCGGACCGCAGTTTGCTGGCCTTTTTCCCGGCATCGGCTTCCCGGAAATAACCGCGGTACGCGACACAACCAACGAACAGGTAGCACCATTTTTTCGCTTGCAGCGAAAACTCCGGTGCCGCAAAAACATTCCAGACCACGAAATCACGCCCAAGGTCCGCGTAGGTACGGTAGCTCTTGTTGTCCGGCAAACCGAGTTCATCAATTGAAAACTGCCTGGCGTCCTGCACGAGCGCGAGACGAGCGGCTACGAATTCTGACGTATCATCCCTGCCAATGACTTCGGCGATCGGTTCGCGTTTGTTCATTACCTCCATTTGCCCGCGAATGGCCTGCGTGTAGTAGCAGCCGTGCAAAAGCAATCCCGCCAGAAACAGGCAAGAATTTCTAACGGCACGCTGCCCTGCCCTCATTTCGCTGGCTTCCTGCAATCTGGCGACGCGCAACAGAATAGACGGTTTGGCTATTTGGTGAAACACGTGCGCCGCGGGTCAAATTCAGCGCCGGCCGAGTGTTGTATAGTCGAACACCGGTCATTGGGTACCGGCCAGTGATTACAGGCGAGTAAAGTGCAGATCTATCTTGTCGGTGGTGCGGTTCGTGACGAACTGCTGGGGCGCCCCGTCACCGAGCGTGACTGGTGCGTCGTTGGCGCGACCCCCGAGCAAATGTTGCAGCGGGGCTTTCGCCCCGTTGGCAAGGACTTTCCCGTATTCCTGCACCCCGATACGCAGGAAGAATATGCGTTGGCACGTACGGAGCGAAAGACGCGCCCGGGTTACCAGGGGTTTGCGTTCCATGCGGCGCCGGATGTGAGTATTGAAGACGACCTTGCTCGTCGCGATCTGACGATCAACGCGATGGCAAAAGACGCTACTGGCAACATCATCGATCCGTTCAATGGTCGTGCAGACATCGACGCGCGTATTTTGCGGCATGTGTCGGGTGCGTTTGTTGAAGACCCGGTCCGGGTCCTTCGGACGGCCAAGTTCGCCGCGCGCTATCACGAGCTTGGCTTTGTGGTTGCCGACGAAACGGTGGCCCTGATGCAGCAAATGGTCGCAGACGGCGAAGTCGACGCACTGGTACCCGATCGGGTCTGGAAAGAAACCCAGGCCGCCCTGGAAGGCGATAACGCCAGGGTCTTTTTCGAGACCCTGCGCGCGTGTGCAGCACTTGGCGTTGTGTATCCGGAAATTGACATCCTGTTCGGTATCCCGCAACCGGAAAAATGGCACCCCGAGATTGATACGGGACTGCACACGATGATGGTTCTCGAGCAGGCTGCACGTTTGTCCAGGAGCATCGATGTTCGTTTTGCCGCGCTGGTGCACGACCTTGGCAAAGGCACCACCGCAAAATCAAAGCTGCCATCGCATCCCGGCCACGAGCTCCGTAGCGTTGAGCTTATTCGCCAACTGGCCGAGCGGCTGCCGATTCCCAAGAACGCACGTGAGCTTGGGCTGCTGGTCGCGGAATTCCATACACATTGCCACCGGGCTTTGGAGCTCAAGGCAACCACGGTATTAAAGGTGCTGGAGCGCACCGATGCTTTTCGTCGGCCGGAACGATTTGAGAATTTTCTGCTGGCCTGTGAGGCCGACGCGAAGGGGCGCACGGGGTTCGAGCAACGCAACTATCCGCAGGCCGATTACTTTCGCCAGGCGCTGGCCACGGCCAACAGCATCGACAGCGCCGCAGTTATTGCAAGCCATGAAGGTCCGGCCATTGCCGAGGCGTTGCGCCGCGAGCGACTTGCTGCCTTGCAGAGCCTGCACAGTCGCAGCCGGTCGTAGCGCGGAATAAGGCCTTACACGAGCAGGTAAACGATTGCTGCGGCAAGCATGAGCCGGTACACGGCGAACGGCAGCAAACCAATCTGACGTACCACGCCCATGAAAAAGCCGATCGTCAGGTAGGCGACCAGCGCCGATACCAATGCCGCCGACGCGAGTTCGCCCCAGGCAACCGGTCCGGCACCTGTTGCCAGCTGGAATCCCTTGTACAAGGACGCGAGCAGGATTACCGGGACCGACAGCAAAAACGAATAGCGTGCTGCATCCTGACGGGCAATGCCCAGGAAACGCGCTGCTGTGATGGTGATGCCGGACCTCGACGTGCCCGGCACCAGGGCCAGCGCCTGCACGCAGCCGACGACAAAGGCATCGCGCAAGGTGACATCTTCGATCGTGCGTTCACTCGCGCCGAATCGGTCAGCCACGGCCATCAACAGACCAAAAGCGGACAAGGTGCCTGCAATCACCAGCGGACTGCGCAGGTTCGCCTCTATCCAGTCTGACAAGGTGAGCCCGGCGACCGCCGCCGGAATGGTAGCGAGAGCAAGGCCGAGCGCAAGTCTCGACTCGCTGCTTTGCACGTTGCCACCCAAAACCTCGAATCCACCACCGACAATTCGAACAACGTCGTCACGAAAATACAGGCACACGGCGACGAGTGTCCCGAAATGCACGGCCACGTCAAATGCCAGCCCCTGGTCGCCCCACCCGAACAGGGTCGGCACGAGAACCAGGTGACCCGAACTCGAGACGGGCAGGAACTCGGTGATGCCCTGCACGATGGCAAGGACCACGATGTGCAGCCAGCTCACCCGGATCTCCGGTGCAGAATCCCTTGCGTCATAGCGTGTGCGTCCTGTCGGCCAGTTGGAAAGCGGCGGGTGTGTCGTGCATGCCCTTTACAAGGCCAATACACTTGAACCGCTCGCCCATCTCGCCGGGCAGAGTAAGCGTTTTCACTGCGGCCGACAATTCCAGCTGCCGCTGCTGTGGCAGTGCGGCCATATCCTGCAGCTCAGCACCGAGTCCGCCGGCCAGCAGGAAATGCGCCTGGCTGACATAACCTGCGATGCTTGCGCCGCTATCGATGGCAGCCGCGGCAATTGCGGAGAAGTTAACCCAGCTCGTGATGTCCTGAATGCCCGGCAGGACCAGCGGGTTGTCGTGGGCGTGATGTCGAAAATGACAACGCAACCAGCCCGAACTTCTGTCGCGAGCGTAATATTCTCGCTGCCCAACACCATAGTCGAACAGGAACACCAGCCCACTTTCGAGGGACGCGAGGATCTCCGCAACGAAAGGCTTGGCGGCAAGGCACAGCTCCGACACGTAACCATCGGGCAGGCTGTTGCGCAGATCCTCGTCGAGCTCGTCGAACGCCTCTCGCACTATCGCTGGCGCAGGCGCCGTGATCAGATCGAAGTCCAAACCGCGACTTACGACGCGCTGCTGCAGCAACGGGTCGCCAACGACGAAACGCTCGACAGGCAGCGCATCCAGCACCTCGTTGGCAATCACCACACCGCGATGTGCCTGAGGCAAACGGTCAAGCCAGCGGACCCGATCCGCAAACTGCGGCGCCGCCTCGCGAATGGTCGCCAACTGACGCTCTTTGAGATCCGCGGACACTTCCAGGATCTCGTACCTCGCTGGCAAGGCATCGAGCTCGGCGAGCTTTAAAAGGACATCCACCGCAAGGCGGCCACTGCCGGCGCCGAGTTCGAGGATTGAGCCCGCCGCCATGCCCGAAAGCACGGCTGCGCATTGCCGAGCCAGCACATTCCCGAACAGTGGCGAGATTTCGGGCGCGGTTACGAAGTCGCCGGCGCGGCCGAACTTGGTAGCGCCAGCCACGTAGTATCCGGATTGCGGCGCGTACAGCGCGAGCTGCATGAACTCCGCGAAACTGATCGAGCCACCTGCAGCCGCAATGCGAGCACGGATATACTCGGCACAGCGTTGGCTGTGGCGGACACTTTCGTTGTCAGGTTTCGGCAGTCCGGCTATTTTGCTTGCTTGCATGGCGCGCGTATTGTCATCGAATAACATCTTTATTGACAGGGACCGAATATGTCCAACAATCTGGACGGGAAGTGCGTACTGGTAACGGGCGCCGCCCGGCGCATCGGCGCCGTGATCGCAACGGAACTGCACCAGGCGGGGGCCGACATTGCAGTACATTATCGAGGCTCTGCCAGCGAGGCACGGCAACTGGTCGGGGAATTGAACGCGAGACGGCCAGACTCCGCCATCGCACTGCAGGCCGACTTGCTCGACACGGCAGCGCTGCCGGGCCTGGTCGCCCGGGTGACCGATTGGAGCGGTCGCCTGGATGCGCTCGTCAACAACGCATCCAGCTTCTACCCGACACCATTCGGCAAAATCGGCGAGGACGACTGGGAGCAGCTGGTCGGCAGTAATCTCAAAGCACCGTTGTTTCTGGCCCAGGCGGCGCTGAAGGCCTTGCAGCGTACCCGCGGATCGATCGTCAATATTGTTGACATCCACGCGCAGCGGCCGCTCCGGCACCACAGTGTCTATGGTGCCGCCAAAGCCGGCCTTGCCATGCTGACCCGCGCGCTCGCCAAGGACCTGGGGCCGGACATACGCGTCAACGCGGTGTCGCCCGGGGCAATCCTGTGGCCCGAGCAGAACATGACGGAATCCGTCAAGGAGACGATCCTTGCACAGATACCGCTGGGGCGTGCGGGTGATCCCCTGGATATCGCGACCTGCGTGCTGTACCTGATCCGCGATGCAGGCTATGTAACCGGCCAGGTGATCGCCGTCGACGGCGGTCGCTCCATAGGTTGGTAAGCAGGGCTGGCAAAAACAAGGGGTGCCGGCAGGGCTCGCCAGGCTATAAGACCAGGTGCACGACCTGCAGCGCGTGGTTTTGCGCGTCGAACGCCTGCCAATGCTCGAGCATGGTCTTGCCGGTCTCCGGATGCACCAGCGCCGGGGCGATTTCAGCGAGCGGCCGCAGCACGAAACTGTACTCGAGCACATCGCTGCGCGGCACATGACAGCGCGGCAAGTCGAGCACCTGGTCCCCGTATAGCAGCAGGTCGATATCGAGTGGCCGCGACGTGTAGCGGCCGCTGCCCCGGTTGCGTCCTGCAAGTGCATGAATCAATTCGATTTGGGCGAGCAGCTCCTCCGGTGGGTCACTGGTCTCGAGACCGACTACCATGTTCAGGAAGTCATCACCTGCAAAGCCGAGCGCGGCGTTACGATACACCGGGGACAAATTCAGCGAACCGAATCGCCAGCGCAATTCCCGAATACCAAGCGCGAGGTTCTCCTCGGCGCTGATATTGCTGCCAAGCCCAAGATAGACCTTGGCGACTGCCGGTTTTCGTTCAGGCGGGGTCATGGTCAACCCGTGTCCCGCGTTCGATTGATACGCCCACATCACGCGCGCCACGTATCGCGCCTGGCTTGCTCACCGTGACACGCACCCACGGCACGGCAAACTCTCCGTTGACAATCCCTGCAATTCTTTCCGCCAGCGTTTCGACCAGCTGGAATTCGGAATCCGTGACGAACTGCTGCACGCGCTTGGCCACCTGTTTGTAGTTCAATGTATCGTCAACACTGTCGCTGGACGCCGCTTTTCGAATATCCGCCGCCATTTCGAGGTTTATGACAACGCTCTGGCGAATCTTGCGCTCCCAGTCCCAGATGCCGATGACGGTCTCGACCTTGAGATCATGCAAAAATATAATGTCCATACGCCCGCTGGTTTCCCGATTGCCGTGTTCGCGTTTCCTGAGTCTCAAGCCTGACCCGGTGGCCGCAGCGTGTCCAGTGCCCAGCGTGCCTCGGCCCGGATCTCATTGCTTTCCTGCGCGTCCTTGAGGCGTAACGCGCCCGCCAGGGCGATCATCGCGCCATTGTCCGTGCAAAAGGCCGGCCGCGGGTAATAGACATCACCGTCGAACGAGGCGGCCATTTCCTCGCGCAGCAATCGGTTGGCACCTACGCCGCCCGCAACCACGATGCGCGTAAGCCTGTGCGCTTTGGCCGCTTTCAGGCTGCGGCCGACCAGTGTGTCAATCGCCGCGCGTTGAAAGGACGCCGCGAGATCCGCCTTGCGTGCGTCGAAATCACCGGCTGCCTGTTGCTCTCGCACTGCCAGCATGACCGCCGTTTTCAGGCCCGAGAAACTGAAGTCAAAACCGGGCCGGTGCAGCATCGGGCGCGGCAGGCTGAACGCACCCTCATCGCCCGCTTCGGCCAGGGCCGCAAGCGCGGGTCCGCCTGGATAGCCAAGTTCCAGCAGCTTGGCCGTTTTGTCGAAGGCTTCACCCACGGCATCGTCGAGCGTGGTGCCGAGCACTTCGTAACGCCCGAGCCCGGCCACGCGGATCAGCATTGTGTGCCCACCCGAGACGAGCAGCGCCAGCAGCGGAAACTCCGGCGGCCGCTCCTCAAGCATTGGGGCCAGCAAATGCCCTTCCATGTGATGCACGGGCACCACCGGACAGTTCCAGGAAAGGCCCAGGCCTGC
>DDIS01000023.1 GCA_002338615.1 Proteobacteria bacterium UBA1844 | reverse complement strand
CGGGGACGGCACTCCTGCGGTGATAGTCCTGCAACGTTCCTGCTCAGGATACTTTGTCGTGCACGCTGCGATCGCTGAGTGTTCGCTCACGGCCCGGCATCTTGCGCTCGTAGGGCGCCAGCATGCTCAGCATCAGCCAGTCCGGAAACGCGTCCTTGAGTTCGCGCGGCCCGGTCAGGCGAATGTGACGCGTGCGAATTTCCTCGCGAAGGTCGCGAAATCCGCGCCAGGCCTCGACGAAGCGCCGCAGATCAGCCTCAACCAGCAAGTCCGATGCGAAGCCGGGATGCTTCAGGCACATGTCAACCTTGCCGTCTGTATTGACTATCCAGAAGCGTTTGACGTCCGATGGTGCACCGGAAAAGTCAAACAGGATAACGGTGCGCCCGGGCGGCATTTTCCCGGTATCGATACGCAGGTGCATGCTCCAGGCAAGAAAGCCGATATCGAGATCGTCGAGGCGCATCTCGCGCGCCCAATGCTGGCCCCAGACGGCCATTTGCATCACGATATTCTCAAGGTCCCGGCCCGCTTCGGTGAGCCGGTATGTGAAACGATTGCCGGTGCTGTCCCGTTCGCGCCTGAGGAGCCCTGCGTGTTCGAGTTCGGACAATCGCGTTGACAGGAGCGCGGGTGAGATACGTGGCACGCCTTCGTGAATTTTTCCAAAGGTCGTGCATCCATCGATTAGCCGGCTAACGATCAGTATTGTCCAGCGCCGGCACAGCAGTTCCGCCGCCAGAGCCAGGGGGCAGTACTGGCCGTAGCCGCGCGCAGCCTTGTTGTTTGCGCTCATGAGAGAAGTCCCGTTGTCTACTACAAAAATAATAGTAGAACTGTAGGCGAGCGCTAGCTAGCGTGGATAGCCCATCAAATGGAGAGCGGAGATGAAAACACTCGCTATCGCCGCCCTGCTCGGATGCCTTACAAGCGGCGCATCCTGGGCGAGCGCTGTTAGCCACGACGACACAACGGCTTGGCTGCTTGAATGGAACGAAACCGTGCTGCGCCTGGCTGAGGCCGAGGACGGCTTCCTGACACTGAAAGCGGTGCGCACAGCGGCGATGATGCACCTCGCTGTACACGATGCGCTCAATAATATTGACGGACGTTACGCAACCTATGCGTATGCGCATCCGGAGCCGCGCGCCAATCCGCAGACAGCGGCGGTGGAGGCCGCCTACACCGTGGTTGTCGATCAATATCCGGGGCAGGAATCCGAACTCGCGGACCTGCGGGATCGCTGGCTCCCGGCCAGCGTAGGGCCCCGGGAGATCGTCGCTGGCCGACGCCTTGGCAAAGCCGCAGCAGAAGCGATCATTGCAAAACGAGCCGGAGACGGCTGGAACGGCGAGGCGGAGTATAACTGGCACCCAATGGCACCCGGCGTTTACGCGGAGTTCGATGAACACAGCGGCACTCCCAAGGGATTTGTGTTTGGCTCTGGCTGGGTCAAAGTGCACGGCTTCGCGCTGACGCGTCCGGACGAGTTCCGTGCCCCGCCGCCGCCCGAGATCAATTCGTCTGCTTATACGCGCGCTTACAACGAGGTCCGGGAGGTCGGCCGGTTTCAGAGTATGAGTCGTACGCCGGACCAGACACATCTCGCGCTATGGTGGAAGGACTTTGAAGAAAACGCGCAGAATCGGCTGGCGCGCGACCTGATCCTAAAAGAGCAACCGGACCTGGTGACCGCCAATCGCCTGTTCGCGCTGATTAACATGAGCATTTTTGACGCTTATATCAGCAGCTTTAACAACAAGTTTTTCTACAATCACTGGCGGCCCTACACGGCAATCAGATGGGCGGCGCACGATGGCAATCCCGACACCGAAGCGGACGAATCATGGAACAACACGCACAGGCATACCTACGCGTTTCCGTCCTATCCTTCGGCACATGGCATGGCCTGCGGCGCGGCGGCGATAGCGTTCATCGACGTCTTCGGTGACAACTACGCATTTACGATGCGCAATCCGGTGGTGGATATTGCAGGGCCGATGTCGGAGAAAATTGAAATGCACCCGCCGACCCGAACTTTTTCGAGTTTCTCGGACGCAGCGCTGGAGTGTGCGATGTCGCGTGTCTACCTCGGCATACACTTTCGCTACGACTCGGAAGAAGGTGTCAAACTTGGCGAGGTTGTTGGTCACAATGTAGTCAATAAATTGCTACGCAAGAACTGATTTCGAGTACGGCGGAGTCATTCCGCATGAACACTGCGCACTTGTCCGGAATAGCGACGTTGCGCGGCGGCCGCACATAGCCGTAACAACTGCAGTAATATACAGCGCTGAATTATTTGTCTTGGACAGCCATGAGCGCGCCAGCCTCCGAAAGCCACGTTATCCGGTTCCGCATGTTTGGCGGTCCCGAAGTACTCGAACATACAACGATCCGACTGCCTGCCCCCGGGCCTGACGAGGCGCAAATCAGGCACACGGCGATCGGCCTGAATTTCATCGATACCTACCATCGCGATGGCTTGTATCCGCTCGAATTGCCGAGCGGCCTCGGCAGCGAAGCCGCGGGTGTGGTGCAGGCAGTCGGCGCTCGTGTGACTACTTGCAAGCCTGGCGACCGGGTTGCGTACGCAGGTGGCCCGGTTGGTTCCTATGCCGAATACCGGAACTACCCTGCGGAACGCCTGGTGCCTGTTCCGGAAAACGTCAGTGACGAGCAGGCCGCCGCTGTCATGTTGAAAGGTCTCACGGCGTGGTATCTGCTGCGCCGCAGCTACGTCGTTCAGCCAGGCGACTCGATCCTGTTGTATGCGGCTGCAGGCGGTGTTGGCTCGATCGCCAGCCAGTGGGCACATGCACTGGGTGCCAGGGTTATAGGCATAGTCAGCACAGAGGAGAAAGCGGCGCTCGCCCGCTCACAGGGTTGCGATCACATCATCATGGCGGATCACGGTGATATCGCCGGTGCCGTTCGGGGCCTGACCGGCGGCGCGGGCGTGGCTGCGGTGTACGATTCGGTCGGCAAGGATACCTTCTTCACATCGCTCGATTGCCTGCGACCGCATGGCACCATGGTGAGCTTCGGTAACTCGTCCGGAGCGGTCGAGCCTTTCAGCCCGGCAGAACTTGCGAAGCGTCACTCCCTGTACGTGACACGGCCCATTCTGTTCGACTTCGTGGCGACGCGCGAGGAATTGCTTGCGGCCAGTGAGAAGCTTTTCGGGCGTATTGCAGACGGCAGCATCCGGGTGCGAGTGGCGCAGAGCTATGCTCTGCGTGATGCAGCTCTCGCACATCGCGATCTCGAAGCGCGCAGAACGACGGGTTCGACTGTACTCGTTCCACGCTGACGCCGTGCGGCCCGACTATCCCTCTTCGTTCAATGACACCGCGGCCTGCATGACATGACAAAGGTCGTTTATTCCTCCGACCCTGAGGTACAAAAATCCTTGCGGCATTCCCTCAAGGATGCAGCAGCGTTCGCGACCATGGTCGGCGTCGGGGAAACGTATTTCTCGGCATTTGCAATATTTCTCAAGGCCAGTACGCCGCAAATCGGGCTGCTCGCTTCGCTACCGCCGCTGCTCGCTTCGCTGGTACAGCTGTTTTCAGCCTGGCTTGGTCGGGTAACGGGGCACCGCAAGCGACTCATTCTGATCGGTGCCTCGGTGCAGGCGTTCGCCTGGATTCCGATCATTTTCCTGCCGATACTATTCAGCGAGCATGCTGTACCGCTGTTTATAGCCTGTGTTGTGCTGTACCACTGTGGCGCGCATTTAACGACACCACAATGGGGCAGCATGATGGGCGACATCGTGCCACTCAAACGCCGCGGCCGCTTTTTCGCAGTTCGAACTCGCGTTGTCTCGCTGGTTACGTTCATCGGCCTCACTTGCGGCGGCCTGGTGCTGCAATTCGCAAGCTCGAACGGGCGTACGCTCGAAGGCTTTCTGGGGCTATTTATTATTGCGCTGCTTGCACGTGCGGTTTCCGTCTACCACCTCACGCGCATGCATGACCCAAGTGGGCACGTGCAGATTGCGGATCTAGCCAAAGATCAGCGCTGGTGGTCTCGCCTGCGACAGTCAAACTTTGCGAGGTTCTCGATATTCTTCGCTTTGATGCAGTTTTCGGTCTCTATTGCTTCACCATTTTTTACCGTGTTCATGCTGCGAGATTTGCACTACAGCTACATGCAGTTCATGGCCAATACCGGCATGGCAATATTTGCACAGTTTCTGACCCTGAATCAGTGGGGGCGCATCAGCGATATATTCGGCAATCGACGCATCCTCTCGGCAACAGGCCTCGTCATTCCGTTGATGCCGCTGCTTTGGGTATTCTCGCAGAACTTCTGGTACCTGCTATTTGCACAGGCGTTCAGTGGTTTTGTCTGGGCCGGTTTTACCTTGAGTGCAAGTAATTTTCTCTACGACCTTATCGCGCGCGATAAACGCGCTACTTACCTCGCGACCCACAATGTGTTGGCGAGCGTCGGTATTTTCGCCGGTGCCATTACCGGTGGCTACCTCGGAACGGTATTGCCAAGCTCACTCACATTCGGTGGGCATACGGTCAGCTGGCTCAGCCCGTTGCTTGGTGTGTTTGCCATATCCGCGGTTGCACGCGCCACGATCGTTGCCTTGCTGGTACCAAAACTTCGTGAAGTTCGCAACGTACGACCGATCTCGTTTACGAACCTGATCTTCCGGGTTACACGTGTCAACGCGCTCGCGGGGATGATTTTTGAAGTTGTCGGGCCGAAGCCGGACAAGCTCGATGACGTACGAGACGATTCACTCTGACGGCCCACACCGGCCTGGAATACTGCTAAGGTAGAAACAGGGAATCGCAGCAGAAGTTTGGAGGTTGCCATGTGCGACGAGCTTACAATTAAAGACAATGAAGAGTATATGCGCGCCAAAAGGCTGACACGACGTGACTTCAACAGGCACAGTGCCGGGGCAGTGGTCGCAATGATGTTACCGGCCGTTGCGAACGCGCTTGATGTGGTCGAGCAGGAGGTGCTGGTCAAGACACCCGATGGTGAGGCCGATTGCTATTTCGTGCATCCGTCGAAAGGGGCCCACGCCGCAGTGATTGTGTGGCCCGATATTGTAGGCATCCGCCCGGCATTTCGCATGATGGGCAAACGGCTTGCGGAGTCCGGCTACGCCGTGCTGGTGGTGAACCCGTATTACCGCACCGGAAAAGGTGCCGTGGTGCCAGAGGGTTCGAAGTTTGGCGACCCCGGTGTACGCGAGCAGTTGATGAAACATGCGCAAACCTTGTCGCCTGAAACCTGTGTTACGGACGGCAAGGCATTCGTCAAGTACCTGGATGAGCAAGCGGCCGTCGATACGGCGCGTAAGATTGGCACGACCGGCTATTGCATGACGGGCTCTTATACGATGCGCCTCGCGGCGGCCATTCCGGAGAGAATCGGTGCCGGCGGATCTTTTCATGGCGGTGGCCTTGTGACGGCGAATACTGATAGCCCGCATCTTTTGATACCAGGGATGGACGCAGGCTTTCTCATTGCGATAGCCGAGAACGATGACGAGAAGGATCCGAATGCCAAGGTGCTGTTGCGCGATGCCTTCGACGAGGCCGGTGTAGCCGCCGAGATCGAGGTGTACAAAGGTACCCTGCATGGCTGGTGCCCGCCGGATTCCGCCGTTTATAACGAGGCACAGGCAGAACGCGCCTGGAGTCGATTACTCGATTTGTTTGCACGCGAGCTGGCGTGAGCTTTAGGTGTGATCACTATGCGGGCTACTTTGAATCGGCTATTGCGTGTCACCGTTGCACTTACGGTTTGTTGCTGTTCGGCGGTGTTTGCCGAGGAAATTGGTAGTGTCGATACCAGGCTGCGCCCCCTGAGCCCGGATGATTCGATCAAGATTGAAGCGGTGCCTGACCCGGATGTTGGCGGCGTGGTCTGCTATGTAAGCCGTGCGGAAGTCGGTGGTTACAGCGGTGCGCTGGGACTTGCCGAAGATACCTCCGATGCATCGATTGATTGCAGGCAAGTCGGCCCGATCACAATAGAGAAGGCTTTCAAACCCGGAGAGGGGACCTTTCGTGAAAGGCGCTCACTTATCTTTAAATCACTGCGGGTGATCCGTTTTTGTGACGTCAAACACAATACGATTGTGTACCTGATCTACAGTGAAAAGCTGATTGATGGCTCACCGAAGAATTCGATTTCTGCCGTCCCAATTCGGCCGTGGCCAGGCCAGGCAGACCCCGTGGCCCGCTGCAGGTACGAAAAATAGTCGACACTAACAGGGCGCACTGCTACCAGCGCACTTGCAACTCGAAGCCGTAAACAGGTTCCGTGGGCGTAGTGGCCGGCCCCGGTTGCAGGTAGACGTCCCGTAACCAGGCGTCGTTGAATGGCGCAATCGCAATACTCGTATCGCGACGGAATAGCTTGTCGACCTGGCGGTTCAAAGCGCCGAGCGGGTCGGTCAGGACCCACACCCATTTGTCCCGGGTACGCCGATAACCAAGTTCAGCATCGCGTTCGCGGATACCGCCGCGCACATTCATGAAATATTTACCCAGTAGTGAGCCAAGTACGGGCGTGAATATCAGGTCCTGAATGGAAGGTTGCTCGAACAGGGCTTCGGCGCCGAATTCATAGATCGCGGACAGCATCGCCGCGTACCAGAATGCGCGCATGTCGCTGTAGCCGCGTTCCTTGGCACGCACAAAATACGACGCACCCCAGTATGGGTGCAGAATGTAATTCAGGTAGAACTTGTCGGAGTCCCAGGTTGGGCTGGTAGCCTTGTCCCACCAGATGGACAGGGAATAGCCGCTTTTTTGTTCCGGGGTCCAGCTCGTAACGCTCTCGGGCAAGGCGTACAGGATGCCGATCGTTATCCACTGGTAGCCCAGAAAATACAGGGTGTCACGATTCAGGCCTTCGCGGTCCGGGCCATGCTGGAGCTGCCAGTCGTCAACATCGATCTGGTACTCATCCGTATCCTCCGCGTGTCCGCTTACGGGTACAAGACACAGCAATGCACTGAGGCCGACGACGGCAAACGCTCGATAGCCTCCCATGCCTAGCTACCCGAATTCCGAATGGATAAATGCACTGCAAAGTCCGGAGTCGTGTTCGAAAACAGATCTTCAACGATACCGAACGATAATAACAGCCTGTTCCCCGGCAAGCGGTACTCACCGCCAACAGCAAATTGTACCGACTCGCTGCCGATTTCCTTGAGTGCGGTGTCGTAATAGGAGCTCTGGATTGCGAGTTGCACAATGGCGGCGAGATTAGTTGATATCTGCCAGTTCGAGAGCAATCCACCGTACGCGACGGCACTCTTCTGTATATCAGGCAGCACTTTACCATCCCCGAGCGCCAAAACTCCGACGAAACCGGAGACATAAATCGGGCGGTGCCAAAGCGTATAGCTGTCCGTGGCGTACAGGCCCAGCGCAAGATCCGTCGCGCCGCTGCCGTGCAGGTCTTTATCGTCACCGGTTGGCAATTTGATGCTGGTGCGCAGACTGATTGCGGGCCAGCGGTTGGTCCCCGGTTCGTTCAGCAGCAGCGCCGCGCTCAACTGCAGATCGCCGAGGCCGGTCGTCGGTTCGTATTGCTGGTAGAGAACGTTGCCATCCTCTGCGTACAGAAAGCCGAGTTCGTTCGCGGGCCCCCGGCGTTTGCTGTTCGACATACCGAAAACGTCGTGCCAGCTTTCGATGAAGTTATCGAGAATTCCGTCTGCATGTGCAACGACAGGCAGATCGATGCCCAGTTCGAGCCGTTGGCTGAGGCCGTGGCGTAATGAAAAACCGAGAAAATAACTTTCGCCGTCCAGTCGCAGCTCTGCGCTGCCGTTGTTGGCGGCATCTGCGTGGTTGACGAGATCGAATGACAGCTGGTAGCGAGTCTGCCCATCCGCGGTGAGCAAAGCGGTTTGTATCGGTGGCAGGCCGAAGACCTGCAAAAACGGGTTCTGGTTACGAAGCGGCAGTCCCTCACTGAAGTCCAGTTCGGTAGCGGTAACGGGCAGGCCCACGAAGAGCGCGGCGAGCAGCAAATGGCTGCCCGCCCGGCTTTTAGTGCGTCGGGCCGGTTTGTCAGGAGGAAGCATCGTATGGGCAGTCGCTGGCGTGGCTTGGTCGGTTCTTGTTGATGAGCGCTGCCGATTGTACCTGCCAGCACGGTTCCAACCCCATATTTTACCGATCAGTCGATTTTTGGGTCGACCAAACATAATGAATGAGAATCATTTGTATTTAGGAATGCGTCGCATTATTATCCCGATCAGGCTAACTCTGGGGGGAACCTGGGCAATGAAAATCCGACTGTCAGTACTCATCGCAATGGCAATATTGGCCACGACGGCGGTCCGCGCCGAGCCGCCGGCTATCGAAGAAATCTGGGCCATCGTGCAACAGCAACAAGCGGAGATCGAGCAGCTCAAGCAGCAGCTGGCGAATGCGGACGCGAAAATCGCCGATACCGACGAGAAGCTCGAGGCGACCGGCAGCTACCTCGATACGGTTGCAGTGTCCGATGCTGCTCCGCGTACCAGGATTGGCGGCTACGGCGAGCTGCATTACAACAACCTCGATGCAACAGACAGTTCGAACGACGTCAAGGAGATCGATTTTCACCGCTTCGTCTTGTTCTTCGGCCACGACCTGACGGATCGGATCAGCTTTTTCTCGGAGTTGGAGCTTGAGCATTCGATCAGCGCCGATGGCGAGCCGGGAGAAGTCGAGCTCGAACAGGCCTATCTTGATTTTGCCCTGACGGATTCGCTGTCCGCCAAAGCCGGTGTGTTTCTGCTACCGATTGGCATCATCAATGAAACGCATGAGCCACCGACTTTTTATGGCGTTGAACGTAACGATGTCGAAAACATCATTATTCCCTCAACGTGGTGGGAAGCAGGTGCGGCATTCACGGGCCACTATGGCAACGGCTTTAGCTGGGATCTTGCGGCACATTCCGGGCTCGCGATCCCGACTACCGGCGGCAGTGCATTCCGGGTGCGCAGTGGCCGGCAGAAGGTCGCCGAAGCGCTGGCCAACGACGCCGCCTATACATTGCGCTTGCGCTACAGTGGCATCGCCGGACTCGACCTGGCTGCGAGCTACCAATACCAGGCCGACCCGAGCCAGGTGCCGGGCGACGGTCTCGATTCGGGCAAACTGCTGGCGGTCAACGTTGACTACGATATCGGTGCCTTTACCATGAAAGGCGTCTATGCGCGTTGGGACTTCGCTGGCGCGGCCGTTGAGGCAGCCGGCGCCGACACGCAGACCGGCTGGTACCTGGAACCGAGTTACCGGTTCAGCACGAGGCTTGGTGACTGGGGCTTTTACGGCCGCTATGAAGATGTTGATGGCGCCCGCACCCAGGACCAGTTTAGTCAATCCGAAGTCGGTTTAAACTACTGGCCCGCAGACGGCGTGGTACTGAAATTCGACTACCGGCAACGCGACCACAACCTGGTCGGCGAGGCTGGTCGCGACTTCGATGGTTTTGATGTCGGTCTTGGCTATCAGTTCTAGAATTGCCAAAATCGCCCGGACGCCCGGCTTGCAGCGGGTCCTTGCCGGTATCGCAATCACTATTGCGTCTGTCGGCATTGTCGTGGCGGCCGGCAGCGGTGCAGGGGAGTACCAGACACGCGAGGCCTTCCTGCTCGAATCGCTGGGCACGCCGGATGCGCCGAGCGATGTTGTCTGGCTCAATAATGAGTTACGCAGCAAAGCGCGCGCCGTCCTCGGACACGAGCCTGCCATGCTGCGCGTGCGCTACTGGTATGCAGGCGATAAAACGGCCTGGATTCTTGAGGAAATCGGCAAGGAGAAACCGATTACTTTCGGTATCGTCATCGCCAACGGCTCCTTGCAGGCACTGCGGGTGTTACAGTTTCGTGAAAGTCGCGGCTGGGAAATTCGCCATCAATTTTTCACGAAGCAGTTTGCAAATTTGCACCTCAATAAAAAGGACAAACTCGATCGCCGCATCGATTCCATCAGTGGTGCAACATTATCCGTGCAAGCCGCGACCCGCGTTGCCACGCTGGCGTTGATCCTTGATGCATCCAAAAGCAAAACTGACAGTACGGGGTAAACACTGGGCACGGCGCACGCACCGGCTGGTCGCCGTCAACGCGCTATTGTTTCTTTTGCTGCTGGCATTGAGCGGGCTGTTACTAAACCACGCGAACAGCCTGGGTCTTACAGACCGGTACCCGCCGGGCGGCTGGCAAGAATTCCTGTACGGCCTCGAACCGCCAGGCATTGATGCGGCGTTTGCGGCAGGTGGCATCGTGTTTGCGAGCGTCAACAATGTGCTTTATGCCGATGGCAAAAAGCTGGCCGATCTCAGCGATGAATTGCGAGGCGTGGTTGCGGGTTCTGACGGGATCGTGATTGCCACTGCCAGCGAGCTGCTGCTTGCAACGAATGAAGCACAGCTCGTGGAACGCTTTTCGCCCGCATTGTCCAGCGAGGTCGACAGAATTGGCGGCACAGGGCAGGCCGTCGTGCTGCTGATTGGCGCGCAGTACTTCTATTTTGACGTGCCAGCGATGCGCCTCGGGGAACCCGGCCAGGCTGTTGCAGGCAGCGTAGACTGGTCGACGCCCGCCACGCTGAGCAAGGAACAACAGGATCAGCTGGTCGCGGCTGCGCTCGGAGAGCTGTTTAGCTGGGAACGGGTCCTGATCGACTTTCACAGTGGTCGCATTCTGCCCGTTGTGGGTCGCTATCTTGCCGATCTCGCGGCGCTCTGCCTCATATATTTATGCCTGACGGGTCTTCTGCTCTGGTTTCGTCGTCGTTAGTCCGCGCTAGTAGCGTGCCATCGAGTGATCAATTCGCTCCGCCCAGGCATCGACACCGCCGTCCAGAACCTGAACCCGCGCAAATCCCGCGTCTTTCAGGCAATAGTACGCCTGCACGCTGCGCGGGCCGTGGTGACAGGTGACCACGTAGCGCCGCCTGGTATCGAGTTCCGCGAGTCGCTCCGGTAACTCGGCAAGCGGGATCAACATGGCTCCCGGAATTCGTGCAAGATCGAACTCGTACGGGTTGCGCACATCGAGCAACGCGACGTCCCCGTCGCGCTGTGCTGCGTATTCTTCCACCGAGATGCCCGCATAATCATGCGCCGGCGGCCGGACGGCAGGCGCCACGCCACAAAACGCATCGTAATCGATCAACTCGTGGATCGAAGGGTTCGTGCCACAGACCGGGCAGTCCGGAGCCTTGTTCAATTTGAGTTTCCGAAACTCGAACGCCAGTGCATCGAACAATACGAGCTGACCGATCAGTGGCTCTCCCTTGCCGAGGATGAGTTTGATCGTCTCGAGTGTCTGCAGGCTGCCGATAATGCCGGGCAATACACCGAGTACGCCGCCCTCGGCACAGGACGGCACTGCCCCGGCCGGCGGCGGGTCCGGAAACAGGCAGCGATAGCAAGGGCCACGACGTGCATCGAACACACTGACCTGGCCCTCGAAGCGAAAGATGCTGCCGTGGACATTGGGTTTGCCCGCCAGCACACAGGCATCATTCACGAGATAGCGAGTGGGAAAGTTGTCCGTGCCATCAACGACGATATCGTAATCTGCGATGAGCGCCATGATGTTCTCACTGTCGAGGCGCAGCGTGTGCGGGACAATCCGGATATCGGGGTTCAGTGCCCGCAGTCGTTCGGTCGCGGCCTCGATTTTCGGACGCCCGACGTCAGCCGTTGCATAGAGAATCTGTCGTTGTATGTTGGTGATATCGACCACGTCGAAGTCGACCAGGCCCAGTGTGCCGACGCCGGCGGCCGCGAGATACAGACCCAGTGGCGAGCCAAGCCCGCCCGCGCCAATACACAGGACGCGCGCGTCTTTTAACTGTTGCTGGCCCTCGATGCCAACTTCGGGCATGACGAGGTGACGGCTGTACCGCAGAATCTCGTCGTTCGTCAGTTTTGCCATGCTTTTTTCGACCGCCGGTAGTGAACAATGTTGCGGCGAAGATCGCGCGCGGAGAGAATGACACGAGAGCCGGAGTATACTCCGGCAGAAACACAAGCAGGATTCGGGGGCACAGTATGGGCGGAGTACGCGTGTTGGTGGGAACCCGCAAAGGGGCATTTATCCTCAACTCGGATGAGAAGCGCAAGTCCTGGAAGATTGACGGCCCGCATTTTGGCGGCTGGGAAATTTATCACCTGACCGGCTCGCCGGCAGAGCCGAACAGGCTGTTTGCCTCGCAGGTGAGCGACTGGTTCGGGCAGGTCATGCAGCGCTCGGACGATGCGGGCAAGACCTGGGAGACAGTCGGCAACGACTTCAACTACGAGGGCGAGGTCGGAACCCACCAGTGGTACGACGGTTCGCAGCGGCCCTGGGGCTTCAAACGGGTGTGGCATCTCGAGCCTTCTCTGGATGACCCCGATACGGCATACGCCGGGGTCGAGGATGCGGCGCTGTTTCGCACCGGCGACGGCGGCAAGACCTGGCAGGAATTGCCGGGTTTACGACAGCACGGCTCCGGCCCTGACTGGATGCCAGGGGCGGGCGGTATGTGCCTGCATACGATCCTGCTGGACCCGAAGAACAGAGGGCGGATCACGATTGCAATTTCGGCGGCCGGCGTATTCCGCAGCGAAGACCATGGCAAGACCTGGCAGCCGAGCAACAAGGGACTGGTGTCGGAGATGATGCCGAACCCAACCGGGGAAGTCGGGCATTGCGTGCATCGCATCGCCGCACACCCGTCCCGGCCGGACACATTGTTTATGCAGAAGCACTGGGACGTCATGCGCAGCGATGATGCGGGTGCCAACTGGCACGAGGTCAGCGGCAACCTGCCGAGCGATTTCGGCTTTCCAATTGTCGTGCACGCCCACGAGCCTGAAACAATTTATGTCGTCCCCATCAAAAGTGATTCGGAACACTATCCGCCGGACGGCAAACTGCGTGTTTACCGCAGCAGGAGCGGCGGCAACGAGTGGGAAGCACTGACACAGGGTTTGCCGCAAGAGCACTGCTACGTGAATATTCTGCGTGACGCGATGTGCGTGGACGCGAATGATCCTTGCGGAATCTACTTTGGCACCACGGGCGGCCAGGTGTACGCGTCCGCCGACGACGGTGACAGCTGGCGCCCGATCGCGGAACACTTGCCAGCGGTATTGTCCGTCGAAGTACAAACGCTGTGATGGAAGTCCAGATGTTAACCGTGGACGATGCTGTGCGCGTGCGATCAATCCATCAGCGAGATCCATCGGGTGTGACATGATCAAGGTTCTTCTGCCGGCGCCACTATGCCGGCTTGCAAAATCGGAAACGATTGTAGAACTCGAGGTGGTCGCGCCGATTACCCAGCGCACGGTGCTCGATGCGCTGGAGGCACGTTACCCAATGCTACGCGGCACAACGCGCGACCAGCAGACCAAACTGCGGCGCGCATACGTGCGATTCTTCGCTTGCGGCGAAGATCTCTCCGACGCCGCGCCGGACGATCCGTTGCCGGCAGACGTCGTCAAGGGCAAGGAAGCATTCCTGGTCGTCGGCGCACTCGCCGGCGGCTAGCAGTAGTTATTCCTGAGGTTGTTTCCCTGTGATGAGGCGGGCGCCGCGGCCGAAGGTCGCGTATTGCCACAGCCAGTTTATTGCAACGGTGAGCGGGCTGCGGACGCCGATCAGAAAATAGATATGGGCAATGCCCCAGACCCACCAGGCGAAAAAGCCGGATAACTGCATAAAAGGAAAATCAATCACAGCCGATTTACGGCCGATCGTTGCAAGATTGCCCGCATGTCGATAGCGAAAATCCGGCGGCTTCGCTGTCCCGGTGAGTCGCGCGCGGATGACGCCGGCGACATAGCGCCCCTGTTGCTTCGCAGCCGGTGCGATTCCGGGCACGGGTTTGCCATTACTGTCTTTGACAGCGGCGGCGTCACCGATGACAAATATGTGCGGATGATTGCGCACCGACAGATCGCCGTTAACGAGGACGCGGCCAGCCCGATCCGTGTCGGCGTCGAGCCAGCGACCTGCAGGCGAGGCGGCGACACCCGCGGCCCACAATACCGTCGCTGACGGTATGCGTTCGTCCTGAACGATAACGCCGTCCGCGTCGCAAAGACTAACCGCCTGCCCGAGCCGCACTTCGACGCCAAGTTTGCCGAGCGCTTGCAGCGCATAGTCGGACAGTTTGTCGGGAAAAGCGGGCAGCACGCGCGGTCCTGCTTCGATCAGAATCACGCGCGCACTGCGCGAGTCGATGCGCCGGAAATCAGCAGCCAGCGTGCGTCGCGCCAGCTCAGCAATTGCACCGGCGAGTTCCACGCCGGTAGGGCCAGCACCGACGATAACAAAGTTAAGCAGCTGCTCCCGCTCGCTTGCATCGCTCGACATCTCTGCACGCTCGAAAGCCATGAGTACCTGGCGCCGAATGCTGGTTGCGTCGTCAATCGACTTCAGGCCGGGCGCGTGTTGCTCCCAGTCTCCATGGCCGAAGTAGGCGTGTCGCGCACCGGTTGCGAGCAGCAGGTAGTCAAATGGAATTCGCTGTTTCGCCGTGACAACGACGTTCTCGACCAGCGTTACCTCCAGCACCCGATCGAGCAACACGGTCGCGTTCTTCTGCCGCCGCAATATGCTGCGAATAGGCCAGGCAATGTCCGACGGCGCGAGACCAGCCGTTGCCACCTGGTACAGCAGCGGCTGGAACAGGTGGTAGTTGTGCTGATCGACGATGCTGATGTCAACGTCCGCACGCCGCAAAGCGCGGGCGGCAAACAAGCCGCCAAAGCCCGCGCCAACGATTACAACTTGTGGCCGCTTTGCCTGCACCTGCTGCATTGCCTCATGGCGCTGTGAAGCTGTCTATATCACCATACACGGGCCGGCCTTCGAACAGCGTCAGTAGCGCTTTGGTCTCGGAAATTTCGGCCGCATCTATCTCGAACAGGTTCTGATCGAGTATCACGAGGTCCGCGTATTTGCCGACTTCTATCGAGCCCGTATCGTCTTCCTGCTTGTTGGCAAACGCCGCGTTGATCGTAAACCCGGCAATGGCTGCAGGCAGGTCAATACGTTCTTCGGGAATGAAAGGCTCGATACCGGTATTGTCGTTGGACTCGGCATCGATACGTGTGATGGCAGTCTCCATTTCCGGGAACGGGTTCGCTGTAGATACCGACCAGTCGCTGCCGAACGCGACCACCGCGCCCGTGTCGAGTACGGACTTGATCGGGTACAACCAGCGCGCACGCTCCTTGCCGATGAAAGGAATCGTCAGCTCCGTTATATAGTCATCTGCGTATGCCCACAGTGGCTGGAAATTCGCGATCACATCGAGCTCTGCAAAGCGCGGAATATCGGCCGGGTCGATCAGCTCCAGGTGCGCGATGTGGTGGCGATGCCCGAGCTGACCGTTTTCGAGCAGGGCTTCTTCCACAGCGTCGAGTGCTTGTCGAATGGCTGCATCGCCAATCGCATGAAAGTGCACCTGGAAACCGGCCTTGTCGAGTGCCGTTACCACGCGTTTCAAGAGTTCCGGCTCAACCATCGGTATGCCGCTGCTGCCGCTCGGTATCAGGTAGGGTTCCAGCATCGCTGCCGTGTAATTCTCCATGACACCGTCCTGCATGATTTTGACCGTAGTCGCATTGATCAGCCCACCCGTGTATTTGTCGCGCAACGCGATGAGTTCCGGTATCTGGTCCAGGGCTCGCGATCGTTCCCACCAAAGCGCTGCAACGACACGCATGCTGAGTGCGCCGCTGTCTGCAAATGCCCGATACGTTTCAAGGTCCTCTTGCCTGACGATCGCATCCTGCAACGAGGTGATGCCATAGCTGTTCAGCAGTTTGACCGCGTAACGCAGGCCCGCTGTGCGCTGTTCCATCGTCATTGCCGGAACAAATTTGCCGACGAGATCGCCCGCGCCCTCCTGCAGGCTGCCAATTGCCTCGCCCGTTTCAGGATCCCTGTCGATACGGCCGTCCACAGGGTCGGGTGTATCCTTGTCGATACCCGCAATCGCCAGCGCGGCGCTGTTTGCCCAGGCCGTATGGCCATCCTGCGAGTACAGCAACACCGGTCGGTCCGGCACCAGCTCATCGATAATGTTGCGGTTCGGCGCGCCACCCGGGCCAAACTCGGCCATCGACCAGCCGCCACCAAGAATCCATGGCAGATCGGGGTTCGCTGTGGCGTAATCGAGAATCGCCTTGCGGTATTCATCGACACCGGCGAGTCCGTTCAGATTGCAGGACATCGCTTCGATTCCGGCACCGACAGGATGTACATGGGCGTCCTGGAAACCGGGCAGCAACATTCGTCCACCGAGGTCGACGACGCGCGTGTTGTCGCCCACATGCGGCGCGAGTCCCTCATCGTCGCCGACGTAGACGATCCGGCCGTCCTTGATGGCCACCGCTTCAGCAACACTCCGGTCCTTGTCGACCGTGTAGACGTAAGCATTGCGTAACACCGTATCGGCTCCGGCCGCGACTTCATCCGTGCTGTCCTGCGCCGCATCGCGGCTACATGCACCGGCCAGTATCATCACAATTGCCAGCAGCGCATACCGCACATGGCGAGTCAATATACTCATACAAAAAGCTCCATAGTTTGTAAGCAATAGTTTGTAAGTAATCTGCGGGCTACCGCGCAGGCTTTCAGTCGGCAAAATAATCTGACAGGGCTTTCAGAAATACATATTCATCCACACCCTGCCGATCGACCGGCTTTGCTTGCGCACTCCACATAGCGACGACCAGCTGCTGGTCGGGGTCAACGAAGACGAACTGACCGAAAATACCGATCGCAGCGTAACTCCTGCCGTGCAATGGCCATAGCATATAGCCGTAGTCGATTTTTTCCCCACCCACCTTCTTTGGCGTACTCGCTTGCGTGACCCAGCCATCCGGCAGGATCCGCTCGCCGTCGATCACGCCGTCGTTGAGCAGGAACATGCCGAAGCGTGCGTAGTCGCGCAAGGTCGCGGACAAGCCACTGCCACCGATTTCGAGTCCGCCTGGCGATGCCAGCCACCAGTTCGCATCGGCCTCCATGCCGATCCTGGACCAGATCTTTTCCGACAGGTAAGCGGCAACATGCTTGCCCGTGGCCGCTGCAACCAGCGCACCGACCACCTGCGTCTCGCCGGTGCTGTAATTCCAGCGAGTGCCCGGTTCGGCTGCGCGCGGCAACGAGGCCATCAAATCAAGAATGGCGCCCGGTTGCTGCGCGATTTGTGCATCCAGCATGGCCCGACGGTCGGAGCGCGGGTCCGTGTAAGTTTCATTCCAGCGCACTCCTGACGTCATCTGCAGCAACTGGCGCACGCTGACACCATCGTACGCACTGCCTTTAAGCTCCGGCAGGTAGCGAACGATGGCATCGTCGATGCTGTCGATATAGCCATCCTGGATGGCCGCGCCGACCAGCGTCGCGGTGATCGACTTTACAACCGACATCGACATCCAGCGCGTTTTTTCATCGTTGCCAAGCAGGTATTTTTCAAAGCGTATGGTGCCGTCTTTTACGACTAACAGGCCACTGACCCGGTTCATCGACAAAACGTCATACAGGTCGTAGGTCTTGCCGTTGTCGCTGTATCTGAAATCCTTTAGTGCCTGCTCGTCAGTTGGCAGCGGCAGAACCGAGTCGCCGCGGGGCACGGTGCGTGTTGGAAACAGGCGATCGATATTACGGAAGGTATTGACCTGGATGTCAGGGTACAAACGGCCGTCGTACACTTCACGAACGGTACCTATCGGCTCGTTCGCGTGCCGGTAAGGGGTCTCGCCCGCTGCCGCTGAAACAGCAGCCAGAAAAGTCGTGTAAAGAGCCATGGCCGTACCGAATCGCCTGATCATCAGGATTTGTTTGTTAACCTCTAGTCGCCATCTCGTTCGAAGACAAAATAATTACGTATGCGCCGGGCAACTTGCGCATACTACCACTGTCCATTTTCGACTCATGCAATTATGAAAACATTCAGGGATGCAGCGCGGAGCAAAGACTTCGCCATTTCGGCGGAACTGATACTGCGCCCTGAGAGCAATGCTGCAAGCATCACCGCGCAGTCTGCTGTGCTGGCACCGCACGTCGATGGCATCTTGCTAACCGATAACCAGGCAGGCAGCTTGCATCTCGCGCCACTCGCAGCAGCCAGTATCCTGCTGGCGAGCGGTGTCGACCCGATCGTGCAGTTTGCCACGCGCAACCGGAATCGAATCGCGCTACTTGCCGACCTGCTCGGTGCGGCCGCTCTCGGCGTCACGAGCCTGCACCTGGTGCGTGGCAGCCTGGTGCCGGACGGCTTTAGTCCGCGACCGAAAGCCGTGCGCGATGTCAACGCCGCAGAATTACTGCACATGGCCGGCAAACTGAGAGATGACGAGCAGCTTGGTAACCTGCCTGATTTTTATATTGGCGGAACCGTAACTCCGCACCGGCCGAAGCCTGGCTGGGTACCGGAGAAGCTACTTGAGAAAGCCGATGCGGGTGCGCAATTTCTGCAGACGCGACTTTGCATGACGCCGGGCCTGCTAACGGAATACATGCAGCACCTGGTGCACGCCGGCGTGCCCCGGCGCCTGAGTATTTTCGTTACGCTCGCCGTATTCAACTCGGCCGACGATGCGCGCTGGATGCGCGCGAACCGCCCAAACCACCGTATTCCGGAGGGCATTGTTACGCGACTTGAACAAAGCGCGGATGCGGAACAGGAAGGCGTGCGCATTTGCGCGGAACAACTCTCTAAAATTGCGAGTATCCCGGGCGTGAGCGGCGCACACTTGTTTGCGACGCGCAATCCCGACACGATCCCGGCAGTGATAGCAGCGGCGGGAGTCGGGTCATAACAGCTCAGGACGGTAGGCGGCCAGGTCCCTGGTGGGCCCTATTGGGCCAGCCAGCCACCTTCGATGGGCAGAATGCTGCCGGTGATCGATGCCGCACTGTCACCGCATAGAAACAGTACCAGTTCCGCAATCTCGTCAATGCCAACGAAACGTTTGGTCGGTTGCGCCTTCAGCATTACGTCACTTATGACCGCTTCTTCTGAAATACCGCGGGCACGTGCCGTATCCGCGATCTGCATATCAACCAGTGGCGTTCGCACATAGCCTGGCGCAATGGCGTTCACCGTGATGTCTTTTTCGGCCAGTTCGAGAGCAACCGTTTTGGTCAACCCGGCAATACCGTGCTTGGCGGCGACGTAGGCCGACTTGAACGGTGAGGCCACGAGTGCGTGCGCCGACGCAATATTGACGATGCGACCACCGCCACTCGCCAGCATTGATGGCGTGGCACAGCGAATCGTGTGAAAGGACGAGGACAGGTTAATCGCAATGATGTCATCCCATTTTTCAGGTGGGAAATCCTGCACCGGTGCCACGTGCTGGATGCCGGCATTGTTGATGAGGATGTCGATGGTGCCGAACGCCGCTACGGTTCCTTGCACCAGGTCCTCGATTTCCTGCGGACTGCGCATGTCCGCCGCAATAAATTCCACGCGGTCTTTAGCAGCCGCGCGAACGGACGCCAGTGCGGCATCGATCTCATCCTTGCTGCCCAATCCATTCAGCATGACCCGGGCACCGTTCGCCGCGAGCGTTGTCGCAATACCAAGACCGATGCCGCTGGTTGATCCGGTAACCAGGGCCGATCGCCCGGCCAAAGTGTGTATGCCCATCAGAACCTCATTCCTCCCAGTCCCGGCCCAATCGCTTTGCACTGAGCCAGAACAAAATGGCAGCGACCAGGTAAAAGCCCGTGCCCGACAAGATGGCATACTTGAGCGAGTCATCGCCAAAGCGTGCGTTCAGGCTGTCTGAAATAATTCCGAGTGCGACGGTGCCGGCCCCAATGCCAAGTAAATTATTAATAAAAAGGAAAATGGCGGACGCCGTCGCGCGCATGTGCGGCGGCACTATGTGTTGCATGGCCGACAGGACCGGACCCAGCCAGGCCAGGCCAAGCGCCGTAGGAACCAGCAGCGCAAGAAAGGTCACGAGCAAGGTTGATGAACTGATCGCCAGCACATAAAACGGGATTGTCAGGATAAAAGCGATTGCCGGTACCAGCACATAGGCCGCGCGATTCTTTCTTCCCAGCCGGTCAGCCAGCATGCCGCCAAGCCAGGTGCCAGCGAGACCGCCGACAAACAGGATGCCGGCATAGAACATGGATGCGTCCAGCAAAGAAAGCCCGTAGCTTCGTACAAAGTACGATGGCAGCCAGAAAAACAGGCCGTAGCCCATCATCGAAGAGGCCGCCGCGCCGAGGGACATGGTCCAGAAGCTCGGTTTGCCGCGAAGTACGGCGAGGATCTCACGTACAGACGCGGAACTCTTGCCGTCGTATGAAGCGTCGTAGCGGCCACGCACAGGCTCGGCAACCGTCAGCTTGAAAATGGGTGCCACCACGACTCCCGCGAGACCGACGGCGAAGAACGCGTAGCGCCAGTCGATGTGTGAGGCGATGTAGCCGCCGAACAGGATTCCAAGCGCACTGCCGATCGGGATGCCAAATGAGTAAACACTCAGGGCGCGGGCGCGCTGATCGGATGGAAAGTAGTCCGATATCAATGAATACGCAGGTGCCACACCGCCGGCTTCACCGATGCCGACACCGAGCCGCGCCATGAACAACTGCCAGAAGTTCTGCGCGAGTCCACACACCGCCGTCATCAGGCTCCACACGGTCAACGCGATCGTCATGATCCAGGTACGATTTTTCCGGTCTGCGAGCATCGCGATCGGAATACCGAGCGCCGTGTAAAAGAGTGCAAAAGCGAGCCCGCCCATGAGGCCGAGTTCGGTATCGCTCAGGCCAAGGTCCGCTTTGATAGGTACGGCGAGAATACCGACGATCTGCCGGTCGATGAAATTGAAAGTGTAGACCAGTACCAGCACACACATGACGTAGGCACGATAGCCGCTGGTCACTGCCCGGTCTGCGATGTTGTTACTCAAATGGTGCCTGCCTTGAAGGATGGTTCAGGATGACGAAAGCCGGCGGGTAGACTTACAGGAAAACACGCGGCGGGCAAACCCCGCCGCGCGAGGTGGACGACTAAAACAGGTATTCGACTGTACCTGTAACCGTCCTGGGGGGTCCGTAAAAGGCAGTCACGTTGCCCTCGAGGCCAAGCGCCGGAAAGTCATAACCGGCTACTTTGTATTCCTCGTCGGACAGGTTCTTGCCGTGCAGTCCGACGCGCCAGCGACCACCGTCGTCTTCCCAGACGATGCTCATGTCGTACAGGGTAAACGACTCCTGGTCGAGCAGTGCGTTGGGGAATTCGAATTGGCTCGAATCGCCACGGTAGGACACGGTGCCAATGAACGAAATCGTGCCGCCGTTACCGAATAGCGTCAGCGGGGTCTCGAAAGTTGCGTCCGTAGCTGCGGTCCATTTCGGTGTGTTCTGAATAACAGCCTGGTCCGATATATCGTCGCCGCTGGGGCCGATAAACTGCGTGAATTCCGCATCGAGATAGCCGATGGCCCAGTCGAAGTTCCAGTGATCGCTGGCTTGAAACGCGCCTTCGAGCTCGACGCCAGGCATGCGTGCCTTACCAGCATTGGTGGTAACGCCAACAAAGGTGTCCTGGATGCCGTCATCGTTGGTATCGACGCCGATGGAGCCGGGTATCTGCACATCCGTGTAGTCACCGTAGAACAGCGTAATTGCGCTGCTCAGGCGATTGTCGAGTGCCGTAGTCTTCCAGCCAAACTCATACGACTTCACAGTTTCAGGATCGAAATGCATATAGTCGTAAATTTCCGCATCGCTGACCGTGCCGTCGTTATTCAGGTCAGGAGCCGCCGTGGTCTGGCCGCGTGGGTCGAAACTGCCACCCTTGAAGCCTTCACTGTAGGACAGGTAGAAGTGATTATTCTCCACCGGGCGCCAGCTGATCGATGCGCGCGGCGAAAAGTTGGTATCAGTCGAGCTGCCGTTGAAATCCGAGGTAGTCGCGATGACCACCGCCGAGCCGCCGAAAACAGGCGAAATGCCGCCGGCGAACGTGCGGCGCAGGACACGCGAGTCACGTTCATCCGAGGTGTATCGGCCGCCGAGCGCGACGCTCCACGCTTCGGAGAAATCCCATGAATAGTCCGCATAGACCGACCAGGTGCTGGTATCGACATCGCCGTATGTGTTGGCGTTCAGACCGGGGATATTGATCAGCGGTCCGAGTTGTCCAAGAACAACGTCAAATTCATTGAACGCATTGGCATCGAGGTAGTAGTAACCGAACACGCCATTGAGTTTTTCGCCGCTGTAGAGCAACTGCAGTTCGGCGGAGGTCTGGTCATTGGTGTAGTTCACGGGTACATCGAGATCATCGACGGGCAGGGCATCGAAATCGATCGGTGACCATGTGTCGTCACTGCGGTCAGCAAGAATGGCCTTGAACGTGAATGAATCGTTGTAGTCGTAGCGTGTCGTCAGTGAGACACCCGAGGATTCCACATCCTGTTCGGGAACATTCAACCCGGCCCGCGTATCGAAAACATTGTCGAGTATCGGCGCACCGGATACGGCACCGACCATCAGGCGATAACCGCTCTTGGGATTGGAGTCATCCTGCGTGTAGTCGCCGTGCAATACGAAATTGAGCGCATCCGTTGCGTCCCATTCGGCGCTAAGCCGCACGCCGGTGACGTCCTTGTCGTACTGATCGATGCCAAGATTCAGGTTTTCACCGTAGCCGTCGCGGGTAAATCTGGCAACGGTAGCACCGATGCGAAAACTGTCGGAAAGCGGAATTGAACCTCTGACCAGCGCATCGAACTGGCTGTAGCTGCCGATTGCGCCTTTCAGTTTCAGTTCCGGTTCGTCGGACAATGGCCGCGTGACGTAGCGGATCGCACCACCGATGGTATTGCGACCGTACAGTGTGCCCTGCGGTCCGCGCAGTACCTCGACACGCTGCACATCGTAGAGATCGAGTACGGCTGCATGTGGCCGGTTGAAATACACGTCATCGAGGTACAAACCAACGCCGGACTCGAAGCCCGCAACGGGATCCTGCTGGCCCACGCCGCGAATGAAAGCGCTAAGCGTACTGTTGGTACCGCGCGATACTTCCAGCGTCACGTTGGGGCTGCGCTTGGCAATGTCGATGATATCCACGGCGCCAACACGTGCGAGCTCGTCGCCCGTGATGATCGAAATGGAAATAGGCACTTCCTGTACCAACTCCTCCCGGCGTCGTGCCGAGGTCACGACGATTTCATCCAGCACGCGATCGGTTGCGCCCTCCTGTGCCAGCGACACATCGCTGTACGCGACAAAACCGAGCGCTATTGTGAATGCCGAAGCAAAAATCAAAAAATGTTTGTTCATACCGTTTGTTTCCTGTGTTGATGTCGTCATTACGACCTCCCCAGCCTTTTAAATGTCTGTTCCATTTACCATTGCGGTTGCTGCTTCACTGTTCAGCCTGTCCGCGAACTCTGCGAGTACGTCATTGAACTTGTCCGGCTCCTCCATGTGCGGCGCGTGGCCGGAGTCGGCAAAGCTCACGCGTCGTGAATTGGTGATGTGATCGTGCAGCCACGCGAATGCATCGCTGCTGTACAACTGGCCGCGTTCGCCATAGCTGATCAGGGTGGGCAGATCGAGTTGTGCAACAAAATTGCGCAGATCCACCTCGGCCAGCGCGCGCCACAGGACAGCCATGGACTCAGGGTCGTTGTGTTCGACGAGCTCATACAGGCGGGCAAGCAGGGCGCTGCGCTGTTGCTCGCGCCCGCGCGCCACGTTTCCTGGAATGTATTCGCTGGTGAACGCTGGCCAGTCCTGGCGCATGCGTGCGATATACGGGTCGTAACTTGAGGAGTCGGTGCCCTCGCGGAGCCCGTATGGCCAGTCCGGGTCGCTCAAAATGCGCGGCACCATGTCAACGACGACAATGCCACGGATGCGCGCCGCTGCCTCGCCCTTGAGCATTGTCCACGCGACAATCGCGCCCATCGACCAGCCGACGACGACGATGTCTGTCAGATCCAGAGCCAGGACCAGCTCCGTTACGTCGTCCGCCAGCGCCTTGAGGTCTGTTCCGGAGACCGCCTTGCTGGAAGCACCGTGGCCGCGAAGATCGGGTGCAACAACGCGAAAGCGGGCATCGAGAGCCTGAAATTGTGCCGCGAACGCCTCTTTTCGCATGCTCCAGCCGTGCAACAGCAGCAACGCCGGCCCGGAGCCCGCATCGCGGTACGCAAGCTGAGCGCCATCCCTTAGTTGCAACTGAAGCATTACACTTGACTCAATCCATTCCGATTGCGCAATATAGTGAAACATGAATCAATATTCAACTTCTAAAAAAGCCCCAAAGACCTCCCGCGGCCGGCAAACCCGTGAAAAGCTGGTGCAAGCCGCTGAAATCGAGTTCGGGGAGCGCGGTTTTTACGAAGCCGCGATCAGCGGCATTACCCAGCGTGCGGGCGTCGCGCTCGGTACCTTCTATGTCTATTTCGACAGCAAGGAAGAGATTTTCCGCGCGCTGGTGGAATACATGGGGCGGCTCACACGCGGCTGGATTGCAGAGCGGGTGGCCGAGTCGCCAAACCGGCTGACCGCGGAGCGGCGCGGCCTCGAGGCGTTTATCGACTTCGTTCGCGGTCACCGCAATCTGTACCGCATCGTCTCCGAGGCCCAGTTTGTCGCCGAAGACGCGTACCGCGAATACTACGGTGCGTTTGCCGCCGCCTATCGTGACAATCTGCAGCAAGCCGGTGAGCGCGGTGATATCCGGGACGGCAACTACGACATCTGGTCCTGGGCACTGATCGGCATGAACGTTTTCGTCGGCATGCGTTATGCCGCCTGGGAGGACAGCCTCTCGTCCGCAGAGATTGCCGCATCCATCACCGACCTCATTGGCAGCGGCATGTCGCGCGGCGAGGCGAGCTGAGACGTCGTGCCGGCAATGATTCCTGACCTGCTTGCCAAACGCGCCGCGCTCAATTCGCAGGCCACCGCGTTTCGCTGCAGTCCGGGTGACGTCACCATCAGCTATGGCGAACTTGAGCACAGGGCACAAAAGGCCGCCGGCCTCATGCAGTCGCTGGGTGTTGCAGGGGGCGACCGGATCGGTGTTTTATGCCGCAATCGCGTCGAGTTCTTCGAGCTCCTGTTCGCTTGTGCGAAGCTCGGCGCGATCCTCGTACCTCTGAACTGGCGCATGCCGGCCGTCGAAATACAGGCATTGCTCGACGCTGCCGCACCGGCGCTGCTGGTCTATGGCGCAGAAGACCGGGCAACGGTCAGAAATCTCATCGCGACAGCCTGCGTGCACCTCGACCTCGACGACAAAGACGGGTACGCGACACAACGTGATATTGCGGCGGGAATCAAGGGGCGGCGCTTGTGGCCAGCAACAGATTGCTGGTATCTGCTGTATACGTCAGGGACAACGGGTATGCCGAAGGCGGTGATCCAGACCTACGAGATGGCAGTTGCCAACTACGTCAGTATTCGCCACGCGATGTCTATTTCAAGCAGGGACGTTACCCTCAACTTCCTGCCTTTGTTCCATTCCGCGGGCATCAATCTTGTCACGCTGCCGACGCTCATCGAAGGTGGCGAAGTTCGGATTCTGCCAGCGTTTGATACCGATGCCGTCGTTGCACTTCTTGCCGATGCGCAAGTCGATGCCTTTTTCGCCGTGCCGACGATTTACCAGCAAATGAGCCTGCATCCCGACTTCAACAAACTCGACCTCGGCAGGATTCGCAGCTGGGGTTGCGGCGGTTCCGCGATGTCTCCCGGACTCGTGGAACGTTATCTCGCGCGTGGCGCCCGGGTACGCAATGGCATGGGCATGACCGAAACCGGGCCGACCGCGTTCCTGATGGAGGAAGCGAGCGTGGCCGACAAGCCGGGCTCTGTTGGCAAACCGCAATTGCTGAGCTCAGTGCGCATAGTCAATAGAGACGGTGCCGATGTCGAGGCCGGTGAGCACGGCGAACTCTGGTTCGCGGGCCCGGGAGTTACCCCCGGCTACTGGCAAAACGAACCGGCCACCCGCGAAGTTTTCAGCGCGGACGGCTGGCTGAAAAGTGGCGATCTCGCCTACGAGGACGAGGACGGCGACTACTTCATCGTCGGTCGCTTGAAGGACATGTTTATTTCGGGCGGGGAGAATGTCTATCCCGCCGAAATCGAGCAACTGCTGGCACGGCATCCCGCAGTTCATGAGGCTGCGGTTGTCGGGCGGCCTGACCAGCAATGGGGCGAAGTGGGATGTGCGTATGTGCAGCTTGTTCCCGGTGAGGAACAGCCGGGCGACGAATTGCTGCGTGCCTATTGCCGGGAGCACCTGGCCGCGTACAAGGTACCGAAGTTTTTTGTCACGGTAGATGAATTTCCGCGCACGGCTGCCGGCAAGATCCAGAAACATCGCCTGGGGGCCGGCTGAATGGTGCGCACAGAGCGCAGTATCGAGCGCACGCTGACGCAGCGTGACTTTGACTCATTCGCGATCTTGAGTGGCGACAACAACCCGATTCATGTCGATCCCGAGTTTGCAGCGCAAAGCCGCTTCGGGCGTACAGTGGCGCATGGCATGCTGCTGGCTGCCATTTTTCGCGGACTTATTGACGAAATGTTGCCCGGCGCGCAACAGGTTGAGCAGGACCTCGAGTTCCCGGCGCCGACATTCGCAGACGAGGCGATGCGTTTCACGGTGCGATCGGAAAGAGACCTTAGCGGCACCGCCAGGCTCACGATGACCTGCAGCCGGGTTGCCGACGATACGGTGACTTGCCGCGGCCGCACGACGGTATCCTGTTCACCGATACCAGGTCGCATGCGAGACATGGCGTGAAGCTGGGTCAAAGCGCAAGCCATCGACGCCGGTTCTCGGCTGCCGACATCGACAACTACCGGCGAATTTCCGGCCATCAGTGTCCTCCCGGGATCGTTCCGGAGGCGATGATCAATGCGTTGTTTTCCTACCTGCTTGGCGTAAAGCTTCCGGGGCGCGGCACCAACTACCTGAAACAAGCCTGCCGCTTTCACGGCAACGCCGCGCCGGGCGACGAACTCCTGGCGCGTGTCGAAATCACCGATTTGCGGCCCGACAAGCAACTTGTCGATCTGAAAACTACCTGCCACCTGGCCGATGGCCGTTTGATCGCAGAAGGTCGCGCGCTGGTCCTCGTTCGCGATGTTAAAGCAAGCGCCAGGCAATCAGCGGATCAGCAACGGGGTACAATAAGCGGCGCAACAGAACGGCCAACAGGACAAGCATGACGACGGATTTTGACGAAAAGTACTACAAGGCCGGAGACGGACTGCGGCTTTATTACCGCGACTACGGTGCAGGCAAGCATGGGGATCAGACCGCTGTAATTTGCCTGCATGGCCTGACCCGCAACAGCCGCGATTTCGAGCGCCTGGCCGCAGAATTGTCATCGGATTACCGCGTGATCTGCCCGGATTTTCGTGGCCGCGGCGAGTCGGAATACGATAGCAACTGGCGCAACTATCACCCCGCACAATACGCCGAAGATATTTTGACGCTGGTCCTGGAGCGCGGGCTGGCCCACGTCCGCCTGGTAGGCACCTCGCTCGGTGGCATGGTAGCGGCATTGCTTGCCAGTGCGGCAGGGGAGCGGGTTGCGGCCGTTGTGCTCAATGATATCGGGCCGGAAATTCACGCTGTTGGGCTCGGCCGGATCGTCGCGTCGGCCGGTAATTTGCCGCGGGCGGAAAACTTTGCCGTCGCATTGGCGAATACCCGGGCCAACTACGAACTCGCATTGCCGGACTGGTCAGCGGAGAACTGGCGCTGGTATACGCAAAATACCTACCGGCAAACCGCAAGCGGGGATTTCGAGCTCAACTACGATCGTAATATTGGCACGGCAGTTCGCGCCGGCTTGGCCGGCTTGCAAGGCAGCCCCCAGGACATCTTTGACGCGCTGGCTGATATTCCGACCTTGCTGATTCGCGGTGCAATCTCCGACGTAATGACGGCAGACATTGCAGCAAGAATGCAACAGCGTAAACCCGACCTGGATGTGGTCAGCGTTCCGAACCGCGGTCATGTACCGATACTCGACGAGAAGGAGGCGCTCGATGCTATTCGCACATTTCTTAAAGAGACTTAGACTTCTTGCGCTATTGGCACTGCTCGCCCTGTCTGCGTGCGGGCAGCGCGCAACAGAGAAGCGGGCGGACAATCCAGACGATCCGGTCATCGACACTGCTGCGCTCGCAGCGCGTGTCACGGTATCCGGAGTATCGGCGGGCGGCTACATGGCGGTGCAGTCGCAAGTGGCACTCGCCGATCGAATCAGTGGTGCGGCGGCTATTGCCGCGGGGCCGTATCATTGCGCTGCAGGCAGTGTTGCGACGGCGCTCGGACCTTGCCTGAAGGGTGCTGGTATTGATGTCGCAAACCTGGTGGACTTCGCCCGGCAAAACGCTGCAGCCGGGAAGATTGCGCCGCTCACGGATCTTGCCGGAGCACGTGCGTGGGTTTTTCAGAGCCCGGCCGATGTGGTCGTTGCGTCCGGCGTTGGTGATGCGCAGGTCGCGTTCTTGCGGGCGTTCCTGCCCGCTGAAAACATTGCTTACGTGACAGCGCCGGAAGCGGGCCACGGCTGGCCAACGCTGTCGAACGGTGTCGCTTGCGGTGAGATGGGCGGTGACTTCCTGAATGCCTGCGATTATGACGCTGCGGGAGAATTGCTGCGCTTCCTGTATCCCGACCTCGATGCGCCACGCCACGACGAGCTCGCGCTCGAGCTGCGGGATGTCGATGTCTCGGCATACTTTCCGAGCGGCAACGTCGCGGACAACGCTTTCGCCTACGTGCCGGCCGATTGCGCAGTCAGCACGGAAAATTGCCGCCTGCACATTGCATTTCACGGTTGCCGGCAAGGCGCCGAATTTATCGGTGACAGTTTTGCGCGCCAGGCTGGCCTGAACGAATGGGCCGATGGCAACAGCATTGTCGTTATCTATCCGCAAATCGAGAAGAGCCTGATGAACCCGCAGGGCTGCTGGGACTGGTGGGGCTACACGGGCGCGGACTACGACCTTGCGAGCAGCGCACAGGTGTCGGGTGTCAGGGCCTTGATCGATGCGTTCGCACGGCAGTCGCTACTTTGACGACACCTGTGCATCAAGGTAGTGATCAAACCAGTCGGCAACGCGTTGCAAATAGTCCATCTCGAATTTCTGGGGCCAGCCACCGTGGTGCACGCCCGGGTACACGACAAGTTCCGCGTCCACGCCGTTCACCCTGAGCGACTGGTAGAACAACTCGGCATTCAGAAGTGGCACGTTCCAGTCCAGCTCACCGCCGAGAAACAGGGTCGGCGTTGTAACCTCGCCGGCGCGTAACAGGGGCGACAGCGAATCGTAGCGAGCGCGGTTTTCCCACGGCGGACCCAGTTCCCAGCTATACCATTGTTGATACATGTCGTGGCCAAAGTTGGCCGCGATCAGGCTGTGGCCAGCGCCGGACGCCGCCGCCCTGAAGCGCGTCGTGCGCGTAATGACGGTATTGGTCAGGTAGCCACCGTAGGAATAACCGGTGACCGCCAGCCGGTTCGGGTCCGCGAGACCCGCATTGATGGCGTAATCGACCGCCGCGATGACGTCGGGGTAGTCCGTGGTGCCCCAGGTCCTGTAGATGGCACGGATGAATGCCTGACCGCGTCCGGTCGAGCCGCGCGGATTCGGCTCGACCACGACGTAGCCGCGTGCCGCGTAGTACTGGGTGCCAAAGTCGAAACCGAACGCAAACTGACCCACCGGCCCACCGTGCAGGTTCAGGATCGTCGGGTAACGCTGTCCGGCGCGGTAGTTGGCGGGCGTCGTGATAAACGCCTCTACAACGGTGCCGTCCGGGCCCTGGAACGAATGCTTCGTCTTCGGGGCAACGGCCACGGACTGCAGAAATCCGGCGTTCGAGATTGTGCGGCGCTGGAGCTTTTTGCCCTCAAGTGTGTAGATATCAGGAAGATCGTTGGCGTTATTCAGGTTAAGTGCCACATGCTTGCCGCGTACATGAAACGCCCAGGTAGCCACGTCACTTGAAATCAGGGGTTCAATCTTTGCGTCCCTGACGCGCACGCGCGCGAAGTGACTGGCGCCTGAATCATCGTAAATGAAATAAATCCATGCACCGTCATCGGAATACTGAAACGCACTTACCCAGCGATCCAGCGCCGCGGTCAGAATGCGCGGCTCGCCACCGCTCGCGGGAACGACCGCGAGGCGCTGCTGGCCATAGACGCCATCCTCGGCCGTGATAAACGCGATTTCCTTGCCGTCCGGCCGGAACGCAGGCGCTTGCTTCGTGGCGCCGTCGTTGGTGAGTTGCGTGAGTGAGACGTCGCCGGTCGCCGTGCCCGCCGGTACCAGCCAGAGATTATTGCTGTAGCCCGCCTCCGCATCGGCGCTGCGGTTGCTGACAAAGACCACCGCTTGCCCATCCGGTGACCAGGCCGGTTCCGTCTCCTCAAACGCATCGTTGGTGATTGCTCGCAATGCGCCGCTTGCAATGTCGAGGGCATACAGATGGCTGATCTGTGCCTCGGTAATGTACGCGCTGTCCTGGTCCCGTTTGAATTGCCGACGCTTGATCACGACAGGCTCGGCTTCTTCGCTGTCCTCTGCTTCCACGAGGTCTTCAGCAGCGGCAACCAGCAAGAGGCGCGTTTCGTCAGGCGACAGTAAGAGCGAATAAATGCCGAACGCAGAATCGGTCACCTGTACGGCAGCACCTTGCATCAATGCCGGCAACTTCCAGACCTGGTTCATACCACTGCGATCGGAAAGAAAGTACAGCCAGTGGCCGTCAGCCGACCATCGCGGTGCGTAGGCACTGTGGTCATCCGCCGTAATTGCTCGCGCTTCGGAGTCGGACTTTGCCAACAAGTACAGCTGGTCGTCGATTGCGAATGCAATTCTGCTGCCGTCCGGGGACAGTTGCGGCGCGCCCGGTGTATGCATGGATTGCATGTCCGCAAGCGCAAGCGGCCGTTTATCAATGCTGACAGCCGCCTCCCGCGCGCTGGCCACCGAAATACAGAACAGTGTGATCGCAAGGAGTAGAACAAGCTGCGCGCGAATTTTAATGAGCATCTGGAATTACCGTCCCGGTGTGAATTCGTGAGTTTCAAATAGAGGAAAGTGGCCGAATAGGACTGCCATCGAAAAAACGGGCAAGCCGCATGGGCGTAAGATCGATGCCGCTGTCCGTGCCGGTGAGCATTGCGGCAATCGCTTTGCCGGCGCCGGGCCCGATGCCAAAGCCGTGTCCGCTAAAGCCTGTTGCAATATAAAAGCCCGGAATCCTGCTTGCATCGATGACCGGTACGATGTCCGGCGTGGATTCGATCATGCCCGCCCAGCTTTCGACGAATTCAATCTCTGCAAGTGACGGAAAAACTTTCGCGAGGTCCTTGCGCAAACACCGGATCGCGGCCAGGTTTGGTTCCGGGTTCAGCACACGTGCCTTTTCGAAGGGCGAACATTGATCCAGTGGCCAGGACACCGGAGTACGCCACTCGTCGATGAATGCACGGCCGCAAGACAAGCGCACCAGGTGCCAGTCCATGGTCAGGGCGCGCAGGAACTTGAAAAAATAGCGAAACGAGTCTGGCGTTATCGGATGATCCAGGATCGCACCGGGCGCAATCGTGTAGCCACCGTCGGCGCGGCGGCGAATACCGAGACGCGTGTCGAACAGGTTGCCGTCGAGTACGTTCGGCGCGGGCGCGGTTCGTACGACAGTACCGCGCACTTTCAGTTGTGGCAGGTCGATGCCGAGAGAACGGCAAAACAATGATGTCCATGCGCCACCCGCGCACAGTACCGTGCTGGTCCTGATGCGACCGTGCTCAGTCACAACGCCGGCAACCTGGCCGGCAGCAAGGTCGAGGCCCCGCACCGCGCAGCCTGTTAACACCTTCGCGCCTGCCTTTGTAGCTACGCGTGCAAATGCAGGCGTCGCTTTGTGCGGTTCCGCGCGACCGTCGCTGGCCGTGTACATGGCGCCTGGCCAGTGGCTCGCAGCGCCGGGCACGAGTTTGGCCAGTTCGTCGCCGGTGATAAGCCGGGTGTCGAGCCCCGCGGTTTTTGCAAGCTCTACCCAGGCAGCGAATTCAGCAAGTTCCCGGTCGTTGCTCGCGGAAAACAGGCAACCGCCCTCAACAAAACCCGTGTCCTCACCGGTCTGTTCCTTGAAGCTGCGCCAGATACGCAGGCTCTCCATGATCATCGGCAACTCGCGTGGGTCGCGGCCTTGTTGTCGCACCCAGCCCCAGTTGCGTCCCGATTGTTCGCCGGCGATGTGCCCCTTCTCGCAGACGACGACGCCAACGCCCTGGCGTGCGAGAAACCAGGCCGTGCAGATGCCGACGATGCCGCCACCGATGACAACGACATCAGCCTGTGCGGGAATCTTCCCGGGCACTACAAGTGGCCGATCCCAGGTTTGGCTAACCGTATTTTTCTGCAGTTCCATAATGCTGACTATTGAATCCTGCGGCCCTTGGCGGCCTGGAATTTCGGTCCCGGAGCGTATAGCGGCAGACTATCATCGACACCCGGCCATGGCACAGCAGCATTGCTTGTAAAAGCGGCGTGCTTGGAAAAGCGATTGGTGAGTGAGTGGCTATAATGATTGATAGCAGACGGGACGCAAACACTCGGAATGAGGATTCGCAACGCGCCGTTGCATGTCGCGACGGTAATCACACGCCGCTGCGTGGTCGCGGACCGCCTTGCTCCGGCACAGGGAGAATAAGGTATGGCTAAAGTAACTGGCATCGGTGGTGTGTTCTTTCTGTCGCAAGGCGACGGAAAAACCTTGTCGGAATGGTACGAGAAGCACCTGGGTATGCGCCTGGAGGATTTTGGCGCCGCCGTACTCGAGTGGCAAAACGACACAGCTGAGGATAAGGGAGCAACCGTATGGCGTGTCGCCGACCGTGGCAGTGACTGGTTTAGTCCCAGTCAGTCGACCTTCATGATCAACTACCGCGTCGACGACATGGAGGCACTGGTCCGGCAACTGACCGGCGCGGGCATCGACATACTGCAAGGCCCGGAGTATCACGAAAACGGAGTGTTCGCATGGATCATGGACCCCGAGGGCAACAAGATCGAATTGTGGGAGCCAAAAATCTGGGATGACAAGAACAAGAAATAACTCAAGGTGTGCAAACCCCGCCGTCGTCTTTTAGGCTGTTGGCGAGCCGGGAACGAGCCTTAAAATTGCGGGCCAGGATTTATATTGCGTCGACTCTGTATAACTGTACGGGACACTAGTGAGTGTCTTTAATTTGGTCGGGACGGTGGACTACGGAATGTCAGACATTGATGTCACAGGTTATTGCTTACGGTGACCAGGGTCGTCAACGGCAGGGGGTATGCGGCAATGAAACAGGCCATCCTGATTTCGCTTGTGGTTGTATTAGTCAAGATGCCCAGTGCCACTGTATCCGGGCTTCCCGAGTTTCTGATTGCAGTTCCTGCAGCAGAAGAACAACAGGTCGCGGCCGCCAATGCGGACGAACTTAAGCGCCAGGTTTACTTTGCCCAAAGGTACCGACTTGTTCTCGTTGACGTTGGTGTTCTACGTCATGCAAAAGAATTTCGCGTCAGCTTTTTTGATGATTCATATGTCAATGTAGTACGCAGGGATCTAAAGCATGAAAAAGATTCTCCTGGGCTTATCTGGACCGGCTCGATGCTTGATCAACCCGTCTCGAGGGCCGATTTAACCGCGCAGGGACTTTCGCCCCAGTTTGCTGACGAAACTTACAATTTACTGGTTGGCGTATCAATTTTTGGGACAAAGTATGTCTATGATCCAACATCGGGCCGAAGTGTATCCATGGCCGGGCTTGATGCGACCACGATGCGCCCACTCGGTGACCGGGTTGATACGAAAGGTAAGTACGAATTCTTTGCATTAGCTGCCGATTTCTCGCTGGAATCACTAGAGTCGACATTTCGGCTGATGCCATTGGCGTCAGACAGGAGATACCACCTTTTGTTGGAATTAGACACGGATAAGCTGATTTCACCGGCCCGCTTTGGTGGACCGAAGAGTGAAAGTGAAAGAATAATCCGGCGGCACCTGTACGAACGCTATCTCGAGTCGCAGGGAATCGACCCGGAACCGGATCTCGAATGACCGGAGCGCGACATGAACATCAGCTGTCGCGTACTTACTGTGCTAACGCCGCCGACTTTGGCCGTGACAACCGATCTGCACCCAGCCAAAGATTGCGAGGCAATTCTTCCAACGGGTCGAGGCAGAAGCGGCCCAACGCCCTGGTTGCAGTAAGATGTCAGCTACTGACCCAACGTACACAGTTACTAGAACTTTGCATTAACGATGCCTGGCAGGCAGCTGGTATCAGCCGAGAGTAACTACCGGGCCATACCGCTATCTGATAATCGGCGACGGCTGCATCTGACCGTCCCGGCGTGTGCTTACAGCTTACTCGCTGACGCATCCACGGCTTGCAAGCGCAACTGCGCCCGTATAAGATAGTGAGTACTTACTATCTTATACGAGACAATCATGAGCGGTCGCGCTAAGAACCTTCCTGCCGAACAACGCCGGGCTGTCACGGTCGAGTCGGTCGTAAAGCTTGCGGGAACGCAGAATCCCAGCGAGATCACGACGGCGGCGATTGCCAAGCACATGCACGTCACCGAAGGCGCGCTTTTCCGGCATTTTCCCAACAAGGAGGCCATCTGGCAGTCGGTCATGGAATGGGTGGCTGAACGTCTGCTGGACCGCATCGACCGATCCGTGATCGGCGTCGAATCAGTGCTGGATGCCCTGCAGGCAATGTTCATGACGCACATTACATTCGTGGCCGAACATCCGGGCGTGCCCAGGATGATGTTTGGCGAACTGCAGCGTGCGGAATCCACTCCGGCCAAGCGCATGGTGCAAACGCTGGTTCAGCACTACCGGCAGCGCTTGCAGCTCCAGATCGAGAAGGGCAAGGCCAGCGGTGAGCTGGCTCCGTCGGTTGACAGCGAAGCCGCTGCCACCCTGTTCATTGGCACGATCCAGGGGCTGGTCATGCAGGCTTTGCTGCTAGGCGATGTTGCCCATCTGCGCCAGGCGGCTCCTGGCGTTTTTGCAATTTACCGGCGCGGTATCGAGCAGACAGCAGGACTTCCCGGCTCTCGAAATCCCGCTACCCGGCAACGTGTCAGTCGAGTCAAAAAGGAGCGGCCATGAGCACAAACAAAAAACGCGTTGTCTGGATCCGGGCGATTTCCCTGCTCGCAATGGCTTTCGGTCTCTTGACCATCAAGGAAGGCGGGGCGGTCTTGTTTTACGACGGGCCAGCGCGCGCCGCAGCCGGACACTACGTGCCGTTCGTACTATGGTTCAACTTTCTGGCCGGCTTTGCCTACGTCATTGCCGGAGCGGGGCTGTGGATGCATCGTCATTGGGCCGTGGGGCTGGCTGTTGCCATCGCGGTAGCGACTGCCCTCACGTTCGCAGCGTTTGGCGCACATGTGTACTTCGGCGGTGGCTGGGAACAACGCACGCTGATCGCCATGAGCCTGCGTACCCTGGTGTGGGCGGGTATCGCGATCGGGGCCTGGCGTTTGCTAATACTGCGAACCCCCGAAGGGAACGCGCCATGAACATCACATTTCTCGGCGCGGCTCGCGAAGTGACCGGCTCCTGCTTTCTGGTGGAGACGGCGGACACCCGCTTCCTGGTCGACTGCGGCATGATCCAGGGCGGGCGCGATGCATCGGCGCGCAATCGCAAGCCCTTTGCCTTCGATCCGCAATCCATCGACTTCGTGCTGCTGACCCACGCGCACATCGACCACAGCGGGCTGCTGCCCAAACTTACCCGCGCAGGTTTTCGCGGTCCCATCCATACCACCGCCGCAACCGCGGACCTGCTCAAGGTCATGCTGCCGGACAGCGCGCAAATCCAGGAGCGCGATGCCGAGCGCGCTGGGCGCGGCGCAATGCCTGCGCGTGGCAGGACGAGCGAGGCATTGACACCACTTTATTCCCTCGAGGACGCGGATGAATGCCTGCAGCAGGTGCAACCGGTCGACTACGACCAGGAGCTTGCAACCGGGACTGGCGTGCGCTGCCGCTTCCGTGATGCGGGGCATATCCTTGGCTCGGCCATCATTGAAGTCTGGGTCACGGAGAACGGCCAGACGAGAAAGCTTGTCTTCAGCGGCGACCTGGGTCAGCCGGGACGGCCGATCGTCAGGGATCCGACCCCGATCGAGGAAGCCGACATTCTGGTCATCGAATCGACCTACGGCAACCGCACGCACAAGAATCTGGCAGCGACCGAGGACGAACTCGTCGCCATTCTCGAACACACCCTCGAGCGCGGCAACGTGATTATTCCCGCGTTCGCCGTCGGCCGCACACAGGAAGTCATCTACCACCTGCATCGACTCACTCGCGAAGGGCGTCTTACGGGACTGAAGCTGGTCGTCGATTCGCCCATGGCCACGGCGGTCACGCGGATCACGCAGCAACATCTGGAACTGTTCGATGAGAACGCCCGGGACCTCGCCGGCTGGCACGCGCTTGGCAGGGATCTTCCCTTTCTGCATTTCACCCGCAGCGTGGAGGAATCCATGGCCCTGAATCAGATTCGCTCGGGGGTCATCATCATTTCCGCCAGCGGCATGTGCACGGCCGGCCGCATCATGCACCACCTGCGTCACAACCTGCCACGGCGGGGATGCAGCGTCCTGATCACGGGATTCCAGGCCCACGGCACGCTGGGCCGGAGCCTGGTCGATGGCGCCAAACGGGTACGGATTTTCGGCCACGACGTCCCGGTACGCGCGGCAGTCTACACCGTGGGCGGACTCTCGGCGCATGCCGACCAGCCGGCCTTGCTGGCCTGGGCCGGAAAGTTTCGCAAGCCCCCCGCGCAAACCTTCGTGGTCCACGGCGAAGCCAGTGCGGCCGAGGCTTTCGCTGCACGATTGCGGGCTGATTGCGCCTGGGACGTGAGCGTGCCCGAGCCCGGCCAGCGCGTGCAGTGCAATTTCGCGGCGACACCGACATGCGCCTGAAGAGAATCCAGCCGGCACATCGGGAGGCAGTCCGGGAACTTCGATACCACAAGCCTGGTGAACAAACATTGCGAGCGGGAGCCCATCCATGAAAACCCCAAACATCCTCACCGGCAAGCTGCGCTGGATTGTGATCGCTGTCGTCGCGATTGCCGTCGGAGGCCTGCTGTTGTTCTGGCTGCTGCGCGACAGCAGCAATCACGATGTGCTGCGCCTGTATGGCAACGTCGACATCCGCGAAGTGGAACTGTCTTTCCGCCAGCCTGGCCGCGTGGCTGAGATGGCTTTCGATGAGGGCGACAACGTCATTGCAGGCGAGGTAATGGCACGACTTGATGCCGGTCCGTATGACGATAGAGTGGCTGCAGCGGAGGCCGGGCTGCAGGCGGCGATGGCCGAACGGGACAAGCTGCTGAGCGGGAACCGTCCGCAAGAGATCGTGCAGGCCGAGGAGGGTGTGCGCCAGACAGAGGCGGCCGCCAACGAAACCGAGCGTAACTTCAAGCGCCAGGACTCCCTGCTTGAATCGGGTGCCAGCAGCCAACGAACGGTCGACGCCGCGCGCGCGGCGCGTGACCAGGCTGCAGCAAACCTGGCTGCAGCCAGGGCCGCACTG
>DDIS01000173.1 GCA_002338615.1 Proteobacteria bacterium UBA1844 | reverse complement strand
GCGCTGACATCCCCGGCACCGAATCGACACCCTGGCAAACCTCGCGCGCCAATGCTTCCGTCGTGCCCTTGCGCGAATAATAAAGGACGAGTACCTCGCTCATTCAGGCAATAGCGCCCGCACGTTTTCCGGCGGCCTTCCAAGCACGGCTTTACTGCGAGCCTCATCCACGACGATCGGCCGCTCGAGTGCGATCGGGTGCCGTGCGATCCAGGCGGCGAGCGCGGCATCGTCGTCCAGGTCCGGCTGGTCGTGTGCTTCCTTGAACACTGATTCCCCGGTTCTCGTGATGCTGGCGACCGGCACCCCGAGCATCTCCGCCAGTTCCAGTATGCGTTTGGCCGTTATGGGTTCAGACTGGTACAGGACGATATCTGGCTGCATTCCAGCCTGTTCGATCAGTTCGAGCGTTTGGCGCGATTTTGAGCAGCGCGGATTGTGGTAGATGGTCAATGACATGGCTTGTCTCCTTCGGATTTCTCTCGCCTGCCTGGCATGCCGATGATAGGGCAATGCCCCCGATGAGTCAGCAGCGCCTTGACGCGGTTGGCAGGCGCTTGGTAGCGTTATGCGGTTCCGCATGTCGCCATTACCGGCCCAAGCTATGTCCAAACCAGTTTCCGCTCGTCTGACTTTATGCCTCGCAACTCGCCGCTGCCTGAGAAATGGCGGCGCAGTCGTGTTGCTGGCGCTGCTGGGCGCCTGTGAGACGACGCCGCCGGTGCAGGAAATGAGCGATGCGCGGCAGGCAATCGCTGTCGCACGGGACGCCGGCGCGGAGGCTTACGCCAAGGTTCAGTTGCAGGACGCCTTGCGGCACCTGGAAAGCGCTGAACACGAATTAAGTTCCGAGGAATACAAAGCGGCGCGTCGCGATGCTTTGCTTGCGAAAGCAAAAGCGCTGGAAGCGCGTGATATGAGCAAGTCGGTCCAGCAGCAGCAATAGTGGGTCGGTGCAGACGGTCGATCAGGCCTTGAACCATTTTCGGCTAAGCTTCTCAACGACCTTGTTCGGGTACTGGCGTTTTCCGAGGCTGCCATTGTAGCGGCCCAGCGCGCGTCTTAGGTCCCCGTTTTCTTTATCCAGGTAGAACTTGAGGATCGTGCAGCCGTAGCGCAGGTTCGTGTCAATGTGCAGCAGGTTGTCGTCAGGGCGCCCGATTTCATCGAGCCAGAATGGCATGATTTGCATCAGGCCGATCGCGCCTGCGTACGAGATTGCGTAGCGATCGAAATTGCTTTCGACTTCGATGACGGAAAGAATAAGTTCCGGCGCCAGACCCACGCGATTTGCTTCGTAGTGAACGCGAGTCAGGATCTTGATTCGTTCTTCGGGGTCGGCGACCTGTTTCGCGAGGCGCGCTGACATGTCGGTCAGCCACACTTCAGCGTCGAAGCGATCGGGAAAGCTGTCTGATTCGCTGGCCGCGGCCAGCAAGACTTTGCGCAACTCCGGGTCAGGATGTTCCTGAGCCTGCACGGTTGTTGTCGCGTACAAATTTATTATTAATGTTAAAACAACAAGTTGCGGAAACTTCTTAATGTCAGATCTCCCGCAAATAAAGCTCAATAATACGGTTTATCGTGTCAGTAGGGCGAGAGCTTCTTCACGTTTCAGTTGACGCGAAGCGTCATCCCTGCGGTGCCGGTACTCGAGTTCGCCATTGCCGAGTCCTCGTTCCGAGACCACCAGTCTGTGCGGAATGCCCAGCAGTTCCGCGTCGGCAAACTTCACACCAGGGCGCACATCGCGATCGTCAAACAACACCTCGAGCCCAAGGGCGGCGAGCTCGGCGTAGAGCTTCTCACTGGCTTCGCTGACCTCGCTTGAGCGCGCAAGGTTGATCGGCACCAGCACAACATCGAACGGCGCCAGCGCGTCCGGCCAGATGATCCCGTTGTCGTCGTGATTCTGTTCGATAGCGGCGCCGACAATACGCGTGATACCAATGCCGTAGCAGCCCATCTCGAGTGGCTGCTCGCGGCCGTCCGCATCCAGCACCTTGGCACCGAGTGCGGTCGAGTACTTGGTGCCGAGCTGAAAAATGTGGCCGACTTCGATGCCTCGTGCGATAGACAGCTGGCCTTTGCCGCCCGGCGTTGGATCGCCTTCGACAACATTGCGCAGGTCCACAGTGGCCGGTACCTCCAGATCGCGGCCAAAATTGACGCCGGTAAAATGCGCATCGACTTCGTTGGCACCGCACACAAAGTCCGCCATGTCGGCCGTCGCATGATCGAAAAATACCGGGACGGTGAGCCCGATCGGACCTGCGTAGCCCGGTTCGCACCCGGTTGCGGCGCTGACCTCTGCCGCATCGGCCATGGTCAGCGGCGCCGCAACCCCGGCGAGCTTTTGCGCTTTCACGGCATTGAGTTCGTGGTCGCCACGAAGAACCAGCGCAACCGGACCGTCAATTCCCTTCACGATCAGCGTTTTCAGACATTGACTGGCTGCGACGTCCAGCAATGCAGCCAGCTCGGCTATCGTGCGCGCCCCAGGGGTCGGGACTTTTGCCATGTCGAGCGTGGCGTCCGGACGTTTTCCTGCGGGCGGCAGGGTAGCCGCTGTTTCGACGTTGGCGGCGTAGCCGTCAGCATCGCAATAGGCAATTGCATCCTCGCCGGAATCGGCCAGCACGTGAAACTCCTCGGAACGGCTGCCGCCAATTTCACCCGAGTCTGCATCGACGATACGAAATTTGAGGCCCAGCCGCTCGAAAACAGCCGTGTAGGCCGCATGCATTTTTCCGTAAGCGGTATCCAGTCCTGCGGCATCGAGATCGAACGAGTAGGCGTCTTTCATAATGAATTCGCGCGCGCGCATGACACCGAAACGCGGCCGGATCTCGTCGCGAAACTTGGTTTGAATCTGGTAGAAGTTAAGTGGCAGCTGCTTGTAGCTCTTGAGCTCCTTGCGCGCGATATCGGTAATGACCTCCTCGTGGGTCGGCCCAAAGCAAAAGTCGCGGTTGTGGCGGTCTTTGATTCTGAGCAACAGGCTGCCGTACTGGTCCCAACGGCCGGATTCCTGCCACAGCTCGGCCGGCTGCACCGCGGGCATCAGGAGTTCGAGTGCCCCGGCGCGATTCATTTCCTCGCGCACAATCGCCTCAACTTTGCGAAGGACGCGCAGCCCAAGCGGCATCCACGTGAATATGCCGGCAGTGAGGCGGCGAATCAGGCCCGCGCGCAGCATCAGTTGGTGGCTGACGATTTCGGCTTCTGCCGGCACCTCTTTTTGAGTAGTCAGGCCAAATTTCGAGAAACGCATGGAATAAAGTCATCACTTAGTGGGGCCAAGGCGCGCATTCTAGCGTGATTTGGCGGGTGCGTGTGCGCGCTCCGGGAATCCGTCGCCCGCCGGTGGAAAGCGGGCCACAACATGCATGAACGACTGCAGCGCAACACTTTTCTGATTTGACTCGCCGGCCAAAGCAGGGGATTGTCCGGGGTCTCGAAAACTTGCATGGCTGCGTGCGGGAGCAGGAGTATTTTGCGCGGAAAACGTAATCCCTTTGTGGCCCCGGAAGGCGTTCCGTTCCTGTTGTTCACGCTGATACTCGGTGCGCTGGCGCTACGTTTCATGGGCATCGCCTGGGCGTTGTTGCCGGCCCTGCTGACCGTGCTGCTGTACCTGTTGTTCCGGGATCCATCCAGGGTGGTGCCGTCTGTGCCGCTCGGTGTTGTGAGTCCGGTGGATGGCGAAATACTCGAAATCAGCGCCAGCACCGAGGACCCGTTCGAGGGTGAAGGCCACCGGATACTGATCCGGATCGACAGCTTCGGCTCGTACTCGGCGCGCAGTCCGGTTGAAGGACACATTATGGATCTGCACACAAGTGATATGGAGCATGCGGCCTCGTACCCGAAGCACGCGTTGTGGCTCAAGACCGACGAAGGCGACAATGTGGTGTTGCAATTTCAGGGCTATCGCTTCGGCTTGCCGCCCAAATCACTCGCGCGCTACGGGGAGCGACTGGGGCAGGGTGCGCGCTGTGCCTACCTGCGCCTGGCACGGCGTGCGGAACTGCTGTTGCCGCCGGGTACGCAGCTGATGGTCGCTCCGGGCCAGCGCGTTTTGGCAGGCAGCGTCCTGCTCGGTAAACTGCCACATCACTAACCCGGACTAGTATTCTGTGCAATGAATTTGCCAGGACCTCGTGGCAAACTTGTAGTGGCGCAGGCTGTCCCAATTACTTCCTATTGTCATCCGCAGGTACCCTTTTCTTGATACAACTCGATGAACAGCAGCGACGCGCGTATCTTGATGCCCTCGGCATCACCCTCTGGTTGCCGCGCGAGCAAAGGGACGATGCCGTGAATTCCGATGCAGCGACCGTCGAAATAGTACAGCAACAATCGCCGGCACAGCCGGTGTCGTCGCTGGGCTGGGACGGGCTGCGCGACTGTGTTGCGGATTGCAGGCTTTGTGAGTTGCACAAGGGCCGCACGCAGACTGTGTTTGGCGTTGGTGATCAGGATGCGAGCTGGATGATCATTGGCGAGGCGCCGGGTGCGGAGGAGGACCGACGCGGCGAACCGTTCGTCGGACGGGCAGGGGCTTTGCTCGACGAGATGCTGCGCGCCGCGGGGTTTGAACGCAAAAACGTATACATTGCGAACACCGTTAAGTGTCGTCCGCCAGGCAATCGCAATCCCAGGAGCGAAGAAAGTGCCGCATGCCGCGCCTATCTTGATCGCCAGATCGAACTGGTATCGCCGGACCTGATTCTCGCGGTAGGAAAAGTTGCTGCACAGAATTTATTGGGCAGCGATGAACCGGTTGGCGCTTTGCGTGGTCAACGACATATGTTCGGGCGTATTCCGCTCATCGTGACTTACCACCCGGCCTACCTGCTGCGCAGCCCGACACAAAAGCGCCTTGTGTGGCAGGACCTGTGTCTTGCGAAAATGACGGTCGCCGAGGCCGGGCGATGACCATTCCGCTGGAAGAGCCGCCGGTTCTGATACGGGCTATGACGCACGAGGATCTCGCGCAGGTGTCCAGTATCGAGAGGCGCAGCTACGACTTTCCCTGGAGCCACGGCGTTTTCCGCGATTGCCTGCTGGCGGGCTATCACTGCATCAGCTTGCAACGCGACGGACGCGTAGCGGGATACGCAATCCTGTCTATTGCCGCCGGTGAGGCGCATATCCTGAATCTCTGCGTGGAACCCGTGCATCGGGCACACGGCTATGGCGAGCGCCTGCTCGATGAAATTCTGCGCTACGCGCGTGACAGCGATGTGGCAGAAATATTTCTCGAGGTGCGCCCCTCGAATAAAACAGCGATTGCCCTGTATCGCAAGAAGGGGTTCCGTCAAATCGCGAACCGACCCGCCTACTACCAGGCGCACGAGGGCCGCGAAGACGCGGCCGTACTGTCAAAAAAGCTCAGGGCCGGCAGCAGCATTGCGTGATGCCCCGGTCAGGGGCAGGATCACTTTCCCGCGCGCAGATGACGAAGTAGATCAGCCCGAAGCACAACGGGCTGCTAAACTGCGCGCCATTTTCAAGCTAATCAGGTAAACCATGTCAAATATCCGGCAACAGGTCGCGCGGCGAAGGACGTTTGCGATTATTTCGCACCCGGACGCCGGCAAAACGACGCTGACCGAGAAGTTGTTGCTCTACGGTGGGGCCATTCAGCTGGCCGGCACCGTGAAGGGTCGCAAGGCCAATCGTCATGCTACCTCGGACTGGATGGCGCTTGAGCAACAGCGCGGTATCTCGATCACATCGTCGGTTATGCAGTTCCCGTACCGCGACCACGTAATCAACCTGCTTGATACGCCCGGGCATGAGGACTTCTCAGAGGACACCTATCGTACGCTGACGGCGGTCGATTCCGCCCTCATGGTGATCGATTGCGCCAAGGGCGTGGAGCAACGCACGGTCAAACTGATGGAAGTATGCCGTCTGCGTGATACACCCATCATGACCTTCATCAACAAACTCGATCGTGAAGGCCGCGAGCCGATCGAGTTGCTCGACGAAATCGAGGAGATACTGAAAATACAGTGCGCGCCGATCACCTGGCCGATTGGCATGGGCAGCTCGCTGAAGGGCGTGTACCACCTGGCTCAGGACCGGATTTATCTGTATTCGAAAGCCGGACGTCAACGTGCCTCGACCATCCGGGTCATCGACGGGCTGGATTCCGAGGTGGCGAACGAGGCACTGGGAAGCCGCGCGGCCGAATTTCGTGAGGAACTCGAACTGGTGCAAGGTGCGTGCCCCTCGTTTGACCCGGCAACCTACCTTGCGGCCCGGCAGACCCCGGTATTTTTCGGTTCCGCATTGTCGAACTTCGGCGTGCAGGAGTTGCTGGATGAGTTCGTGCAACACGCGCCCGCACCACAACCCCGCCAAAGCGAAGAACGACTCGTGCAACCGGATGAATCTTTGCTCACCGGCTTCGTCTTCAAGATCCAGGCGAACATGGACCCGGGGCACCGGGATCGCATTGCGTTCATGCGTATCTGCTCGGGCGAGTACCAAAAAGGCATCAAGCTTACACATGTGCGGACCGGCAAAGAGATGAAAATTCCGGACGCCATCACGTTCCTGGCGGCCGATCGGCAGCACGCCGAGAACGCCTATGCGGGCGATATAATTGGTCTGCACAATCATGGCACGATCAACATAGGCGACAGTTTTTCCGAAGGTCCTGCGGTACGTTTCACCGGGATACCGAATTTTGCCCCGGAAATATTTCGCCGTGCAGTGCTGAAAGATCCATTGCGCTTGAAAGCGTTGCAAAAAGGTCTCGCACAGTTGTGTGAAGAAGGTGCAACACAGCTGTTCCGTCCAATGCGGAACAATGACCTGATCCTGGGTGCTGTAGGTCCCTTGCAATTCGAGGTAGTGGCGCATCGCTTGCGCGACGAATACAAGGTGGAATGCCAGTTCGAGACAGTTAATGTTGCGACGGCGCGTTGGGTTGAATGTGCTGACAGCAAGATGCTCGCGGAGTTCGAGCGCAAGGCACATGACAATCTCGCACTCGATCACGGCGAGCAACTGGTTTACATTGCACCGACGCGAGTCAACCTGAATCTGACCGAGGAACGCTGGCCCGACATCGAGTTTCACAAGACGCGCGAACACTAGCAAATACCAGCGAACTCGTGGAAACCGCAGCATGGCGCGACTGAATACCGCAAAGATCCCGGCCGGTGTCTTCAATCGGAAGGTCATAGCCTGGGCGCTCTACGACTGGGCGAATTCCGCGTTTGCACTGTCGGTCATGGCGGTATTGTTCCCGCTGTTTCTCGGCCTTTACTGGAGTGCCGGCGATACGGGCGGTGTGGTCACGCAGCGTCTCGCCTGGGTGACGGCCGCGGCCAGCGCGGTAGTATTCGTGCTGGCACCCGTATTCGGATCAATCGCCGATGCCGGCGGCTACCGCAAACGCTTCCTGTTTGTCCTGGCTCTGCTCGGCGCCGCTGCAACCGCCGGCCTCGGCCTTGCGCCACAAAGCGCGTTGCACCTGGCGCTATTTCTGTACCTGCTCGCGTCGGTGGGCTACTACTGCTCGACTGTTTTTTACGATTCGTTGCTTATCGAGGTGGTCGAGCCGCGCTATTACAACCTGGTGTCCTCTTTCGGGTTCGCGGTCGGTTACCTCGGCGGTGCGGCCCTGCTGGCGCTGCATGTCTGGATGCTGTCCATGCCGGCAAGTTTTGGTTTTCCCGACACCAACGCTGTCATCAAGTTTGCGTTTGTTACGGTAGGTGCATGGTGGGCGATTTTCATGCTGCCGCTGCTGTTTTTCATCCCGGAAGGAGCACAAAGAAGCGGCGCACGCGGCAACGTCATTCGGGACGCCTATCGCGAGCTTTTGCACACGCTCAGGAATATCGGCCAGTACCGGAATATTGTCCTGTTTTTGACCGCGTATTGCCTGTACATAGCCGCCGTATTCACCGTCATTTTCATGGCAGTGAACTATGGCCAGCGACTTGGCTTTGAGCAAAAAGACCTCGTCATGGCGCTGATGGTTACGAACTTTGTCGGCTTTCCGGCGACTATTCTCTACGGCTTATTCGGCCATCGCTATGGCTCGAAGCTCGGCCTCCTGGTCGCGCTGGCCGTGTACATCGCCGTGTCGGCCTGGGCGGTATTCATGGACGCGGTCTGGCAGTTTTACGTTATGGCGATCATCATCGGTTGCGTGCAGGGTGGCGTACAAAGTCTCAGTCGGTCCTGGTACGCAGCATTGATTCCGGCGCAGAATTCAGGCGAATTTTTCGGCTTCTACAATATGCTGACAAAGTTCGCGCATGTCTGCGGTCCGGCACTGGTTGGCGTTGCCGCCCGTATCTCCGACAGCCCGAAAATAGTGCTGCTGGTGTTGCTGCCGCTGCTCATACTGGGCGGTTTATTGCTTGTCCGGGTGCCGAACGAAAGCGCCGTATAGCGAATATCGCGCCGGGACGGCGCTCCTACAGCCAGGATGCAACGCGCGGATCGTAGGAGCGGCATCCTGCCGCGATTGCAGGCATCGGCAAGACCACCGCCAGTCAACGCAGCGTTTTGAGTGACTTCTCAAGACGCAGCATGGCGGCTGCGTCACCTCCGTAACGTGCTGCAAGATAGGCATCCGTCGTTGCATGAATGGCGGTGGCCGAAAGAGCCGAGACCTGTTGCGCCCGGTTTGCATAGTTGCGCGGTGTTTCACCTAGCGCCGGCTCGATGCCGACGCGCTTTGTGAATCGCCGATACAAAATTCTCGCACGGTCGGGCCGTGGCGGTCGGTAGCGCCACATGAGCAATGCACTGACGATCAGCGTGAGTGTCACAACCAGCGTGACGAGGGTCAGCATCATTTTGCGCCAGCCCGGATTAACCATGCCGAGCATTTCCATGACACTGGTCTGCCGATCGGGGCCGTAGCCAAGCACCCAGTCATTCCAGCGTGCATTCATTGCATCAAGCGAGAGCCTGATACGGTGCAGGAATTCGGATGGCGTGCCGCCTCCCCAGGCAGTCGCGGCACCATCCAGCAGTGAATCCGTGTAGCCGAGTTCGATGCGCTCGGGTGCGACCGCCGCCGTGGGGTCCACGCGGATCCAGCCGCGGCCCTGGAACCAGACTTCACTCCATGCGTGCGCGTCGGACTGGCGCACGATCATGTAGCCACCCAAAGGATTTACTTCACCGCCCTGATAGCCAAGTACAACGCGCGCTGGCACACCGGCCGCCCGCATCATCAATGTAAATGCCGATGCAAAGTGTTCGCAAAATCCCTTCCGGGTGTCGAACAGGAATCGGTCCACCGGATTACTGCCCAGAGCAGGAGGCTGCAAGCTGTAGTAAAAGTCCTGCTCATGAAAATAGCTCAGCACAGCATCGACATAGCGTTCCGGCGACCCGGCTTGCCGGAACATCGCCAATGCCAGCGTGCTCGTTTGCGGATTTTGTTCGTGAGGAAACCTCAGGTACCAGCCCTGTACGCTCATACTCAACTCGGGCTCGATACGATAGGTCGGGTACGACGTCATCGTAAAGGAGATGCGCTGATCGATGGGATACACGCGGGTCAGTTCAAAGGTCCGGCCCATCACGGTGTTCGATAATTCCCAGCCCTGCACAAGTTCAAGCGCCGGTACCCAGTGTTGCCGGTTCGGCTCGAGAATCATTTCATAACGTAGCGGTTCGCCACCAACATCGATCTGAAGATTGCGAGCCTGGCTGAGTAGCGGCTCATTACCTGACCAGTTCCGACCATCGAAGTTGTACAGAACCATGGCGCGCCAGTAGCGCTCGCGCGGTGCCGGGACCCTGTCTTCAAACCGGACGCGAAATGCAACGGCGCCGGATTGCGACAGCGAGCTGATATCGCCGGGGCTCATATGATTGCTGAGACCGGTCGTGCCCGACCCCGTATCTATCGGCACCGCCCAAAATGGTACGGAAATACGCGGAAAGAATACCCACATCACGGCCGCCAGCGGCACCGCGTAGGCAACCAGGCGGGTGCCGATCGCAAAACTGGCGCGTGTTGATTCACCTGGATCGCCCGACATACGCAGCCAGGCAGTCATGGTGAGCACAAGCGCCGCGACGAGGTAGGGCAAGGACCACAGGTACTGCTCGCGCAGGAGTGCGGACATGACGAGGAAGATGGCGATGAACAGCAGCACAAACTGATCACGCCGCTGCCGGGTTTCCAGCAGTTTGAGTGACGCCATGATCGCGAGCAATGCAGACCCGGGGCCGACGCCGCTGATCATCTGGTAGGTGCCGAGTACGCCGAGAAAACCGCCGAGCGCGAGCGTGGCACGTAGCCAGGTTGGCGGCAATGCCATGCGGCGACGTTCGATCAGCATGCGCCAGCCTGCGCAGGCGAGAAACGACGCGCCGATCCAGAACGGCAGATACCTCAAGTGCGGCAGCAAGGCAAACGCGAGCGCAGCGAGCGTCCAGGGCAAACTGGACAACAGGGAGCCGTCGCTGCGCCGCGGCTTAGCCAGCTTCATCACCAAATAGCGCAAGCGCCTCGAGACAGCGACAGCGATGGGCGGCGCCGTGCGACGGCGGGATGCTGACGTTCGGCAATCGCAGGCCATAGTCCTCGCGAGTCCGGTCGGCATCGACGATCCAGCGCGTAAGAATGCTGAGCCGCAATTCCGTATCAGGCGCGTCAACACTGTCGAACTCGAACCACTGGCTGCTCATGTCGGCGCCCGCAAACTGCTTGCTGAGTAGTTGGCCGGTGCGGGCGTAGGCTTTCCACGCAACATTGCGCGGTGAATCGCCTGTGCTAAAGCGACGCAGCCCAGCAAAATCTTCCTCGCCGCGAGCGTCGTGTTGACGATGGCCAAGGGCCAGCTCCGTTGGCGGCGCGGGCGGTGCATACGCGGCCACTTTGGGGTACACCAGCCCGCGAATATCCATGGACAGCCAGGCCCAGGCGCGAAACAGCTCAAACGGAAACAGGCTGCGCAGGCCGAACGACCGCATATTGACCCAGCCGCGTGAAGGAGCCGGCAGCGGTAGAACGAAAAGCTTGCTCTCGCCGGGGCCGAGGTCCTGAATTGCACTGTCATTGTCATCGACGTTCAGCGAGATGCGATACCTGGCCGTTTTCGAGTGATTTACGAGCGCAAAGCGAAATTCGGCCACGCCTCCGGCAAATACCGGTTCGACGCCCGCAAAGCTGATTTCGAGCCCCACCAGGTTACGCTGGCATTGATGCATGGCAACGAAGCCGAGGCCGATGAGCAGGAAGGTCAGCACGAACGACAGGTTGTTGTTGTAGTTCATTGAGCCCAACAACATTGCGAAGCTTGTCAGCGCAAAAATAAGGCCGACGCCGGTCGGCAGGATATAGGTGCGTCGCGCCGCAATCGCCGTCGTCTGCGGATCAGGTCCCTGGCGCTGTTTAGCCCAGCGCTGCACACGGCGCATCAGTGCTTGTTTCACGCGCGCAATACGCCGGGCGGGTTTAGCCGGCATTATTCACGGGGAATCGCGAGTGAAGCGCGCTATGGGATGGCCACGGAATCGAGCACATGCTGGCAAAGTTCATTCGGTTTACGTCGGTTCGCTGCGCTGGCAGGTTTCAATCGGTGACCTGCAACCGGCGGAAAGACGGCCTGCACGTCGTCGGGGAACACGCCAGGATGCTTGCGCAGAAACGCCAGCGCCCTTGCGGCCAAAGCGAGCGCCTGCGCGCCGCGCGGCGACAAGCCGACCTCGATCTCCGCTGATTCTCGCGTCTGCCGCACCAGCGCCTGGATATAGTCGACGATTGCATCACTCATATGCACGCGTCGGGCCGCTCGCTGCAACTCGAGCAGCGTTGCGGGAGACGTAACGGCATTCATTTCGGTAAGCATGGTCCGGCGGTCGTCGCCCGTAATGATTTCGCGTTCGTCTGCTGCATTCGGGTAGCCAAGCTCGAGGCGCATGAGGAAGCGATCCATCTGCGATTCGGGCAGCGGAAACGTTCCGATCTGGTCCGCCGGGTTTTGTGTTGCAACAACGAAAAATGGCTCGGGCAATGTGCGCGTCTTTCCATCCACCGATACCTGCTGCTCCTCCATTGCTTCCAAGAGCGCACTCTGCGCTTTGGGTGTTGCGCGGTTGACTTCGTCAGCGAGCACCAGCTGTGCAAACACGGGGCCGGGCTGAAACTCGAACTCGCCACTGCCCTTGTTGAAAACGGACACGCCGACAATGTCGGCCGGCAACAGGTCACTGGTGAATTGTATGCGGCTGAAACTCAAATCGAGTACGCGTGCCAGTGACTGAGCAAGAATGGTTTTGCCAAGGCCGGGCAGGTCTTCAATGAGCAGGTGGCCCCGGGCGAGCAGGCAGGCCAGTGCAAGCTCAATCTGCGCTTGTTTGCCGAGCACGATGTTGCCCAACTGCTGCACAGCTGCATCGAGCGTTGCTTGCTGCGTCACTGCTTCGGTCGACACGCGCTCAGTCCAGCTCGGCCAGTTTCGTGAGTTGCAGACGCAGCTCACGGACCTGGCTTTCGAATTCCGCGCTGCGTTCGCGTTCCTGGAGAACGACAGCTGCAGGAGCATTGTTCACAAAATTCTGGTTCGCGAGTTTGGCCTCGGATTTCGCAAGTTCCGCTTCCGTTTTCGCCAGCTGCTTTTTCACACGATCCCGTTCTGCCGCGACATCGATGAGGCCTTTCAAGGGTACGAGAAGACGCAGCTCGCCGAGCAACGCGATAGCTGCATCGGGCGGACTGTCGCCTTTCGCCAGTGCCGTTACGGATGCCACTCTGCCGACGCGAGAGAGGAGTGCGGCGTGCTCGCGAGCCCGTCGCAGATCCTCATCGCCTGCATTGTCGAGTATTACGGGTAGCGATTTTCCGGGCGCGATATCCATCTCGCCGCGAATCTGGCGAATGCCCAGGATGAAGCTGCGTATCCATTCAATGTCTGCGATGTCAGTGGTTGCAGCACGGGCCCCGACCCCCGGGTCGACATCAGGGTAGGGCTGCAACATGATTGTTTCACCAGCGATGCCCGCGCGCGGCGCAACCTGCTGCCATATTTCTTCGCTGATGAAAGGCATAAGTGGATGTATCAGCCGCAGCAAGGCCTCCAGAATACGGATCAGGGTTTGCCGTGTACCGCGCATTAATTCGATAGCTACATCGTCGTTCTGCAAAACAGGTTTCGACAACTCAAGATACCAGTCGCAAAATTCATGCCAGGTGAAGTCGTAGATTTCCTGCGCAACAAGATCGAGCCGGTAGTTGCCAAAATGGCGATGTACATTTTCTGCCGTTGCATCGAAGCGGCTCTGAATCCAGTGATCGGCAGCCGAAAACCGGGCCGCGCCAGCGCACTCTGTTTCGGTATTCATGAGTACGTAGCGGGCCGCGTTCCACAACTTGTTGCAGAAGTTCCGGTAGCCATCAATACGTCCGAGATCGAAGCGGATATCACGGCCGGTCGTTGCGAGCGACGCGAATGTAAATCGCAGGGCGTCGGTCCCGTACTCTGCAATCCCGTTTGGAAAATGCTTGCGCGTTGCCGCCTCGATTTGTGGCGCAAGATGGTCCTGCATCATGCCAGTAGTACGCTTTGCGACCAGTGACTCGAGGTCGATGCCATCGATCAGGTCGATCGGGTCCAGCACATTGCCCTTGGATTTCGACATCTTCTGGCCGTCCTGGTCGCGAATCAGGCCGTGGATATAGATCTCCCGAAACGGGACATCGCCCATGAAGCGCAGACCCATCATGATCATGCGCGCAACCCAGAAAAAGATAATGTCGAAACCGGTGACCAGCACGCTGGTTGGATAAAATTCCTTCAGTGCCGCGGTTTTTTCTGGCCAGCCAAGCGTGCTGAACGGCCAGAGTGCCGACGAGAACCAGGTATCAAGGACATCGGGATCCTGCTGCAGTCTGATATCGTCCGTCAGCTTGTGTTTTGCGCGAACCTCGCTTTCGCTGGCGCCAACATAAATGGTGCCCGCATCGTCATACCATGCAGGTATGCGATGTCCCCACCAGAGCTGCCGACTGATACACCAGTCCTCGATATTGTTCATCCATTCGAAGTAGGTCTTGTTCCAGTTCTCGGGAACAAAACGAATCCTGCCGCTGGATACTGCTTCGATGGCGGGCTCGGCGAGTGGCTTGATGCTGACGTACCACTGGTCGGTGAGGTAGGGTTCAACGATCGCGCCGCTACGATCGCCACGTGGAATTTTCACCGTGTATTTTTCAATCTTGTCGAGCAGGCCGAGCGATTTGAATTCCGCTACGATCGCTTTGCGAGCGTCGAACCGGTCCATGCCGCGATAGCGTTCCGGGACATCGTCGTGCATGGCCGCGGAATCCGTTAGGACGTTGTATATCGGTAACTGGTGACGTTTGCCGATCTCGTAGTCATTGAAATCGTGCGCCGGCGTAATTTTTACGCAACCGGAGCCGAATTCAGGCTCGACGTAGTCATCGGCAATGACAGGAATGCTGCGGCCGACAATAGGCAGAAGAATTTCCTCGCCAACCAGGTGCCGGTATCGTTCGTCGTCCGGATGGACCGCAACCGCGCTGTCACCAAGCATCGTTTCGGGCCGGGTGGTTGCGACCACGAGATGGCCGGATCCCGATGCCAGCGGGTAACGGAAGTGATAGAGGAATCCGTCTTCATCCGCCGACAGAACTTCAAGGTCGGACAGTGCCGTGTGCAGGACAGGGTCCCAGTTGACCAGCCGTTTGCCGCGATAAATCAGGCCATCGTCATACAAAGCGATGAATACTTTTTGCACGGCGGCGGACAGGCCTTCGTCCATGGTAAAGCGGTCCCGCTGCCAGTCGACCGAGGCACCCATGCGTCGCAACTGTTTTGCGATCTGGCCACCTGATTCGTCTTTCCATTGCCACACGCGCTCGACAAACGCATCACGACCGAGGTCGTGCTTTGATTTTCCTTCCTGGTTCAACAAGCGCTCGACCACCATCTGTGTGGCAATGCCGGCGTGGTCCATACCGGGTTGCCATAAACTGCGATCACCGCGCATGCGGTGATAACGAGTCAGCGCATCCATGATCGTGTCCTGGAAGGCGTGCCCCATGTGCAGGGTTCCGGTCACATTGGGCGGCGGAATCATGATGCAAAAAGGCTGGCCATCGCCCGTTGGGGCGAACCAGCCGGATTTTTCCCAGCGTGCGTAGAGACGTTGCTCGATATCCTGCGGTCGGTAAGTCTTGTCCATGTCAGATTGTATGGGTCCTGATCTGGTGTCCCTGGTCACGGTAGGTGGCAAAACGTTGTCGGCTGGCGCGCTTGCTCTCTTCGTCAGGACTGACCAATTCGGCAATCCGTGCGTACGCGCTGAGCTGGTCCGGCAGCCGGGCGGTGAGGTTGATCAGCAGGTCACGACCGTCGCCGCAGGTTCCTGTGTGACCGATCGTTACGGGAGATTCAAGATGCTCCGCACCCAGTACATGGTGCGGCACGAAACTGCCGTCGCGAAAAGTCCACAGCAGCGTATCGAGCTTTGCGCTGTCTGCCTCGCTTGCGGTTTCGATGTGTACGGAATTTTTCAATCGATACGCCTTTTCCGCCAGTTTGCACGCAAAGATTTGTCGTGCCTGCTCACCACCCTGGCTTAAGACATAAAAATCGACTTGCAGCATTGCTTACGCCGGCAACACGCCCGCGCGCGCGAGCAGTATCTCGGTCAGCAACGGCACCGGTCGTCCGGTCGCGCCCTTTTTTGCGCCGGTCAACCACGCGACCCCCGCAATATCAAGGTGTGCCCAGACCATGTCTGTGGTGAACTTACCGAGGAAGCAGGCCGCTGTAATGGTGCCTGCGTCGCGACCACCAATATTCGCCATGTCGGCAAAATTGCTCTTTAGCTGCGATGCGTAGTCGTCACCCATCGGCAGGCGCCAGGCACGATCGCTGGCGCGCAGGCCGGCCGCCAGGATACTGTCAGCAAGTTCGTCATCGTTGCTCATCAGCCCGGCGTGGTATTTGCCCAGCGCGATTACACACGCACCTGTCAGCGTCGCAACATCGATAATGGCTGCGGGCTTGAATCGCCGGGCGTAGGTAAGGGCGTCGCAGAGTATCAGTCGACCCTCGGCATCGGTATTCAGAATTTCGATGGTCTGGCCGGACATGCTCTTGACGATGTCGCCGGGTACGGTCGCGCTGCCGCCCGGCATATTGACCACCGCTGGTACCACGACATTGAGATTGATTGGCAGCTTGAGCGCGGCCACCGCTGCGATCGTGCCGATTACGCTCGCAGCACCGCACATGTCGTATTTCATCTCATCCATCGCCGCGCCGGGCTTCAACGAGGTGCCGCCAGTATCGAAGGTCACGCCTTTGCCAACGAGCACAACGGGCGCACTTTTGCCCGCACCCTTGTACTCCATGATGATGAATTTTGCCGGCTCCGCGGCGCCCGCGGTAACGGACAACAGCGATCCCATCCCCAGCCGCTTCATTTCCGCTTCGTTAAGGACACGAGTGCTCACTCGGGCATTCTCACGTGCAAGCTTTTGCGCAGTGCGCGCCAGGTGAGACGGTGTACAGACATTGGGTGGCTGGTTGCCAAGATTTTTCGCGAGGGACATGCCGAGCGCAATGGCTTCGCCGTGTTCCGCTCCGAGCATTGCATGTTTCGCGTGGCTGCGTTCGGTATTGGCAAGACCGATCTTTGCGAGCGGCATGCGCGGTTTCTTGTGTGCGCTTTTCATTTCCGTGAAGTTGTACAACACATCGTGTACGGTTTCGGCCGTGGCACGTGCGGCATAGTAGGGCGTAATTCCAGGCTCCTGCGTAAGGCCGACGAGCAATGCGCGACACTTGGTTTTTGCAACGGCCCCAAGTGCCGCTGCCAACGCCTTCCTGAGTGCCACGACATCGAATTTGGCTTGTTTGCCCAATCCGACGACGACGATGCGCTTCGCTTTTACGCCGCTTGGCTGTTGCAAAACCAGTGTGTGGCCGAGGTGTCCGGACGCATCGCCGCTTTTTAACAGGCGCTTAATTTCACCTTTTGTGGCCAGATTGATTTCGGCGGCGGCGATGCTCAATACAGACTTCGAATAAACGCCGACGATAAGGCAATCAGTCGCACGCTGGGATAACTTGCTTGTCGTTGAGAAATATTCCATGGAAAACCGCTTGTCCCGGACAAAATAAAACAGTTAGTCTAACTGATTGGGCCCCTAACCGTTAAGGTTCCTTGACATTAATTCACTGCGATGCGCCGCATCCTAGATCGCTATATTCTCAAAGAAATCGCGCTAACCTGGGTAGCGGTGACCGCGGTGCTGTTGCTGATCCTGCTGACGAACCAGTTTGCGCGAGTGCTTGGTAATGTAGCCAAAGGTAACCTGCCCAAAGATGCCGCGATGCAGGTGATCGGCCTGTCTGCGGTCCAGTACCTCACGGTGCTGATCCCCATCAGCCTGTTCCTGTCGATCATGATGGCGCTGGGGCGCCTGTACCGTGATAGCGAAATGGCGGCCATGACAGCCTGCCGCGTCGGCCCGATGGGCGTCTATCGCCCTTTGCTGTGGCTGGCGTTGCCGCTGGTCGCGGCGGTCGCGTGGCTGTCGATCGAGATCGGGCCGAGTGCATTGCAACAGGTTGATACGATTGGTGCCGAGGCACGGCGGCAGATTGACCTGAGCAGTATCGAGCCCGGCAGGTTTACCGAGGTTGGCCCGGAAAATGCCGTGGTCTACGGCGAGAAAGTCAGTGCTGACGGTGTCATGGAGAACGTGTTCATGCAGCGGCAGGGCGAGGACGGTCGCGTCGAAGTTGTCATCGCGAAAAGCGGCGAGCAGGTAGCGACCGACGATCCGGATACCCGGATGCTATTACTGCACGACGGCCGTCGCTATGAGGGCGTGCCAGGCACAACCGGTTTTCGCGTACTGGAATTCGAAGAACACGGGATTCCCTACCGACTGCCGGGTCTTGAGGCTGCGGATCCCGCGCCGCGCGCGATGCCATTCGTCACGTTGCTGGAGTCGAGCGACCCGCTCGAGATCGCGGAATTGCAATGGCGGCTCAGTATCCCGTTGTCCACCTTGCTGCTTGGTCTTTTGGCGGTACCGTTGAGCAAGAGTCAGCCACGCGAAGGGCGCTACGGCAGGATCGCAATCGGGCTGCTCGTCTTTATTATCTACCTCAACATGCTGAGTGCCGCGAAGGCCTGGATTGAAAGCGGCGAAATCTCACCGGGGCTCGGGCTTTGGTGGGTACATGGAGCGGTCCTGCTCCTGACAGTCTTGTTGCTGGCCGCGCAAAACGGTGTGCACAGGCGTCTGTTCCGGTGAGCAGCATCCTCAACCAATACCTGATGCGCAGTATTCTGGCCGGTACTGCCATGGTACTTGTGGTGTTGCTGGCGCTGGTCGGCTTGTTCGAGTTCATCGGTGAACTCGACGATGTCCAGAATGCCTACCAGACGCCGCAGGCAATCTTGTATGCAGCACTGAGACTACCGAATCTTGCGTTCGAAATGATGCCGGTGGCAGTGCTTATCGGTTCCCTGCTTGCGCTTGGAGCGCTGGCGTCCAATAGCGAAATCATAGTGATGCGCGCGGCGGGTCTGTCGGTGCGTCGTCTCGCGGCAATGGTTGGCCTGACGGGTTTCATGTTGCTGGTCGTAACTGCACTGCTTGGTGAGTACATTGGTCCACCGCTCGATTTTTATGCGCGTGACATGCGCAACCAGGCGCGTCACGGGCAGGGCGAGGAGCGCCTCGGCAAGTCGACCTGGGTCAAGGATGGCTCGTCCTACCTGCATCTTGAACGAGTCAGCTCCGATTTCGAGTTCGGCACAATTTACCTGTATCGCTTTAACGACCAGGATGCGTTGGAGTCCATTGCCATGGCCGACAACGCCGGCATCGGGCCAGACGATACCTGGCGCTTCGAGAACTTTCGCGAAACGCGTTTTAAAGATGATGGTGTGCAGGTCAGCGAGTCCAATCTTGCAGTCAGGAATTTTGATGTCAACGCTGAATTGCTCGGCAACGCGATGGCGAAGCCGTTGAGTTTGTCGCTACGCGGTTTAATCGGCTATATCAGTTACCTGAAGCGCAACTCACTGGATGCGAGCCAGTACGTTTCCGAATTGTGGTACCGGGTGTCACGAACTTTTTCAGTGCTTGTCATGCCGGTGCTGGCGCTTGCGTTTGTATTCGGGTCGCAGCGGCAGGGTGGCGCGGGCGGTCGCCTGATGATCGGTGTGGTTATCGGGCTCGCGTATTACCTCGCGTCCGAAACGCTCGCCAATTCAGGCCAGGTATTCAATTTTAATCCGGCGCTGATCGCCTGGCTGCCGCTGGTCGCTTTGCTGCTGGTGACGGTCATTGCACTCGCAAGGGTGCGCTAGGAATTTGCCTTAAAGATCGGACTTTTGGTTGCGCGGATAGTAAACAAGGCGCGTGTTGCTGATACGGTCGTGCCACGTGAGGCGGTCCTTGTCCCATAACTGCCAGAGAAAGCCGAGACCTGCCGGCGCCCACGACAGGATCGCGGCGAAAAAGCGCAGCGAAGCTTGTCGAAAACCAGGGCGTTGGTGGTTCCCTGTTTCAATCTGCAAGCCCCATGACTGCATGCCCAGCGTGCGTCCCTTGTAGACCCAGAAGCCGACGAAAAAAGCATAGATAACGAGCAGCAGGGTCAATTGGTAGCCCAGGTTGCCGTTCGGCGGTACAAAGCCTCCGTCGTGATGCGCGACGAATGGAATACTGGCCAGCATCAGCAATGCGAAGACCAGCAGGCAGTCGTACAGGATGGCGGCCAGGCGCCGCCGCAATCCGGCCTTATTCGCTACTTGCATGACTGAACCCACTCAAGGTATCCCGGCGCCGGTATTCACGCCCGAGCCAAAGCGACAGCAGTACCCAAAGCAGTGCAAACGGCAGCAGCAAAACGGCGATCCCGGAGATGCCGAGACTCCAGACAAGCCGGACAGTCCAGGTGCCGATCAGATCGCTGCCGCGGTACACGGCCGTATCGATAAAATTCTTGGCTTTGTACTTCTCTTCGAGTGTAACCACCGAGTACAGCATATCGGTACTTGGTTTCACAAAGCCAAAGCCGATGGCGCGGCGGGCAGCCTGAAAAACAGCAACGGCGATAAGGCTCGGGTTCGCTGCCAGCAGCGCAAAGCCAAGCAGGGACACGAGCGGCATCAGCGCCAGTGTGAAGCCTATGCCGAGTTTGCTGACGGCGTGCTTGACCAGCAGTAATTGAAAGATAAGTGCAAATAGTCCGGTTGCTGCATCAATGTAGCTAAAGAGCCGTGTACGTTGATCCACACCTTCTATGGAGTTGGCAACGAGATCGTTCATGAACATGTACAAGGCAGTGCCGAGCAGGCTTGCGATTATCGAAGTAAGCGTTATCGTTAGGAAGTATTTCGAGCGCACGATAGCCGTCATGCCGGCTATCGCACTGCCGCCGAGTGGCTTCTGGCTGGCCACGGTGCTGCTTGTCTCGCCGGAGTATTCGGTCTGCACCCAGCGTCTGAGTTGATAGATGCAAAATACGCCGGTCACCAGGAACGCGGCGGAGATCGGCAGCAAATTGGCGAAGCCGAGCGGCACGACCAGCTGACTGGTGACAAACGGGCCGGTCAGGGCACCGGCACTGCCGCCGGCGGAAATAACACCAAACAGACGCCGGCCCTGCTCCTTGCTGTAGATGTCGGCCATGAAACTCCAGAACACTGACACCACAAACAGGTTGAATACACTGATCCAGACAAAAAATGCGCGTCCTATCCAGACGATCTCAAGATCGTTTTTGTCGGCGTAGGTAAATAACGCGAAAAACAACAGGATATTCAGTGCAAAGAAGTAATACACCCAAGGCAGGAAGCGCCGCCGTGGATAGCGTGATGCTATCCAGCCGAACACAGGCGATGCCAGCAACATGACGACGAAGGTGCTGGAGAACAGGATTGGAATGGTCTTCACACCGCTTTCCACGCCCATCGTCTCGCGCATGGGGCGCAGCATGAAATACGACGTCATGATGCAGAAGAAATAAGCAAACGACCACGCCACCGCGATGTATTCGCGTCGCTCAAGTCCGAGCAGCTGGCCGAGCACCTTATCGGTCAGCGTTGCGGAAGTCGTTTCGGCCATCGGGCAGCAGTCTAGTCGAAAAGCGCCGTGTAGGGGGTGATCCCGACGGCGGCAGCGCAGAATAGCCGAATTTGCAACGCCGCGCCCGGGCAAGCGAGAATTCAGCACTTACACCGGTGCTACGGCAGGAGAATGGAAACAATGCGAATCATCAGCAAATCGGGCGTGATACTGGCGCTACTTTCATGCGCGGCACTCGCCGCGGCGGACGTCTCGAAGCCCAGCGAGTCCAGCAAGCAGTTTTATGACAGCAGTGGCGGGACGGCACCTTTCTCAGGCGCTGTGCGCGCAGGCAACCTGCTGTTCCTGGCCGGGGCGCTCGGCATCAGGGATCGCAAGCTGGCCGAAGGAGGCACCGGGCCCGAAACGGCGCTGGCGCTCGAGAATATCAAGGCGCGGCTCGATCAACATGGGCTGACGATGGCCGACGTTGTCAAATGTACGGTGTTTCTCGCGGATATCGCGGATTTTGCCGTCATGAATGAGGTCTACATGAAAGCCTTTGCGGCACCGCGCCCGGCGCGCTCGGCTCTCGGTGTTAGCGGGCTGGCTTTGAATGCGCGCGTGGAGATTGAATGTATTGCCGCCTATTAGCGGTGTAACGGCGTTCGGAGCGCCGGGATATGCGCAACTAGCCTGCGGTTCAATCTAAAAAAACAGCCTAATTTTGCGACTACCGCGCGCAGTCGCCGTGCCTGATCCTTGATGTACATTCACATCAAGGAGAACGGCAATGTGGAAAAGGACTTTCTGGATTCTGGCGAGCATCGGCGTGTTGTGCGGAGCAGGCGGGGCTGTGTCGGCGGAGCCTGTGGCCAAACTCGGCGCCGAGGATGCCTGCTCGGTAGTCGACAACCTGGTGTACAACGTGATCGCATCGGATGGCATCTATCGACGGCATGTCACATCGTTTCCGCTTGGCACTATCACCACAGACCTGTGCATGAATACGGCGAAAGCGGTGTCGTCGGGCTTTTCGCGGGCGATGAGCGAGATGAATATCTATGTGACCTGGCAGTCGCCCAGGCGGTTTCGTGAACATGTGTGCCTGAGTGTTGATCTTTCCCAGTGCTACCCGATGCAGGATCCTTACGTACCGTTCGGGTACGGCGATGCGGCCTATGTACGTGACAGCTGGTTCGCCGTGCAGCGCGCCATGCAGGCCTTTGTGCGGCAGGATGCGGGACCCGACACGACGCAGTTTTCAGCATCGCAGCTGCAGCGGCAACTGCGACTGGAAATGAAACACCACGTGCGCGGTGCGATTCAGCAGTACTATTTCCGGTAGGCAACGCGGTCAATATGCTGGCATACGCAAACGGGTTTTTCAGGTGGTAATATGTGAGCACTTGAAGCCCGGGGGCCCGCATGAATCGCCGATTTCTGATTGCATTGATTTTGCCGGGGCTTCTTGCCGGGCACGACGTACTCGCTGAGCCTTTTTCAGCCGAGCACCTGGTGCGCCTGCATCGTGTGGGTGCGCCAGGTGTGTCTCCCGATGGCAGCCAGGTTGTCTATACCTTGCGCACGACGGACATGGCAGCGAACAAGGGTCGCTTCGACCTGTGGCTGTCGTCGATCGATGGCAAAGACACGCGGCAACTGACCGACTACGAAGGCAATGAAACCGATCCAGCGTGGTCACCCGATGGCAGGTTCATTTATTTCCTGTCGTCAGAGGGTAAAACCACACAGGTGTGGCGCATAGCCCCGAAGGGCGGTGATGCAAAGCAGGTCACCCGTCTTCCGGTCGAGGTTGGTACGTTTCGCATCAGCCCGGGCGGCGACCGACTTGTCGTATCGCTGCAAACTTACATCGACTGTGACGACCTCGCGTGCACGCTGGCGCGCGACAAGGCGCTGGAAGAATCACCGCAGACAGGCCTGGTGTACGAGCACTTGTTCATGCGGCACTGGGATCATTGGTTGAGTGCAAAGCGTTCCCGATTGTTTGCGCTACCACTCGAGGGCAGTAGCGCGGCAGACAGCGAGCTCGTACTTGTCAGCAAAGCAGTGGATGCCGATGTGCCGTCTCGGGTCTGGGGTGGCAACGAAGAGTACATAATAAGCAATGATGGCTCTTCCGTATTTTTCGCGGCGCGGATTCGCGACAGCAAAGAGCCCACGTCGACCAACTTTGACCTCTACTCAGCGCCCATGAACGGCGACGGGCCAACCCTTAACCTGACGCGGGAAAACGCCGCCTGGGACACGCAACCCGTGTTGAGTCCTGACGGCAAGACACTCGCGTATCTCGCGATGCAACGGCCGGGGTTCGAGGCTGACCGGTTTCGCGTAATGATCCGGGATCTTGAATCCGGTCGTACCCGCGAACTGGCGGCTGACTGGGATCGCTCCGCATCGTCAATTGCATTTTCTCACGACGGCTCGTCTTTGCTCGTGAATGCACAGGACACGGGGAACAAGAGTTTATGGCGCTTTGATGTTGCGACCGGCGAGGCAGTCAAACTCGTCGCGGACGGTGAAGTGAGCGCGTTTGCCGATGGCGCGCGGGGCACGGTCTTCGCGAAAGATGACCTGAAGACGCCGAGCGAACTATTTGTACTGGACGAAGGCAGTACCGAAGCCCGGCAACTGACGCACTTCTCTGCGGAGCAATTGCGGGGCGTCGAGATGGGTGACTATCAGCAGTTCTCGTTCGCCGGCGCGAACAAGGACACCGTGTATGGCTACGTCGTTAAGCCGGCAGCCTTCGAGAACGGCAAGCAATACCCGGTTGCATTTCTGATACACGGTGGCCCGCAGGGCAGTTTCAGCAATCACTTCCATTACCGCTGGAATCCACAGACCTACGCCGGGCAGGGATTCGCGGCCGTGTTCATCGATTTTCATGGGTCAACAGGCTACGGGCAGGATTTCACAGACAGTATATCGGGTGACTGGGGCGGCAAGCCGTTCACTGATTTGCAACTGGGCCTGAAAGCCGCGCTGAAGAAATTCGCATTTCTGGACGGTGAGAAGGTTTGCGCGCTCGGGGCATCGTACGGCGGCTACATGATCAACTGGATCGCAGGGAACTGGCCCGAGCGATTCAATTGCCTGGTCAATCATGACGGCGTGTTCGATAACCGCATGATGTATTACGGCACCGAAGAGCTCTGGTTTCCGGAATGGGAAAACGGCGGGCCTTATTATTCGAATCCGAAAAGCTATGAGAAATTTAATCCAGTGAACTACGTGGACCGCTGGCAAACACCCATGCTGGTCATTCACGGGCAGCTCGACTATCGGATTCCGGTCAGCCAGGGTATCGGTGCGTTTACGGCCTTGCAGCGGCAGGGCATCGCCAGCCGGTTTTTGTATTTCCCGGATGAGAATCACTGGGTGCAAAAGCCGCAGAATTCACTGCAGTGGCATGACGAAGTGAACGGGTGGCTGCACCGGTACCTGGATTAGTCGCCACTTACCCGGTCAGGTGTAAATCCACTCATGCAGCTTGCCAGGTGATCAGCGCGGCTGCTGCACAAGGTCAATAACCGCCGACTCGAACCTGCCAGTCGCGTAGCACATGATCGGTGGCGTCTGGTCCGAAGGATGCTGGCCGGCATTTCGCGTTGTAAAGGTAATTGCCGATCCGCTGCGATCATCAACTGTTTGCGCGAACAGGTACTGGCCGTTGTTGCGGTAGGTATAAATATCCTGGTCGACATAGCGGGTGAATTTGTAACGCGCATTGACGCTCATCTCGGTACGTCCGGCATCGAGCGGCGACAGATAGATATTCATCTTGATCTCGGCTTCGACACGCGGCCGAACTTCCGCCCAGAATTGTACGTGGTCGCCGTAGACCGTGTTGTAAGTATCGGCACCAAGCGTCGGGTAGGCGTACGAATATTCCCGGCCGTCGTAAGCGAATCGTCGCTCCGATTCACCGCAACTCGCGTACGCCAGCCACCAGTTCCGATCGCGCCCGATGCCACCCGCATCCTGGCTGGCGTTGATGCTTATAAAGCGCGACTCTTTGTCGATCTGGTCGACCGCAAAAAAATTCGCGGCGAGATTTTCCACCAGTTCGTTCCAGGCCTGGTCGAAACGTTTGTTCAGCACTACCTTATCGACGATTGGCGCAGCCGGGACATAGGGCGTGTGGGTGTAGGATTCGACCGTGGCAACGGGCTTTGTTGCGCAGCCCGCTGACACGGCGCCGGCCGCGGCAACGAGTAGAATCAGAATGGCATTCTTCATGATTCGTAACTCCGGCAAGACCCGCCCGATCGGCGCCAGGCAGACAGTGCTGTCAGCAACGCCAGCCAGGCGAGCGTCCAGCCGCCAACACTGCCGCCGCCGGAGCCACCAGCACTACCACCGCCGCCGTTTACCTGGCGCTCGTAAGCACCGATGTCGACGGCGGGACCGCTCACACGTTGGAACCCGCCACCGCGTTGATCATTGGCAGGGCGCGGCAGGGCCATGTTGCGCGTGGGTGCAGCCGCGTTGCCGGCATCCAGCAGCGGACTGCCAGAACCAATGGCGTGAGTTCTCGTTGCACCGCCGTTGTCCGCCAATGGTCCCAACATCGGGTCCGTGTCCAGTATATTGCTGCCAACGGCTGACTGATGCTCCAACACCATCAAGCTCGGGTTGGAGCCGGCACTTGCACCGATCAGCGAATAGCTGGCGACTACGTCGGCCTCGGCGTAGATATCATGTGAAGGGTCGCCGGCCGGGTTGAGGAGACGGTTGCCAGCGATCACGCTGTTGGCGATGCGGATCGGCGGCGCATTTGAGCCAATCGTGCTGATCGCGCCGCCATGCGTGCCGGCGGAATTGTCGGTGATGGTTGTGCCGTCGATGGAGAGCGAGGCAGAGGCAACCCCGCTGTTCACCAGATCCAGCGCGCCGCCGTAAGCTGTTTCAGCCATGTTGCCGCTGAGCGTCGAATTGGAAAGAGTTACGTGGAACGACCCCGAAGCGAACATGGCTCCGGCGCGGTAGTCGGAGGAGTTGTTGCTCAGCTCGCTGTCCTCGATAGTGATGGAAAAACTGTCATCAAGCTGCCCGGCGTAGACGTAAAAGGCACCGCCCTGGGCCGCAGAAGTATTGTCGCGAATAAGCGAGCGCCGAATGCTGAGCAGCGATTCGACCGACGGATGAACTTCGACATCGGCAAAGGCCGTGACAGCGCCGCCAGGGCTGGCAGAATGAAGGTTCTCGATGACGGAATCTTCCACGATAAGCTCGGCGTTAATGCTGGTAACGGCGGCGCTATAGCGGTGAAGTTGCTGGCCGCTGCCCGCTACGTGCACGTCACGCAAAGTCAGGTTGTGGTGCGCGGCATGGAATATGCCTCGGGTCGGGACCCCGGCTTCGGCTCTCAGGGTCAGACCCTCGATTACCGTGCTACGCGCGTTTGTTCCTTCCAGCCCCGACAGGCCAATGATGAAGCCCGAGGGCGCGCCGTTGGTCACGCACTGGATGGTCAGCCGGTCCCGGCCGGGCCCCTTTATCGTGAGCGAGTCGTCGATGCGCAGCCGGTCTACATGCACGGTTCGGGGCGTATTGAAGTAGCCGCTGTCGAAGCTAATCGTGTCCGGACCCTGGGTGCTGTTTGCCAGCGCAACCGCCTCCTGGAACGAGCCGCTGCCTGCATCCAGATCGTTGCTCACGACAAATTCCGCGGCATTGGTCAGCGGCGCTGCAAGTCCTGTCAACGCCATGCCAAGCACGACCAGCAACCCGCGAACCCTGCCGGCTGTGGCACAAGTCGGCGCATGCGATCGGCCAGGCCTGTTGCAACGGAAATCCTGCATCGTAGCCATCTCGAATTCCTTTGGGCGCGCAGCCCTTCGATGTGCGCATCGCCTTTCGATGCAGCCTTTCCCCTATAAGCACGAAAACATCCGGAATTTGCCCAACGCTGTTCTGCGGCGTGCGAAAGCGCTGTCGTTATGTGATGGCGTAGTCGTCATCGACGGTCCCAGGGGTGCTAGCATCAGGCATGGCCAACGACATCGACATCACGGGACTCCTGCGCGCCTGGAGCGGCGGCGATGAGCAGGCTTTGGATTCTCTCACTCCGCTGATTTATGACGAGCTGCACAGGCTTGCCCTGCGTGTATTTGCCGGCGAACGCCCAGGGCACACGCTGCAGCCAACCGCGCTGGTGAACGAAGCGTATATGCAATTGATGAAAGCCGATGTGCCTTGGCAGGACCGGGCACATTTCTATGCGTTGTCCGGTCGGCTCATGCGCCGGCTGCTGGTCAACCATGCGAACTCGCGCAATGCCGGAAAACGCGGTGGCAAGGTCGTCAACGTGACATTAAACGAGGCGCTGCACGCGGGGCCGGATGCAGAAACAGATCTTTTGAAACTTGACGATGCGCTCACGCAACTGGCGGCCGTTGACGAGCGCAAGGCACAACTGGTCGAGTTGCAGTACTTCGGCGGGCTGTCGTTTCGGGAAATGGAGAACGTCACCGGACTGTCGTCCAGCACGATCGACCGGCACCTGCGAATTGCTCGTGCCTGGCTGAAGGCCGAGCTCAGCGAAGACTGACTTTTCGGAACAGCCTGGGGCTCCGCATGAATAGTCAGGGCTGGGAGCTGGTTCGCGGAGAGAACGGCTCGAGCCTGCGTACGGCCTTCTGCGTTACACGGCTGTCCGTGCCGCGCACCTTTCTTAGCAGCTCGTGGGCTAGCCGTAATTTTTCTTGCGCGCCATCCGTGCCCAGAACGCGCTCGCAATAACCCAGCACGCTGCGGCTTACCCCGATTTCCCAATGCCCCGCGGGCAGGAGCCGTTCCCGAACGGCTAGGCCTTCCTCGATTAGCGGCAGTGCCTGGTCGGCCTCGCCTGTGTCCGTCAAGAGGCTGCCGAGCGCGGTCAGCACAGCGGCCCGCCGTAGCTCGTCGGGGTCAGGCGCTTGTTCGATTTGCGCCAGAGCGTCGCGATAGAGTTCGATCGCCTTGTTGGCATTGCCGCTTGCCTCTTCGATTGTGCCGAGAATAAACACGGCGTTCGCAGTCGTTGGATGTTCGGCGCCGAGGCTTGATGCCGAGATTTTGAGCGCTTCTGCAACAGTCGCCTGCGCCTCCTCCAGTTGGCCAGTTTCGCGCAACAACGTGGCATAGCCTGCCAGTACGGTCGAAACTCCCGGATGCTTGTCACCGAGAATCCGTCGCCGTTTTTCCAGTGTGTCAACATACCAGGGTTTCGCCGCGTCGTATTGCTCGATGGTTTGCAGAAAGTTGGCGTAAATATGCTGGCTCGACAAGGTGGCCGGGTGCTCGTCGCCCAGCACCGTCTTGCGAATTTCGTAGGCATTCTCAAAATACGGCCGGGCTTCGTCAAAGCGGCCCAGCTGGGTCAGCAATAATGCCAGGTTGGCCTGGCTGGTCGCCGATTCAGGATGATGGTCGCCGTGTATGCGCCTGTTCAGGGCCAGGGACTCGCGATACAGCTGCTCTGCCTCCTCGAATTTCCCCTGCCTGCGAAGATTTCCGGCCAGGTTATTCTTGTCGGTGGCCACATACGGGTGCTGTTCGCCCAGCAAGCGCAGGTCGGCTTGCAGAGCCTTTCGATACAGGCCTTCCGCTTCCCGGTTGGCGCCACGCCGATCTATGATCGTTGCCATCGTCTCACGGTCGGCGTTCACGGCAGGATGTTCGTCGCCATAAATCGCGATGCTGCGGGCCAGTGCTTCGCGCATCGTCGCTTCGGCGTCCGCCCAACGCCCGGTATCCATGTAAAGATAGGTCAGGTGATTCATGGCGGCGGGCACATCGGGGTGCGTGTCGCCGACCGTCGCGTGCAGCATCAGGATGGATTGTTGCAGTGTGGCCTCTGCGTCCTCAAAGTCGCCGGTGTTGATCTGCAGCCAGCCGTAGCCGATCAAGGCGTTCGCGCGGGCCTCACTGCCGTTTGGTGCTGCGGACGCGAACATGTCGACAGCTGCCTTGTACTGGCGACCTGCGTCATCGTAGCGACCACGCTCGAACTCTGTTTTTGCAAGCCCGGCCAGCAGGGATGCGGTGGTCGGGTTACTCGACCCGTAGAGTTTGCGACTGACATCGAGTGCGTCGCGAAACGCACGCTCCGACACTTCGTAGTCACCCCGGTCGTGCGCCAGGCCCGCCATTCGCGAGGATGTTTGCAGCACATCGGGATTGAGCTCGCCGTAAAGTTCACGTCGGGTAGCAAGCGCCTTTTCGAGCAGGGCCTGCGATTCCGGATACAGCCCCAGTCCCCGGTAGGCGCCACCCATCACATCCTGCATTGCTGCGCGCAACGCTGGCTGGCCGGCAAGTTCCGTATCGACGCGGTGCGCGCCCTGGTCCAGCAATGCACGTGCCGTTATCGTCTCGCCACGCGCATGATCAGGGTCGGCAGTCTCGAACAGGCTCAACAGAAAATTCGCGACGCGCTCGGCCTTGGCCGCCTCCAGTGCAGTCAGGTCGCGTTCCGACGAGAGGCGCATTACGTGCCAGGTCAGCAACGACGAAAGCAGGATCGCGATCATTGCGGTAACGGCCAGTCCTTGCCGGTTGCGTACAGCAAACTTCCTGGCACGATAGGCCCAGTCGTCACCGCGCGCTGCCACCGGCTCATGGCACAGGTAATGGCGAATATCAGCAGACAGGGCGCTGGCCGTCGGGTAGCGTCGTTCGGGCTCCTTCTGCAATGCTTTCAGGACGATGTTGTCGAGGTCACCTTCGAGTTGTTTGCGCAAGGTGCGCGGTGAGGTCGCCCTGTCCGCCGTGACTTCCGGCGCCGTATCGGGGGAGGTAACCGCGGTACTGGGCCGTTGTGGCTCGTCCTCGATAATCGCCCGCTCGTAATCGCGAGACGACTTTACTTCAGGGCCGTAGGGCGAGAGCCCTGTGATCAGGCGATACAGCAGCACACCCAGTGAATAGACGTCGGCCGCCACCGAGATTGGCTCGCCCCGGACCTGTTCCGGACTCGCGAATTCCGGTGTCAGTACGCGAACACCCTGCTGCGTCATTGCCTGCTGGTAGGAGCCCGTCTGCAATAATTTGGCGATGCCGAAATCCAGCAGTTTCGGGTTGCCGTGATTGCCGACCAGGATATTGCTCGGCTTCAGGTCCCGGTGCACCACCAGGTTCCGGTGCGCGAAATCGACCGCTGAACAAATTTTCCGGAACAGGTCGAGTCGTGCTTCGATGCCGAGCTTTTGCCGGTTGCAATAAAGATCCACCGGCAAGCCGTCGATGTACTCCATCACGAGGAACGGCAGGCCGTCTTCCGTCGAGCCGCCGTCGATGAGGCTGGCGATCCAGGGGTGATTCAGGTTGGCGAGAATCTGGCGCTCCGCCTTGAACCGATCGATCGCATCCGTCGCCAGCAGTTGTGCCGCCATCACCTTGATGGCGACGACCTGTGAATACTCGTCGTCCGAGCGACGTGCGAGGAACACCGCACCCATGCCGCCGCCCGCCAGCCGTTCCGTGATCAACCATGGACCAAGCTGTCGTCCGATCCACGGATCTGTCGATGCCTGACTGAACGACGCCAGGCTTGCCTGGATAGGTGCTTTGAGTTCGGCGTCACCGGTGTCGTCCGCCGTCAGGAGTTTCCTGAGCTGTCGAACGAGGTTCGGCTGTTCTTTCGCAAATGCGGCGACAAACTCGTCCCGCTGCATTCCGTGCAGGGCAATCGCGTGCTCGAATGCCGCTTCTATCTCTTTCCAGTCGTCTGAGGTCATGTCACTGGCAACCTTACTCCAAAAGAAATCACCGGGCATACCGCCACTTAGCAGGAAACGGGGAGTTCTTTGCTCAGGCAATTTCGCCGCTGGCCCGGATCGTCGAGAGGCATGGGCAAAATTGCGTTCCCGCGCTGCTGTAGGAGTCAGACACGTGAATATTGGCCGGCGCTCTCTGCGCGAAGGGGAGGAACACAACATGTTGAGCTCATCAAGCACAGGCAATCCCTGCGGGGCCGGAGGTCAGCCCAGGTACGTTGGCCTGAGGGTGCTGGGCGTGCTGTTCGCGGGGCTTACCGCCGGTTCAGGTTGCGGCGGCGGTGGTGGCGCTGCCACAGAACCGCCTCCGCCACCTCCGCCGGTTGTCCTGCGCCCGGAAGTAAAACAGGAAACACTCATGGATATCACCGGCCGTGATGCCTACAAAGGTGAAGCGGGGGTAGGCTACGCGCATGTATGCCCGGGCGCGGACGACCGCCAGGGACCCCGTTCTTTCCTGCTTGTCGTAAGCGGCTTCGCGCCGGATCGTATTGATGCACAGCCGCTCGACGGCGAACTCGAGTCGAGCTGTGCGACGCACGACACGAACGTCAATTACCACCGGGTAGGGAGCAGGTGGATCAACGGTGCCGACTATATCCAGCGCAATGCGGGCGTAATCCGGCAGCTCATCGAACTAATGACGAGCAGGTACGAGATTGATGGCGACGACCGCTTCGCCGTGGTCGGCTACAGCATGGGCGGGCTGGTGTCCCGCTACGCACTGCAGACAATGGAAAGCGAAGGCGTCAGTAACAACGTTGACCTTTTTGTCAGCGTGGACGCGCCGCAACAGGGTGCCTACGTTCCGATCGGTGTGCAGCATATCGTCAAGCTGTTCAAGGATTACGGCGCACGGCCGATGCTCAATGAGATCGACAGTCCTGCGGCGAAACAAATGCTGATCTACCACTATCGCCAGGGAAGCAGGGAGCAGACATGGACCGACGATTACAAGGCCCTGTACTTCGATGAACTCGACGGCATGCTCGGTGGTTTCCTGCACGATGAGTCGATTCGTACCGTGGGCGTATCCAGCGGCAGGACAGGCGGCGAACTGAACCGGCCCCGGCCTGGCGAAGTGTTCTATACAGGGACATTGGACAGGTCCGAAACCGAGACCTACGAACACAAGATTGATCAAGCTCCCTGCAAGATGACACTGGAGTTCGATGTGAAGATTGACGTGCACATCACACCGACGGTCCGGTCACTGGGGCTTAGGCCAACGCAATTCCTGCCGCCTTATTCCATTATCTATCCGAATCACGTCATAGTCGCTACAAGCCAGGCAAGCACCGAAATCGATGGGATTGACATCGACAATGAAGACGCGTTGGTCAAACACTTCAAGTCGCTGACCAAAGCGCAAACCTCATTTTTCTGTGATTTTTTCGTAACCGACAAAAATGTACGCGGTATCGTCAAGGATATTGTTGAAGACAATGATGACGAGATTGAGCAGTTCGATAACAAGTCATACCTCGTGCCGCCGGACGGAGTCCTTACTGAAGGCGCACCGGGTGGGCTTTCTCACGTCATCGGTGACCTGAAGACAAGGCTTGCAGATAATGGTTTTCGGCTCGGCAATATCGATGCGGCGATACGGAACCAGAAAGAAAATGTTTTCATCCCTTTCAACAGCGCGCTGATGTTGTCGGGAATCAACCCGCTTCGGTCGTACGACCACGCGACCCTCGCTGCGGCGAGTGCTTTCGACAGCATCTACTATGAACAATCTGAAAACCTGTATCACCTCGAATCGAACTCGGTGTGGTTCGAAAAAGAGGTCCTGGCGTTATTTGATGTGCAGCGCTAGGGATAGCGGCGGACGAACAAGCTTGCCCGCCGCCTGTGTCCAGGCAAGCGCCCGCAGCAAATCCGTTGCCGGGCTTGATCACTGCTTACATCAGCGTGCTCGGTGCGCCGGGCACGGGCGACATCGTGCCGTTGTCAATGGTGCGGCCGCTGCTGAGCCATCAGAAATCAGCGGCCAGGCGGACATACCAGAAGCCGCCATCGAAGCCAAACGGCGACGTCAATGCATAGGTCACGCCGAGAAACTGCGCGACACCGTTGGCTTCATCGTTGGGAAACGTATCCAGTACGTTCTCACCGCCGACCGTGAGCCTGTAGCGTTCGTTGAAGCTCAGTGTTGCCTCGATGTCGACGAGAATTTCGCTATCGTAGGACGCGGCATCCGAGGCATCCGGCGGTCCCAGCTGGCCGCCTGTTGATGCCCAGTCGCCATAGCGGCTGAGCCGCACATAGCCGCTGAACAGTCCGCCGGTCTGGTAATCGAAGCTTAGCGTCGAGCGATGTTCCGGCACCTGGTTTCTGATGTCGAATATCTGCGAGGCATTGATTGTCCCCGGCGCCACCTTGCTCACGTCCTGCTGGTTGTAGTTGTGGCGAAAATCGACCGCGAGGTTGCCGCCCGGAACGCCGAAGTCCGACGTGATTGCGAGGTCCACGCCCGTGATCTCGGACTCGAAGCCGTTGACGAAAAAGTTCGCATTACTGCCCAGCAGTAAATTCGCGTTCGGAACGCCCGCCGCCGTCAGGACGACAACCTCAGCCGGGCCGATCGTATTCGATTGCAATGCAAGGCGATCATCGATCGTGATCTGGTAGTAGTCGAGCGTAATGCTGGTGTTTTCGAGTGGCTCGAACGCCGCACCAACCGTGAATGCCGTCGAGTCTTCGGGTTGCAGCGGAACCGCGCCGAGCGCTACCGCCACCGGATTGTTGACGGGGTAGGTGCCGTTCGGGATCAGGTTTCCGGACGCGTCCACCGAGGTTGTGACATTAAGTGTATTGACCTGCCCCGGGGTCGGTGCACGAAAACCGGTATTGACGGTGCCGCGCAGCGCGAGTGCATCGGTCACCTGGACACGCCCGGACAGCTTCCAGTCGAAGGTGGTGCCGAAGCGGTCATAGTCTTCGTACCGGACCGCGGCGCCGCCGGAGAAGCGGTCTGTGATGTCGGCTTCAAGGTCTGCATAAAAGGCAAAGCTGTCGCTGTCAAAACTACCTGCCGAGTCGGGTGGAAAGCCCTGGAAGCCGTCCGAACCGACGCCGAAAAATGCGGCGGTCGGACCAGGCTCGATTGAAGCTGGATCGCCCTGGGCGATCTTGTAAGTCTCGTTGCGAAGCTCGACGCCGAACGCCACGTTGAGCGGCGACGCCAGATCAGCAACGTCGAAAGTCCTGACGAAATCGGCATTGAATTCTGTTTCTTGCTGGGTCAGTTTGCCGGGCCTGAACGAGGTGGGTGACAGGCGGCCGAGACTCGGGTTGATTGATTCAGACAAGGTGTATTCGGCTTCGCTTTCTGCCGCCCGCGCACGTATGTCCCAGCTCAGTCCGCCCGGTGTCCCGCCGCGCACACCGGCCACCAGCGCCATATCCCCGATCTTCGCGCCGAAGTTGGGGTTGTAGCCGCCAGGGAACTGTGACGCGATGGGGTTCAGCAACACGTACTGACTCGGGCTGCCCGCGTCGGGCGTTATATAGTCGTCGGGATTCAGGCCGGCCGCTACTATGTCGTTGACCAGAGACAATGGCGCATCATCAGGAATGAAATCCCCATTTTGATCAACGATCAGCGTACCGCGCCCTGCAATCATTGCGGAGGGATCCAGCACAGGCGTGCGATAAAAGAAGTCAGATATCGTATCGTTATCGGAGTAGCTCGCGTTGCCGAAAATCTCGACGTTGTCGTTGATGTCAAAGCCGGCGTTCACGAAGACTTTCATCGTTTCGACATCCGGATCACCCCAGCGCTGGCAAAAGCCGTCAAGTGGCACGATGCCTGGACCGACGGCCGCTATGATTGGTGGGCAATCGAGGCGCGGGTGGCCTCGTGACGTCGTGTCGGAAGTCGAATACTCGACGGTGCCGTTGAAAAAGCCCCGGCCGCCGAGGCTGAAGCCGCCGTTGGCCGACAGTGTCGTACGCTTGCCGTCGCCTTCGTAGTATTCGCCGGTTTGTGCTGAAAGGGAGACGCCCTCATCGGCGTCTTTTAGAATAATGTTGACGACGCCGGCGATCGCGTCGGATCCGTATTGCGCCGAGGCGCCGTCTCGCAGAATTTCGATGCGTTTGATAGCCGCCGCCGGTATAGCGGCGAAGTCCACGGCCTGCGACCCCGTATTGACTGTGCCAAGAGGCGACAGCTGCAGATTGACCAGCGGCGAGCGGTGGCGGCGCGAGCCGTCAACGAGCACCAGCGTCTGATCCGGCGACAGGTTGCGCAGTGTCACCGGGCGAATAAACGAGGTGCCGTCGGCAATCGGAAAGCGCTGCGTATTCAGCGACGGTGCGATGCGCGTAATGCCGTCGGTCAGGTCGAAAGCCGCCTGGTTCTCAAGTGCAGCGCCAGCCAGGATATCGATCGGCGATAGTGATTTTGTAGGCGATTGGCCCTCCCGGCGGGTGCCGGTGGCCACAATTTCCTCAACGGTTTCATCGGCTCCTTGTTGCGCCCAGACAACAGTTGTGGGCGTCATGAGGCATACGGCCAGAAATAGCGAAAGCTCCCGTACAAAGAGATTATTGTTTGCGTTCATTGCACCTCCCCCTTGATTGCAGCGACTGGCTAATTGGCGGACTTGCGGTCGTCCGAGCACGCATGCTTTGACATAAACGAGTATAGAATAGTTTCCCGCAATGTGTATTCATGGCCAGTATATCGGCTGACGGCATTGCGCATAGGGCCTGAGAGCCGGTTCAGAGACTGTCGATCGTGGCAAAAAAGCTACAAAATAATCGGCGGTTGCGGGGCGCGCTGCGCGAGTCCAAAACCTGGCGCGTTTTGTCGAACCGGCGGGCGCGAGCCTGCCGCAGCGAGTACCACTTACCCACAAA
>DDIS01000114.1:15095-15433 GCA_002338615.1 Proteobacteria bacterium UBA1844 | reverse complement strand
CTGCATGAGGTCAATGACATCGACTTTCATCAGGTTTGCCGAGCGCTGCATTTGTTTCAGCCCGGCTTGCCGCCCGTCTGTCCAGACTTTCGTCGCTATGAACAGCTCATCGCGATCCTGGCCCGCCGCAATGAGCTCACCGATGACTTTTTCGGATCGCCGGTACATCGGTGACGTGTCAATCACGCTGCCACCAGCCGCGGTCAGCATAGCCAGCATGTCTTTGCGCTCAGCCAACTCATGAGGGCTGCCGTCGACATCAAAAACCTCGTAAGTGCCGAGACCGATGACCGGCACCGCCTCGTTGCCTGCGGCAGGCACAGTGCGGGTCATCATTA
>DDIS01000114.1:0-14997 GCA_002338615.1 Proteobacteria bacterium UBA1844 | reverse complement strand
CACAGTGCGGGTCATCATTGATCGGGTACCTGCGAGCCCTGCGAGCGGGCCGAGGCCGAGCGCCGAAGCAGCGGCAAGAAGCTCACGCCGATTCCATATCCGATTTGCCATTTGCGAGACATTACTTTGTATGAAATATCCTGTCGACCGCCGCCATCAGGTCCGGTGTGAACTTGTCGATGAAATTCAACGCGGTGAGGTTCTCCTCCAGTTGCCCTACCCGGCTGGCACCTGTCAGGACCGAGCTAACATGCGGGTTTTGCAGGCACCAGGCCAGTGAAAACTGTGCGAGGCTGGCCCCAATCTCCCTGGCCAGCGGCTGGAGCTCGGCCACTTTCCGAAGACGCGCCTTATCGGTCAGCTGCTCTTGCAGCCAGCCCATGTTTTCCATGGCGCCGCGGCTATCCGCCGGAATGCCGGAATTGTACTTGCCGGTCAACAGACCGGATGCCAGCGGACTCCAGGTTGTGGAACCGTATCCAAGATTTTTGTAAACCGGATCATAGGCCGAATCAAAGCGATGCTGCTCGAACAGGTTGTAGACCGGCTGTTCAACGACCGGCTTGTGCAAATGGTGGCGTTCGGCAAAATCGATCGCGCCAAGAATGTCGGCCGCCTCCCATTCCGAGGTGCCCCAGTACAGCGCCTTGCCACGTTCGATAATATTGTGCATGGCCCACACGGTTTCGCCGACTGGTGTGTTCGGGTCCGCTCGATGGCAATACAGGATATCCACATAGTCGAGACCCAGGCGCCGGAGTGAGCCATCGATTCCCTCGATCAGGTATTTTCGATTGAGCGTATTCTGTTCGTTCGGATTTTGGTGCAGCCCCCAATACAGTTTCGTCGAGACAAGATAGCTGCCGCGACGCCATCCCAGCCGTTTGAACGCCGCCCCCATAATTTCTTCGGACTTGCCTGCGGCGTATACCTCCGCATTGTCAAAAAAGTTCACACCGGCATCGTAAGCCGCCGCCATGATAGATGCGGTGGCATCGAGATCAACCTGGTTCCCAACCGTTACCCACGAGCCAAGCGAAAGCTCGCTGATCTGCAACCCGGTCTGTCCAAGATAGCGATAGTTCATGAATAATCCTTATGATTGACCGGAAAGGTGGGCAATTCTTCAGCAATTGCTGTCGCAGTAGTCCGGCGAGCTTCGGCTGCCATGCTATTATTCTGCACTACTACAACGGACTACGCGACCACGCGCGATAGTCGGCAATCGGGACGGTACATTGTTATCGACCATGCACACTCATCAACGGCTCCTAGTTGCGATGGGGGCATCTGCGGTAACTCTTGTGGCATTGCTGGAGTTACTGGTCGCGCTTGTGATTTCCGATCCTTGCATCGAAACATCGTGCGATGACAAGCAAAGTTACCTGGATATTTATATCAGGCACCGCGGGCCCGAACCCGTTCCGGAATTAAGTCTGCGCAATCATGTAATTCAGCCTGCAGCAAGGGATGGACAAATCACAGGCGAACCGATGCCCGCAGCTGCTAGTAGAGACGGTCAGGAACAAGCCGTTGTCGAGTCATTGCATCCGCCAGCGGATACAAAACCTGTGCCAGACTGGGATGCAATCGCAAGGGAAACAGTCAAAGACACTGTCGATGACTATTTCAGGCAGGAAGGCGTTCGAGCGGCAATGTGGCGACAAACCGGATCCGTCATGTTTCAGGATGACGGTAAACCAGCAACCACCGAAGTGGAGCCGATAATCGCGGATGTCAAATTCAAAAGGCCGGTCGGTGTGTTAGGCCTGGGCATTACCATCGGCGGTTGTTTCTTTGGCATCCCGATTGCCGGTATACCCGTTGAGGAACGTACGGCTGGCCCTACGATATTTTATTGCATCGACCAGTACGAATAGCCGGTGTCCGGCAATCCAGATTTGCCGATAGATGTGTTTTCCAGGGACCGGGAGGGCCACACAATGCAAGCACTTATGATCATCGTGGACGGCTTTGCCCCACTGCTCGGTGCACACACGTTTGATGGCGTGACCTGGTTTTCCTGCGCCTGGCCCTGCAATTGCCAGGCTCGAATTGATCGAGCGCTACGGCAATACACCGGATACGAGCGAGCAACGACTTTCATACGCGTCACTGTATCGGATGATACTCCTCGTTCCGAGGCGGTCACCATTCGCAAATTCAGAACCGCGCGCCGTCACCTCGAACATTGCCTGGCCTATTTGTGTCGCCCGCACCGCCGAACCAACGGGGGCAAAGAACCAATACAGAAGATTCTGGCCGAGGTTCGCTTCCTCCTTCGTTGGACCTATATAGTCAGGCCGGTAGGCAATCACACGAAGTCTGGAACCTTCCGCGATTTCGAAGAGCGTGTTTTCTGCGCGCACTTTCTCGCGCGCCCACATCATGCGTGAATCGGCTGATATATCGCTGGAACTGATGTAATGAAACGAAGTTTCCGCCTTGTCGCTCAGGGCGAGCCATTGCCGGACGAATTGCACCGGGAAATCGACATGAATCCGGCCGTACGTTTTCTCGTCAAGACCGACACTGCTTGTACCGATAGCCCAGTAGACGGCATCGAGCTTCGCAAGCTGGGCGTGAAGCGCTGAATAGTCGAGATAATCCTGGTGCATGGTCATCTTTACCTTGCCTGAGGCCACGCCCGCTTCGATACGCGGCGTCGCCCTCCGGGTGATGACATGAATCTCGCCAATGTCTGCATTCGCCAAAGCCGCTTTGAGTATGCCATCGCCCGCTGTCCCGCTAGCGCCGAAGATCGCAACAGTGTCGTACTTCGCGAGCGGCGTTGCGAGCGGTGCGACCGCATTGTCATCCACGAGCAAAAAAACGGCCAGGGCCACATAGAAAAGCGCAAACAAAACCAGCGGTGCGAGGAAGAATGTGCGGATGCGGGGACGTTTCATTGCTAGAAATCTTAACATTCTTAAAAGCGTCAAGGCCTGCCCGACTCGCAGACCGCTCGGGTGCGGAATTGACGCCGCGCATCAAGGCAGGTATCACTAACCCATGCCGCATTGCCCAAATTGCCAAACCAGGCTCGATAGCGCCTACTGTCCGACTTGTGGTCAGCGAAACATCGATCTCGAGCGACCCATCTGGGACCTTGTTCGGGGCGTCCTTAAAGAGACATTCGAATTCGATGGCCGGGCTGCGCTAACAGTCAAGACCCTGTTCCGCCACCCGGGGATGCTAACCAGTGAGTTCCTCGCCGGTCGTCGCCGCAAGTATTCGTCACCACTGCGGCTGTACCTGGCAATCAGTATCTCGTTTTTCATATTGGTTGCGTGGTTCGCACAAAGCGGCGTTTTGCTCGAACCCGGACAGGACCCGGGCTTTGATGCCGCCGTCCAGGCACGATTTCTATCCGACGATTTGCCACGCCTGATGTTCGTTTTATTGCCCGTGTTCGCGCTGCTGTTGAAGATCGTGTACGTCAGGCGGCTGTACTTCGATCACCTGATCTTTTCGCTTCATTTGCACAGCGCGGCATACGTGATACTCGCAATGATGCTGTTGTTCGAAGAGCTTGCCAACCGGCATAGTTTTTTGAATGTATTGCAGCTTGTGCTGTTCGTCTACTTCCTTGCACTTTTCATCATTTCCATGCGCCGTGTCTATCAATCAGGCTGGCTAGCTATCGGATTAAAGTCCGCGGTCGTGTTGTTTGCTTATATGATCGCAGTGTCCGTCGTGATCGAGAACACCAGCAACTTCAGGATCATTTCCGATTAGCGGGAAAGCGCGAGCTGTGCCCTACGAAGACGTAATACGCGTCGAGAAGCAGTCGTTTGGCGACCGGTCCAGCAGGCGGCGAATCGTTGCCACTGTATGCCTCGCGGAGCAGATGGGCAGGATTCCTGCAGGCCGCCAGCGAGATCGCGGACGCCGGGACATTCTCGCCGTTCGAGCGGCTACCGAATGTGGATGCAATGTTTGGCGGTTGATAGATTTGGTTTTGAAGGAGGCTCGACAGATGCCCGTGTCTCTTGCGGAGAGGGTGCGATTCGGAACTACCGTCACTCCATTCGCCGCTCCGCGCCCGGAAGAATTCTTGTCTTAGCTATTTCAAATGCCATCTTGGGGATTCGAACCCCTCGCCTACTGCCACAGTGACGCCATGATTGACCACCGTCGAGAAAGCGATCTATCCTCACCGCATGTCAATATTCAACATCGCAGAGAGACGACAACGCAAGGCCGATCAACTTCACGCTGAAGGTATGGCACTCAGCGATGCGGGTGATGATGAAGCCGCAATCAAGAAGTACCTGAAAGCAATCGAGCTGGACCCTGAGAAATCGGTGTCTCTATACAACCTCGGACTTATCTACAAGTACCGCAGCGAGTGGGAAAAATCGTTTGATTTAAATCAACGAGCCTACTTGATATCACCTGACGACGAGTCATCCCGCTGGAATCTCGCGATTGCGGCAACAGCATTGCGACGCTGGGACGTAGCCCGCCGCATGTGGGTCGATCAGGGAATCGAACTTGAGCCGGGTATCGGACCGATTGAGATGAATCTAGGCAGGGTGCCCATCCGTCTGAATCCAGAAGACGACGGCGAAGTCGTATGGGCGACCAGAATCGATCCGGTACGAGCAAGGATTGACAGCATTCCACTTCCTGACTCAGGGTTTCGACACGGGGATGTCGTACTTCACGACGGAGCAGCGGTAGGGAACAGAGTTGTTAACGAGCGCGAGTATCCCGTATTCAATGTCCTTGAATTATTCAAGCAGTCGAAGCACGGCACATTTCGTGCGTCTGTTGAGGTTGCAAGCAAGGATGCAATTGAGCAACTGCACAAGGCCGCTGATCGGCGGGGAATCACCGTAGAAGACTGGACGGAGAGCATTCGCATACTCTGCCGTCAGTGCAGCGAAGGTACATCGCACAAGCATCACGACAACGATCTGGACGATGGGCACTGGCAACTGCAGCGCAATATCGGGATCGCCGCAAATGACGCCGCATCGGTAAATGAGCTCATGCAAATATGGGCATCACAGACTTCGTCACGTGTATCCGCAATTGACTGCGAATTGGAGCCGTTGTAGCGTGTTTGGATATAGCGAGAAAAAACTGGCAAAGGATATTGGCAAAATCACAAAGCGAATGGATTCAGACTTTCACGCGACCTACTCGCCGGAAACAAGGACCGTCGATATTAATCGAGTGTCGGACGTTGACGCCCCACCGTATAGTCTTTTTCTCGGCAATCTGTTTCTCAAGGTTAGGGATATGGATCGTAAGGGCCGCGAATCTACACTCAAAACTTTTGTCACCGATGTAATTTATCCAAGAGAATTGACTGCCGATGAGCTATTAGCATCAATGGCATTGAGGACAAGAACCCCATTTGACCTGAACCTTCGCAGACAACTATTGCTGTCCCGTGAAGAGCCGCCAGAGCCAGTGATTTTTGGTGAAGGAGATTTGTTGTTGGAATTGGTAGCGGACAGCGCAGAGTCTGTCTCGACAATATCCACAGATAAGCTTTCCGAACTCAGTATTTCTCGAGAGCAAGCATACAAGACTGCTGTAGCCAGACTGGTACGTGCAACGCTTGACCCGCAGTGGCGCATTGCGGCCGAAAATATATGGGCGTCCGTGTACGAAGACGATTACGACTTTGCAAGGCTCATCGCTGAAAAAGATCATGTGAAGCTGCCATTTGATGGGCCAGCTATCGCCTTTTCTCCCTCTCATACGATCTGCCTGGTAACGAACCGGTCAGATGACGAAACCCTGAGTCAAATGGTCGAGATTGGGGACCAGCTATCAGAATCACATAGACCGTTCTCGCAATTACTCTGGACAAAGTCCGAAAACTGCGCGTGGAAGCCGTTGACAACACCTGATGGCACAGACGGATCGAAGATCGCAATCCTGCAATCAATTCGGGAACGGATAAGTCAGTACGCAGATCAGAAAGTAGTTCTTGAATCAAGACTGAGTCGCTTGGGCGAAGACAGCTTTGTCGCGACTTATGAGGTATTTGAACGTCCCGATGGATTTCGAAGCATCTGCACCTATACGTTGCATCTGCCCAGCTATTTGCCCGAGGCAGACGAGGTGGCACTCGTCGATCTGGACGGCGTCCGGGACAGTCCTTTACTGGGAATGGTGACGTGGGACGACTTTTCGTCAACGCTGGGACCATCAACTTTGATTCAGTTAAGTGACTATGTGCCGGTTAGATACGACCTGACAACCAGACTGACAAAGGATCAGGAAGACACCCTTCGCAACCTTGTGAAAGCGTTGTAGGTAAAGCAATACAATTGATTGCGACAAGCGTTGCATTGAGAAAATGCAGATAACTGCGGCGTATTCCGGGGGCCCTCTAGTAGTTGACCAAACCCTCGAAACTATTACCCATAGTCAGACAGCCAGGCTAAAAACAGCAGGATTCTTTTGCAGGTTCGGCCGACGTAATGCGGTTATAGCTCGCAATGAGGAATGCATCAATAGTGCAGATGACCGCGCATGCTATTCTATGCGGCCGAAAAATTCGAAGAGTCAGTTGATGATTCGTTCCCTCTGTATCCTTATTATTCTTGCCATCGCGACCGGCTCGGCGTTGGCCGAACCCGAGGTAGGAAAAACCGCCGTCGCGGATTGGGTTGTCGAGCAGGCACTCGAAGACTTTGCGCATGACCGGGAAGGACAATTTCAGCTCGGTATCGCTTACCTGTTAAGTGATCGTCAGGTTCGAAAAACGAGTGGCGGATACGAGTATTTCGAGCGCCAGGTGTATGAAGTTATAGAACGATCAGGACTCGAGTCCGCAGCGACTGTTATACGACTGTTTGACCCAGCCAATGGGACGCTGGCGTTTAACTTTATTCGGGTCACTCGAGATGGCGAAGTTGTTGACCGGCTGCCGGATGCCGAGATTACGATACTTCGTCAGGAAGAAGGTCTGGATAGCAGCCTCATCGACGGCAACCTCACCGCTGTAATTCAATTAAAAGACATCCGTGTTGGCGATGTAGTCGACTATGCTGTCAGCGGAACTGTTGAATCACCGTTATGGCCGGGCGAATTCTTTGACCTTGCATCAGTCCAATGGAGTATGCCGTTGGCCCAGATGCACTTCCGTCTGTCTGTGCCTGAAGACCTGCCACTAACACCTCGAGGAGTGGCAACCGATATTCGGCCCTTGGTTACTACTGAGGACGGCTGGACGACTTTCGAGTTAAGTGTTCGCGACCCTGATCCGGTTCGCGTGGAACAGGATGTCCCAGACGATTGGATTCAATTTGGTTTTATCGTATTTTCGACCATGGATTCCTGGTCCGATATTGTTGACTGGGCCCTGCCCGTCTTCACGATAGACGAACCACTCCCCTCGCAGTTCCTCAAGAAACTGGACGACATTGCGGCCAGCTTTCCACGAAGCGAAGAACGGATTTCGCACGTCTTGAGGCTAGTCCAGGAAGATATCCGCTATCTTGGGATTGAGGTAGGACTTGGCTCCCACGTCCCTCGCCCACCCGCGGTAACACTACGAAGAGGGTACGGCGACTGCAAGGATAAGGCCGTACTGCTCGTTGCAGCGCTGGACTATTTCAATATCGATGCGGCCCCTGCGCTTGCTTCGCTGCAAGGCGGCAAAAGCCTTGCCACCCTCCCACCGACGATCGACGCTTTCGACCACGTTATTGTACAAATCGACCTCGGGGAGCAGGAAATCTGGGTTGATCCAACCTTATCTCACCAAGGCGGCACCCTGGGTGCTCTCTCGCCACTGGATTACGGTTTTGTTTTGCCAGTACGTGCGGATCAGGCGACACTCGTCAAACTCGACGTGCCGATGCCAGACGTCCCTACCGATGAAATTTCCGAGACGCTCAGGTTTCCTGACGGTGGCGACATCGGCCTGAGGCTGACGATCGAGTATACGAGCCGAAGAGCTGCCGCGGATTTTGCAAGGCTGATGGTTGCCGGTATCGGTCGCGAGAGTCTCGCGCGCACATTCCTCGATCATTATTCGGCGCTCTATCCCGGTCTCAAAGAGAGCCGGCCACTGGCGGTATCCGACGATCTGGAAGGTAACGTTGTTGTTTATCGTGCCGAATACGAAATGGATTCAGACGTCTTTGAAGACGGAAACCTTGGACACAAGTTGCCAATTGTTGCGTCTGCCGTTCAGGGACTGTTGCCACGGCGTGTCGAGGCGGAACGAATTGCGCCCTTGCGACTTCCCTACGGAACTAAAGCACGGCACGTCATTCGTATCGAAACGCCGGGTCAGATGTTATTTCTACCGAGTGGCTGGTCTGATTCGGTGGCGGGCATCTCCTATGCGCAGACGTACTCCAGCGACGGCGAAGCATTCGAGGTTGAATACATGTTGACCGTTGCAGACAAAGTAGCTGAGCCAGAACTGATCAAGACAATTACGACTCTTGCGGAAAAAATTGCCGAAGACACGGAGCTCAAGATCAATCTCGATATGGCATTACCAACCGTTTCCCGGCAACTTGACCTTGCGACACCGCTAAGTCCCGATACGGAAAAGACACTTATGCTGATTCGTTCGCAGATGGCTCAACAGCAGAACGTCGAGGCCTTGACCAGCTTGAATGCATTGATCAACAAATATACCGAGCCAGCCAAATTGCAGGGCTACCTGCAGCTACAGAAGGCTATCGTTTTGACGAGCCTCAACCGTAACCGGGCAGCGCTTGCGCCGTTCGCGGAAGCTTTTAGACTGTTCGAACCACCTGACCCCAGAAGTTATTTTCTTTATTTCTGGGTACTAGGAAATGAAGGGGAAACCGCCAAGGCGAGTGAGGTATTGATCCTGTTATTGACAAGGCATGCTTCCGCCGTAAATGACATCGACGTGGATTGGCTATCGTCGCTTATACGTTACCTTCGACGTTCCGGTCTAAGCGAGGAATTGGAAAATCTGGAAATAGCATTGGCTCGCGCGCTTCACGACACCCAGTCGAAAAACCTGGATGAACTCCGCTGGGTTTTTGTACCCGCAATTGAAGCCTTGAGCCAAGCCGGCAAGGATTCGGAGGCCTTACAATACCTGGATTATGTGCAAAACCCGAAAGACATTGCCGATCTTCTGACCAACAATAAGACCGCGGCCATCTGGTCGGCGATCGAGCAAAGGTGGGGACAAGACTTATCGAAGGCGTTTACAGAGTATGTTTCTACCACTGAAAGTGCCGCAACAGCGGCACCCAATGATTATAGTAAGAAAACGCACCACCTTGCGGCGCTTCGGATTGCCGGGCGAATTGACGAGGCCCTGGAGTATGCCGCGCCAATCATAGAGAATTGGCCACGCATAGAAGCTGTTGGTGAGGACGCGTATTGGTTCGTCAATGGGTATGCGTTCTTACTCGCCCAGAGCGGTTCTTCCGAGACGGCCTTTGCTCTTATGACTCGCCTCGAGAATTTTGGCATTCGCGAGAACGGGTCACTGGTTTCAATGGCCATCAATCACATAGAACTTTTGCAATTCTGGGGCGAATTTGAGTCCGCGCTCCATTCGATTGAAGTTTTAGAAGGCTTGGGGCGCGATGTCGCAAGCGATTTCGGCTGGGTGTATATCTACGGAATAAAAGCCTGCGCTTTGTATCAGCTTGACAGAATTGAAGAATCCGAAACTGTCCTGGCCGAATCGATCATGCCGATCGCAGAAAAGAATCCAGGTGGCTACACAGAAACCCTGCTGTGCCTGAACAAGCTGGATGAGGCCGCTGCCATTATCGTCGATCGTCTGCAAGATGACGATCAACAAAGAAACGCGATCAGGGCTTTCGTGGAAACAACAGCTACCGGGCCAAAGCCATCATTTCTTGCTGAGCTTGAAGCCCGAGCCGGCAAAGTCAGGGCACGGCCCGACGTTCAAAAGGCGTTCAAGAAAGTCGGTCGTGTCATTTCGACCGGTGAGGCTCAGCTCTATTGGGGATCCTTCTGACCCTCTCTTCCTACCAGGTCCGAGCGATCACCTCGTAGTAACATGACAGGCAGTCGCTGACCGAGCGTGTGAAATTACTTGGTCATATTTCGACGTGCTGGGACATCGCGATACAGAGCGCCCCCGGATACAACAGTTCGAATGAGTACTATGCCGAGCATAGCTACGATACGGAAAGATCGCCATTAGGTGGCTATTCGGAAGCAACACTGAAGGGTCAACGTGTAACGAACTCTTTCAGAGATTTGAGGTCACGTGCAACCCATGCTGCATCGGCGTCGAATTTGTCGGCCGACATACCTGGTTGCCGAAACAGTGTCAGCAAGACCACTGCACCGTCACCATTGGGGACTATTCTCAGCGGAACATATATTTTCGAACCGTTCCCGGTATCGACATAGTGATCCATAACGCCAAACACGTTGTGATCTGTAAAGCTTATGGTGATCGGCCCTTCCGGGCCGTCAGCCGTCCACACGTCTCCGACCTTTGTGAGCGACGCTTTGCCAAGTCCAGAAGCCCACTTGGGAAAGGACTCGGGCCGCCAGATAGCTTCGTAAACGGTCTCCCAACTTCGATTGATTGAGATGCTGATCGTTCTTGCCTGAAGCATTGCGGTTTCCGATTCGGGGCGCTCGCTGGCTGCTTCGGCTTACCTGCAGCCTGCCAGCAGTTTATCACTTGTGAAGCTGGATTCGGCCAATGCCGGCGGACCGTCCGCTGCAATCCACTGTTAGCCGCGTGCGCGCCGATAGTGCACAGCGACGGCGCCGTTGCGGAGTGGCGTCACCGAGACCAACTCGAGTCGTCGCGTGCGAGGCAGCCCACTCTGGTACAGGGTCGGGCCGTGACCGGCGACCCTGGGGTGAACGAGGAATTTGTATTCGTCGATCAGATCCAGCCGGTCCAGCTCGGTCGCGAGCAAGCCGCTACCGAGGAGTACGCCTGCAGGGGTAACATCCTTGAGCTTTTGCACGCTCGTGCGCAAGTCGCCGGCGATGTGGTGGCTGTTGGTCCACCCGAAATCCGATCGCGTCGACGACACCACGTACTTCGGCTTTGCCTCCAGCTTGACCGCCCACGCGCGGATAGCCGGCGGCACTTCCTCGTCGCCGCGCGCGATCGCCGGCCAGTAGCTCTCCATCATCTCGTAGGTAACGCGGCCCCATAGCATCGCTCCTCCCTCGTCCATGAGACGGGTGAAGAAAGCGTGCGTTTCGTCGTCGGCGATTCCCTCCCGGTGGTCGACGCAACCATCGAGGGTGACGTTGATGCTGAAGGTCAAGAGTCCCATGGCGGCGAGTCTACTCCGGGTTGGGCAGAGCGCCGGACTGCCACTTGTCGACGTATACGTTGCAGCGGCTAAAAGGTGATGAACGAATGCACCCCGTTAGCATATCAACGAGTGAGGCTGTAGTGAACGCGCTGCACCAATTTCGGATACAAGTACATTTACAAAGCGGGTTCAAGTAGTCGGGCCGCTTCATGCGGCGTCGTGTGGGGACACCAATTTCGACAACCGATTAGTACTGTGATATTGGCGGAGAGGGTGGGATTCGAACCCACGGTACGGGAGAACCGTACACCTGATTTCGAATCAGGCCCATTCGACCACTCTGGCACCTCTCCAACGGTCACTACGAACTTCAAATTGGCGCCTGCGGCGCTGTATCCCTGCGAAGGCGCGCTCAGTCTACCGGGAAGCCATGCAATATCAAGCGCTGGCAGCCAGCATTGCGGGCTGGCCGAGTCCCGGTTGACCTGACCGACTGACTTGAGTAGCGACGTTTTTGGCTACGCACTCAGGGCAACCACACGCTCCGCGGGTTCATTGACACTCGTCAACACCGGGACGTCGCTTCGTAGCGTTTGCAGGACCACGCAGCACCGTTCCGCCGTCGCGACCAGCGTCTTGATCCGGGCTGCATCCGTGTCATTCTTCGCCGTGATGCGTACCTGGGCGTCGATGCGTTGAAAGCCGGCGGGCACGCTGGGATCCACCATCAGGCAACCTCGCACATCCGCGTGCGCGCTCACTTCAACGCTAAGAGAGGTGAGTGCCAGCTCCATGCATGCTGCAATCATCCGCAATGTGGAGTCGAGGCAGGTAGCCAGCGCTGCGCATGAGACCCAGGTCCTGAAAATTCTTTGGCACCTTTTGCACCTGTGCGGGATTCGAGACATATGTCCTTGGAGTTTCCTCAGTCGCGCCCGAAGCCCGCATCTCGTGCCAGCACCATTGCCTTTGCGCGGCTAGACACGCCGAGTTTCGAGAACACCGCTGTGAGGTGGTTGCGAACTGTCTTTTCAGAAATATTCAGTAAATCGGCGAGCTCACGATTGTTGAGACCGCGAGCAACGCCTTGCAGTACGTCCCGCTCGCGAGCCGTTAGTGAATCAAATGCGGCATTGCCGGTGCCCGTTGGGCCAGATTCGGGTGCCAGGAATTCGTTGAACTCGCGGCGAAATGTCTGCCAGGCTTTTTCGTCGCGGCTGAGAATGTGGTTGTCCGTCTCCAGCGGCACAAAACGGGCATTGGGTATCAGGGAGGCAAGGTGGCGGCCGGCCTCGAATGGCACCATTGCATCGCCACGCCCGTGAAATACAAGGGTGGGCACGCTGATGTTGGCCGCAACGTCCCGAATATCAAAATTCTGAAAGGCGTCCCAGAGCAAGTGCGCGTTGCGCGCCGAGGCGCTCAGGCGCTGCAGTTCACCAATCCAGCGCAGTTCGTCCTGATCCGCGTGCGGCATCAACAACCTCGCGAAGACCTCGCGAAATACCGCGTTTTCCTTGCCCCACCCGACCTCAATCATTTGCGCAAGCGCGCAGGCTTCCCGCGCAAGCCTTTCCGACACCCCATCCGTATAGGCGCCGAACGCGTAAGCATCGTACAACACCAGCCGGCTAACCCGGTTGGGATGCAGGGCCGCATAGGCGGCGGCGACGGCACCACCCTGGCACAGCCCGAACAAGGTAAATTTTGCCAGGCCCGCATCGTCGACAACCGCATCGAGATCGTCAATCCAGCGAGACAGGGAAAAATTATCAACGTTTCGATCGGACAGCCCGGTACCGCGCGGGTCGTAGCGGACCAGGCTGCGATTCTCGGACAGGGCGTCGAACCAGTGGCGCCAGATCGCACTCTTCCGATCGAACTCGAGGTGCGTAAACCAATTGGCCACTCGAAGCAGTGGTGGACCCTTGCCGGTTGTGGTGTACGCAATTTGTACGCCATCTGCCGAAGTCGCAAACCGGACGCGCTGTCTCATGCACCAACTCCAGTGCTTAGCGCTATAGAAACTAGTAAGAGAGAGTGTCCCACTCTGACTCCAGCTTTTCGAATGTCCGGGGCACGAAGTGGTGTCCGCTTCACGCAGGGGTCCTAAAATCCTGGCCAATGTGGGGCAGTTGCGGCCCGTTCAGCTTCGGGGACCTTTCCGGGAGTGGAAATCGCAATTTTAGCGGCGCCAAAACTCCACCTGAGCCGCTGCATTTCGGCAATCCCTCGTGTAGCCTAACCACAATGCGTTCGCTATCTTACATTGCACTGGCGGCATTGCTCAGCACCTGCTCAACGCCGCCGCCACTGCTCGACCAGATCCGCGAGATCGGGGAACTGCGTGTTGTCACGCGCGACAGCCCGTCTTCCTATGTGGTTGGTCCTGATGGGCCGTCGGGGCCGGAGTTCGATCTGGTACAGGCCTTTGCCGACGACCTGGGCGTTGCGCTGATACTCGAGTCGGTCGCCAGTGTCTCGGAAATCGTCCCGCTCCTGATGTCCGGCCACGTGCACATGGCTGCTGCGGGGCTTTCAATAACGAAGTCGCGCCAGCAATTCCTGAACTTCGGTCATCCCTACGAAACTGTCGACATGCAACTTATTTATCGGCTGGGAGAAGGAAAGCCTCACAGCGTCGAGGACATCATAGGGTCCCGCATCGAGGTACTTGCGGGCAGCAGTCACGCGGATATGCTGGCGCGCCTCAAGCTGGAATATCCCGAGCTGGAATGGACCGAGAATGCGGACGACGACATGTCGCAGTTGCTGGAAAAAGTCGCCTCCGATGAAATCGACTACACGATTGCAGACAGCACCGATTTCAATATCCATCGTAACTTTCAGCCCGACCTGCGCGTTGCCTTTGACCTGCAGGTCGGTGACCCGCTCGCATGGGCATTCACCAAGGAATCCGGCAACAGTTTGCTGGCGCGCGCCGACGACTTTCTGATCGGGCTCGAACGCGATGGCACGCTCGATCGCATTCATGATCGTTACTACGGGCATACGCAAAAATTCGACTACGTCGGCACGCGGAATTTCATTCGGCACTATGAGAGCCGCCTGCCACGCTACCGCGAATCCTTCGAAAAAGCGGCCGCTGAATGGGGTATCGACTGGCGCCTGCTTGCCGCGATTGGCTACCAGGAATCACACTGGCGTTCGCATGCGGTATCACCGACCGGCGTCAAGGGCATCATGATGCTGACACAGGACACGGCCGCGTACCTCGGGCTTGATGACCGCGTTGATCCGGACACGAGTATTTACGGTGGCGCACAGTTTTTTGCACGTCAGACCGAGCGCGTTGCCGATACCGTTGATGAGCCGGACCGCACCTGGATGGCGCTGGCTGCGTACAACGTCGGCTTCAATCACGTTAAAGATGCGCGCCTGATCGTCGAGCAACTCGGTGGCGACCCCGACTCCTGGGTGGACACCTCCAATGCGCTGCCGTTGCTTGCACAACGCAAGTGGTACTCGAAGTTGCCCTATGGCTATGCACGTGGCTGGGAGCCAGTGCTGTACGTGAACAATATTCGCGCGTACTACAAGATCCTGGTGTGGCTAACGGACCAGGAACAGGGTCTCGATCAGGACGCGGTGCTGGCAATCAGCGAGTAACGGATCGCGGCAGGATGCCGCTCCTACGTGAAGCGAAGCCCAAACCGTAGGAGTGCCGTCCCCGGCGCGATGTTGGTGATCGGATTGCGGCAGGATGCCGCTCCTACGTGAAGCGAAGCCCAAACCGTAGGAG
>DDIS01000117.1 GCA_002338615.1 Proteobacteria bacterium UBA1844 | reverse complement strand
AGCGAAGCCCAAACCGTAGGAGTGCCGTCCCCGGCGCGATGTTGGTGATCGGATTGCGGCAGGATGCCGCTCCTACGTGAAGCGAAGCCCAAACCGTAGGAGCGCCGTCCCCGGCGCGATGTCGGTGATCGGATCGCGGCAGGATGCCGCTCCTACGGATCGCCGCGTTTTGTTTCGAAAAAACGGCGCAGTAACGCCCCGCACTCCTCTGCCAGCACGCCGCCGTTCACTTCCATGCGATGATTCAGCGCATTGCTCTCGGTCAGGTCTATAACAGAACCCGCTGCCCCGGCCTTCTTGTCGTACGCGCCGAATACTACGCGCGTAACGCGGGCCTGTGCCGCAGCGGCAATACACATCGCACAAGGTTCGAGCGTTACAAAAAGACTCGCGCCGTTCAGGCGATAATTCCGCCCTGCTTTGGCCGCTGCTCGAAGCGCGACAATTTCCGCATGTGCGGATGGATCGCAATCGACAATGCTGCGGTTGTGGCCGGTGCCAACGATGGCGCTGCCCCGAACCACCACGGCGCCAACCGGTATCTCGCCAAGCTCTCCGCTGCGTTCAGCCTCGGCAAGCGCTGCGCGCATGTACGCGATATCAGTGTCGGACCAGTTCATTTCGAAGCGACGCTGGACTTGAGGCCATTGAATAACGGTTGAGAATTCGCGGCCCTTCGCCGGATCGAAATAGGTGTAGCCACCGCCGACATTAACGGCGGCGTGCCCGATACCAATATTCGCGGGTCGGTCCGGATCATAGTCTCCAGTTGGAATATCGCCGGTAACATAAGTCATCCAATTGTCTTTGCCGTTTGCCCGGGCCGGCCATTACACGGACAGCCGCATACGATTCAGTCTTGTTCCGCAATAAATTTCCACGCACTGAATCCTTTTCGTAACCCAAGATTTCGAATCTAACACTGGCACACTACACTGGCACACTACACTGGCGCACTACGTCCGGATTTCTGGCGCGCCCGGACTTTCCACACCATCAGCTGTAAAATATCACCCCATAATTCCGCCCAATTCGTTTGCGTAATCTTCCTCCGTAATTTTCCTCATAGAGAGCTTATATTCTCGAGTCATGGTATCGTAAGCGTCCAGCCATCACACCTTGATCGGCGCTTTCTAGTTGTGCGCCAGGAGGTCTTGTTCGCCAGGAGATCGTCCAGGACGTGAAAACCAGAAATCAATGTTCTAGTTGACAGAATTCGCATTATTCAACGATCATCCATTCTTAAGTACAAAGCGCAAATACTTGCATTCGAAAGTTCAGCTAACCTGTTTTCCAAAAATTCAAATAAAGGTCAGGTTGACAAGCACCCGGAACAGCACAAACCAAGGTATGAACCAGGAGTCATCAGAATGAAAATATTCCGTCACACTACTTTCAAACTAGCCATGGCTGGCGTGTTTGCGCTTTCTATGCTAACGGCCTGCAACAAAGCCGACACCACGGCAACCACTTCGGCCCCGGCCGACACCATGGCAAGCTCCGACACGACAACGTCTGCAACAAAAGCGGATGGTTTGACCATCGAACAGCTCAAGGCGCTCGCCGAGGAAGGCTACATCTACGGTCTGCCTTTGGTCATGAATTACGCGATCATGAACGAATATGCCGTCGACAAGAATACGAGCCAGTACAAGGCACCGTTCAACCACATCAAGAACGAGCCGCGCCTCTTCACCTACAAAGACACCGCGGTTCTCAGCCCGAACAGCGATACGCCGTACTCGCTGGCCTGGCTCGACCTGCGTGCCGAACCTGTCGTGATCTCGGTCCCCGAGGTCGACAAGGGCCGTTACTACTCCGCACAACTGATCGACGGTAACGTCTACAACGTTGGCTACATCGGCAGCCGTGCAACCGGCAACAAAGCAGGCTCCTATGCGGTTGTCGGCCCCGATTGGCACGGCGAAAAGCCGGCGGGCGTCGGCAAGGTCTTCCATTCGACGACGCCGTTCATGCTCGTCGCTTTCCGCACCCAGCTGTTGAATGCCAAGGACATGCCCAACGTGGAAAAGATTCAGGCCGGGTACAAAATCCAGACCCTGTCGGCATTCCAGGGCAAGCCCGCGCCAGCCGCGGCGCCGGAAATCGACTTCCTGCCCGCAACGTCGGCCGGGGTCAAAGACCACTTCTGGGGCTACCTCAGCGCCGCGCTCAATTACATACCGGAGTCCGCCAAAGACAAGGATATCCGCGCCAAACTGGCCAAGATCGGCGTGGGTCCCGGGAAGACCTTCGACATGAACAGCTTTTCGCCGGAGCAACAGCAGGCGATGGCCGAGGGGATGAAGGCCGGCGACGCCAAAGTCAACGCGTTCGTGGCCGGGGGCGCCACCGACGTCAATGGCTGGCAGGTCGGATCGCTGTGGGGCGACGGCGATTTCTACGACGGCGACTGGCTCAAGCGTGCGGCCGGAGCCAAGGCCGGGATCTACGGTAACGACGCCTCCGAGGCGATGTACCTTCTGGGCCGGACCGATGCCAAGGGCCAGATCCTGGATGGCAGCAAGCACAACTACACCCTCACCTTCCCCGCCGGCTCGTTGCCACCGGTCAACGCGTTCTGGTCTGTGACCATGTACTACGGTGACAGTCAGCTGCTGGTCGAAAACCCGATCAACCGTTACCTGGTCAATTCGCCAATGCTGCCAGACATGAAAAAGAACTCCGACGGGTCGCTGACTATCTACATTCAGCATGAATCGCCCGGCAAGGACAAGGAGTCGAACTGGCTGCCGGCGCCTGACGGCCCTATCTACCTGGCACTACGCATGTACTGGCCCAAGCCCGCAAGTGACGCCTCCTCTGTGCTGCCACCTGGCAAGGGCACGTGGGGACCACCGGGGGTTGTCGTTACCAACTGAAACGAGTACGGGGGTCGTGTCGACCCCCTATTCCCACTCTATTATCAATAAGCCTTTTTTGTCTTTTATATTCAATGGCTTATTTTCCTGATAATCGGTAATACCATGAAAAATACCATGCTTAGAAAATCCTTCTAAGTGCTCGAAAAAATTGCAGATTGAGCACCGCCACACCGCACTCTAGGCAACCTTCCGGGCTTTGACCTCCAGGTGAATCCCTTCCTGCTCCTGCAGGTAATGGATCACCGCAAACAGGTTGCTCGCCTGGGGGTTCCCTTTTGGCCCGAACATACGCATGAGACTCTTGCTCGACTTGTCGAACACCTGGGAGAGCTCCTCAAATCCGATCGTCGCATTGATATAGTCACGCAGCACTGCCTTGCCGGTATCGACGTCACCAGCGAGCAGGCATTCGACCCCTTCCTGCAGCAGGGCCTTACGGAACGCAGGATCCCTTTGGGCGCGTGCCTGTATGGTGTCCTTAAAATCTTTTGTCAGAGCCATCTTTACACCTCTTGCCGTTTCCGGCGCTTATAATCGCGCCAGTGCCCTTTTGCGTCGGAAATATCCGCGTCCTGGCGCTTCTTGGTACCGCCCGCTAGCAATATCACCAACCGATCCCCGTCCTTGCCGAAGTAGATTCGATAACCAGGACCAAAATCAATCCGGTACTCATAGACGCCGGCGCCAACACCTTTCACATTAGAGAAATTTCCTTGCTCGATCCGATGGACTGCTGTCGTCACCTTGACCGCAGCGGTCACATTCAGACGATCAAACCATTTGCCATAAGGACTGTTTCCCTCAGCATCGAGGTATTCCCTAACCTCTGTCATATGCCCCATATAGTAACATATAAGTTACCTTTATCAATACCCGAACAACGATCCATTTTATGCCACGGGGGAATTGTCGTCCCCATAGTCTCGCACTCGCCCCTGCAAGGTCTGGCGAACAAGCTGTCTCGCCGCGTTCTGTGCACCGGAATTGTCGTTTGCCTCAACGAGCTGCCGGATCCGCTCGGCGACGTCGTCAGCCTTATTCAAGCGGGTTGCAGCATCCATCGCCTGGTCGTAAGCATCTATCACATCGACGCTGGTCACTTCATATCCCCACCCTTCGTTCAACCAGCGAAGCGCTGCCATTGCCGCACCGAGAGCAAACTCAGGTTCCGATTCAAGAAAATCTCTCGCTGCCCGGGTCAGGGTCTTCGGCTCGCAAGGGCTCTGGCCAACGAGCTGCAAGGCGAACTCGTAGAGTTGCAAATCCTTGGCCGTGGCAAACCACTTGCCCTCTTCCCCCGGTGTGGTCTTGATCAGATCTGCGAGAATGTCGGCCGGCGCCATCATGGGATAGCGTTTTGCCACAGCGCGAAACCGCGCGACGTAGGAATTGCCCTGGGCAGCCCTCAACCCATAGTGCCGATAGGCCTCATCATGGAGGCCCGAAGAGATCAGGATTTCTTCACAGGCCTGATCAATGACCGAATCCGGTTGATTCAGTCCTCTGGACGCCTCGGCGTATTTCAGGGCTTCTGATTTCTTGCCCATCGCCAGCAGTGCCTCGACACCATAACGGCGATAATGCCAGAAGGGTTTGCGGTCCAGCGCCAGCAGGTCAAGCAGATCCTGGTGACGTCCGGCCACCAACAGACAGGACAGACAGGCCGTTGCACCATGAAAATAGTTACCCGGATTCGGGTCAGTCCAGCACGACTTCAGCGTTGGCATCAATTCCTCTGCCCACTGATTGGCTGTTTCCAGCGATCCACATAGCTCGCCCCAGCGGTCACCCACCGGGCCAAGGTAATCGACGCCATCATCTTCCATGGCCAGCCATACCCGTTCGAGCCATTTGTCGCGCGTATTGGCTTCAGCCGGCGCATTGATGATTAAGGGAATCAGGTCATAAAGTGCTTTGTTCACTGCGGAACCCAAGGCACCGCTGGAACTGTCCACATGCTCCAAGGCAGGCCAAAGCTTTTCTATCAGGCGAACAGAGCCTTCTGCGGCGAGATCAGGCTCTTTCTTCGCAACCTTTTTGATTTCGGAAACAGCTTCGCGAAGTCGTTGGCAAGCTAACCTGGAGGATTTCCAGCTATAGGCTCCAGTACGGAAGCGTGCGGGGAAGATCCATTTCTGTTTCGAGGATTTCGTCATGCCCTCACCCACGGCATTGTGCGGTCGGATTCAACTCCCTTCCTGTCGAGAAGTTTCTAAAAAACACAGGATACCCTGACTCAGTTTAGGAACCGCGGTGTTGCACTCTATGGCTCTCAGGTCGGTCATAGAACTATCAGCTCAGTTGGGCACCCTCGATACCATGACAGCGCCATTCTGCCACTCATGGCATCGTTGGTTTTTGCTTTGCAACCCCCGAGAAATACCATTAAAAACACCATTGATGATGCAGATTATATTATCAATTGAGCTTATTTTTATTTTATATTTCAATGATTTACTAATTCCCATCACTCCCACTCGATAGTGGCTGGCGGCTTGCCGGAAATGTCGTAGGTGACGCGGGAGATACCATCCACTTCGTTGATGATACGCAGGGACACAAGTTCGAGAAATTCATACGGCAGGCGCGCCCACCGTGCCGTCATAAAATCGACAGTTTCAACGGCGCGCAAAGCGACGACGAAATCGTAGCGGCGCCCGTCACCCATCACACCGACCGAGCGCACCGGCAGGAATACCGCGAAGGCCTGGCTGGTTTCGTCGTACAGGTCGTGCCGACGCAGCTCTTCAATAAAGATGTTGTCCGCCAGTTGCAGCAGGCGGACGTATTCGGGTCTGACCTCGCCCAACACGCGCACCCCGAGTCCGGGTCCCGGGAACGGGTGGCGATACACCATCTCGCGCGGCAAGCCAAGCTCGACGCCGATCTTGCGGACCTCGTCCTTGAACAGCTCACGCAAGGGCTCGATCAACGACATGCGCATGTTCGCGGGTAGCCCACCGACATTGTGGTGCGACTTGATGACATGCGCTTTGCCCGTCTTCGAGCCTGCGGATTCGATAACATCCGGGTAAATTGTGCCCTGCGCAAGCCACTCGATGCCTGCGAGTTTCTGTGCCTCTTCATCGAAGATCCGGACGAACTGTGCACCAATTATCTTGCGTTTTTCCTCAGGATCATTCACGCCTTTGAGTGCCGCAAAAAAATCGTCAGCCGCATTAACACGTATCACGTTTACGCCGAAGTGCTCGGCGAAGGTCGACATCACCTGGTCCCCTTCGTTCAATCGCAGTAACCCGTGATCAACGAAGACACAGACCAGCTGATCGCCGATGGCTTCGTGCAACAACGCGGCGACGACCGAGGAATCCACGCCGCCCGACAGACCCAGCAATACCTTGCCGCCCCCGACCTGTTCACGCACTTTCACGATGGCATCGGCAACAATATTGTCCGGCGTCCAGTCGCCTGTGCAGTGACAAACATCGTGCACAAAGCGCTCAATCATGCGCTGACCCTGCGGCGTGTGCGTGACTTCTGGGTGAAATTGCACGCCATAAAAATGTCGCCGCGGGTCTTCCATCGCAGCCAGCGGCGAGTTGGGGCTGCTTGCGGTCACGACGAAGCCCTCGGGTACTGATTCGACTCGATCGCCGTGGCTCATCCACACTTTCAGCAGCGGCTGGTCTCCATCAGCGTCGCTTAAACCACCAAACAAGCCTGACTCGCGCGGCTGAATTTCTGCATAGCCGAATTCGCGATGAGCCGATGCTGCAACCTTGCCACCAAGTTCCGCCGCCATGGTTTGCATGCCGTAGCAAATGCCGAGCACCGGCACACCCAGCTCGAAAACAACCGGGGAGACGCGCGGCGGCGCGTCGAGATTGACTGATTCGGGACCACCTGAGAGCACCACACCGGACGGCGCAAAGGCACGCAAGTCATCTTCCGACATATCCCAGGGATGAATCTCCGAGTACACACCGCATTCGCGTACGCGCCGGGCAATCAGCTGCGTGTACTGCCCGCCGAAATCCAGGATCAACAGGCGGTGTGCGTGAATGTCGGGCCGCGACTGATCGCGCGTCGTCGCTGCCTGGCTCATGTCAGCTTGGTCCGATAGTTCGGCGCCTCTTTGGTTATCGTCACATCGTGTACATGACTTTCCGTCATTCCCGCGCTCGTGATGCGTACGAACTTCGGTTTGGTGCGCATCTCGTCAATTGTGCTGCTGCCCGTGTAGCCCATCGCGGCGCGTACACCGCCGATCAACTGGTGCACGATCGCAACGAGACTGCCTTTGTAAGCAACACGTCCTTCGATGCCTTCGGGTACGAGCTTTTCGAGTTCCTGGGTGGTGTCCTGGAAATAGCGGTCGGACGAGCCGTGTGACCGCCCCATCGCACCAACCGAGCCCATACCGCGATACGACTTGTAGGAACGGCCCTGGAACAGCTCGACTTCGCCCGGCGATTCTTCGGTGCCCGCGAACAGACCACCAATCATGACCGAGTACGCGCCTGCGACGAGCGCCTTGGCAATGTCACCTGAGTAGCGAATGCCGCCATCGCCGATGAACGGGATGCCCTTGCCTTTCAACGCTGCGGCGACTTCCGCAATTGCCGATATCTGCGGTACGCCAACCCCGGCCACGACTCGGGTCGTACATATCGAGCCGGGACCGATGCCGACCTTGACGCCGTCCGCTCCGGCCTCGACCAGCGCCAGGGCCGCATCCCCCGTCACGATATTGCCGCCAATGACCTGCACATCAGGATGCATCGTTTTCAAGCGACGTACGCGCTCCAGCACGCCTTTCGAAAAACCGTGCGAGGTATCCACGACAATCACATCGACACCCGCCTCGACCAGGGCCGCTACGCGTTCATCCGTGTCCTGGCCGGTACCGACGGCCGCGCCAACTCGCAGCGCGCCGCTCGGGTCCTTGCTGGCACGCGGATAATCTTTTGCCTTCTGAAAGTCCTTGGCCGTAATCATGCCCTTGAGTTCGTTATTTTCATCGACAACCAGCACTTTTTCGATCCGGTGCCGGTGCAGCAGCGACAGGACCTCGTTCTTGTCCGCGCCTTCTTTGACCGTAACGAGGCGGTCCTGCGGTGTCATGACCGAGGAGACCGGCGCATCGAAACGGGTCTCGAACCTGAGGTCACGGTGCGTGACGATGCCGACCGTCTGGCGTTCGCTGACAACCGGTACGCCGGAAATACCCATCGAGCCCGTCAGCTCAAGCACCTCGCGGATAGTCATCGACGGATCGACCGTAATTGGATTTCGCACGATGCCGCTTTCAAACTTCTTCACGGCCAGTACCTGGCGCGCCTGTTCTTCAATGGACATGTTCTTGTGAATGACACCAAGCCCACCTTCCTGCGCCAGTGCGATCGCGAGGCGCGATTCCGTCACCGTGTCCATCGCCGCTGCGAGAATGGGAATGTTCAGGCGAATTTCCGCAGTCAGCTGCGTGCTGAGGTCTACTTCCCGCGGTAGCACGTCGGAGTAGCCGGGCTGCAGCAGCACGTCATCGAACGTCAGGGACTCGGCGGCAATACGCAAGTGTGAAGTGGGGTTGGAATGAACCGTGCCGTCGCTGGTGCTGTCGCTCATGAAGTTACCGCCTCGATTATTCGGCAAATTTATACGCCAGGCCGGGAGTCTGCAGCGCAGTTGCTGCATCCTGTCTGACCGTTTGCGTTGCCGCATGCAGAATGCTTAATCGGCCAATTCTACGCTGCTCGGAAAATTGGGTAAACGGGTATACTCGGCTGCGTGAATGATTTGCCTGAAAAAGCGCCCGAATTGCTGGCGATATCAGTCAGCCAGCTGAATCGCCAGGTCAAACAGCTGCTCGATTCGGGTATGGCGCGCCTTTGGGTCGAAGGTGAAATTTCGAATCTTGCGCGACCTGCATCCGGCCACCTCTATTTCACGCTTAAAGACGACAGTGCCCAGGTACGCGCCGCTTTTTTTCGCCAGCGGCAGCGCGGCCCGACGATCCGCTTCAAAAATGGTGACAAGGTACTGGCCTTTGGCCGTGTAGCAATCTATGAGCCACGTGGTGACTACCAGCTTGTGGTGGAACAAATTGAGCCGGCGGGCGAAGGCGCATTAAAGCGCGAATTTGACCGCCTGAAACGCAAACTGCAGTCCGAAGGGCTATTCAACGCCGACACGAAGCAGGATTTGCCAACATTGCCAACACGTATCGGCGTGATAACGTCACCGAGCGGCGCTGCCATCCGCGACGTATTGAGCGTCCTTGGCCGGCGTTTTCCGTCGGTGCCGGTCCTGATCTACCCCAGTGCGGTGCAGGGTACGGATGCGCCGGCACAACTCAGGGCCGCCCTGGAAAGAGCCGTCAAGCGTGCCGATTGCGACCTCTTGATTCTCACGCGCGGCGGCGGCTCGCTCGAAGACCTCTGGGCCTTTAACGACGAGGCGCTCGCCCGTGCGATTTTCGCCTGTCCGATTCCACTCATTTCGGCCGTAGGGCACGAGGTCGATTTTACCATCGCCGACTTTGTCGCGGACGTTCGCGCGCCGACGCCCTCCGGTGCCGCCGAGCTCGCCGTGCCTGACCGGCATGACTGGCTGCGCATGGTCAATTCAGTTGCGCAGCAGCTTGCAAAGCTCGGCCGGCGCTCACTCGAGGAGCGCGCTCAAACGCT
>DDIS01000163.1:4346-9173 GCA_002338615.1 Proteobacteria bacterium UBA1844 | reverse complement strand
CGCCCGCCGCGGCGGGCGCAGAGTCGCCGCTGCCTGCTGGTCGAAAGGCGAGCATGCGCAGCAGGCTCATTTCCGCACCGCTCCGTGGGTCCGGCGCCAGGTGTATATCGCGCTTGCCGAGTATCGCGGTCTGGTAGAACAGCTGCACATCTGCAGGCGATATCCTGTCGGCAAGATCCGCGAGGACGTTGCTGTCGTACTCGTCGTCGTAATCAGTTGCACCGATCACCTGGTGGATGGCGATACGTTGCAGGTAGCGCGCAATATCCTCGAGCAAGCGTCCATAGTCGGGATATTGTCCGTCAATATCGGCGACGGCTCGAAGGAGCACCGCTGCATCACCGCTCGCCAGCAGGTCTATGAGTCGGACTACATGATCGCGATCGATCGTACCCAGCATGATAGCGACCGACTCGGCATCGACCGTGCCGCCACAATAAGCGATTGCCTGGTCGAGCAAACTGAGCGCATCACGCATGCTGCCGTCGGCTGAACGCGCAATCGCGTTCAGCGCACCGGTCTCGGCCGAAACATTTTCAGCGTCGCAAATAGACGCAAGGCGATCCGCCATCAATTTTGGCGTCAAGCGACTCAGGTTAAACTGCAGGCAGCGGGACAAGACGGTAACTGGCAACTTCTGCGGGTCCGTCGTGGCGAGCAGGAACTTGACGTGCGGCGGCGGTTCCTCCAGGGTTTTCAAGAGCGCGTTGAAAGAGCTCTTCGACAACATGTGTACCTCGTCTATGAGATACACCTTGTAACGGCCGCGGGCCGGCGAGTACTGAACGTTGTCGAGTAGCTCGCGCGTATCGTCCACCTTGGTTTTCGATGCCGCATCGACCTCGATCAGGTCGACGAAACGCCCCTCGTCAATCTCGAGGCAGGCACTGCACTCCCCGCAGGGTTCGGCCGTTACGCCTTGCTCGCAGTTCAGGGCTTTGGCGAGAATCCGGGCAATGGTCGTCTTGCCTACACCGCGCGTGCCCGTAAAAAGATAGGCATGGTGCAGCCGGCCCGATTCGAGCGCATTCACGAGGGCCTTTAGTACATGCTCCTGGCCCACCGTGTCAGCGAAGGTTTTGGGGCGCCACTTGCGCGCGAGGACGAGATAACTCATTGCGTGATTTAGCCCGGAAGTGCTTCTTTAATGTGGTGATCAGTGTAACTGACCAGCGCCGGGCCGCAAGGCCGTCGCGGCGCAAAATAGAGTGGTCCGCGCCAGCTATTCCCCGGCACCCGGCATTGTTGCTACCGTTGCTCCCTTCCGGGCCTGGCGGAGTTCACAACTAACCGTCGCGGGGCAGCCGACGCGAACCGGGCGCGATTATCCATATTCGGCGCAGCAGACACAACGAAGCGACCGGAAAGCTGCTGAAACTCATGAAATGCGAGTGTTTTCGGCCTGCCGGTGCGCGCAAAGGACCGCTCGCGCTAGTAGAATTGGTCGCACTGTAACGGGAGTGCAATTTTTCGCCATGAACGACAAAACGAGCAGGCTGATTGTCGCGAGTACGGTAGTCGCCTTGCTTTTGGCACTAGGCGGCTACGCGCTGATCAGCTGGCGCGCGGAGCAGGCAGTGACAGCGGACGAGCTGTCAGCCCTCGAGCGGCAAGGCGACTTGAATACGCAGCAAATGCAACAGCGACTGACGGACACGCTGGCTGGCAAGGTAGGCAGTGAGGCGCAAGAGCGCCTCGATTCACCGCTTGGGCAGGCGCTGTTTCGCAAGTGTGTGGAATGGACCGATTTTCACGATAATCACCCGAATGAGTTGTCACTAGAACATCGCAACGCAGCTTGCTCGGAATTTCGCCGCTACGTGGACGAAGGCACAAGACCCGACCAGCGCACGAATCGCTCTTAAGACTCCACATTTGGCCCAGAGACTCCAAATCCGGCCCCAGCGCCCACTTTCCAGTCCCGGGGTTGCGCCGTAGCGATGGGCCTCCCGGTCCTTCGTTGCTGAAAGGTATATAGTCGTCAGCACTGGTGCCAATCCTGGCGCCAAAAAAAACAACCATGATTCGAATAGGGGAAAATCATGAACAAGCTGAAATTCGTAGTGTGCACGGCCTTCGCCGGGCTGCTGCTGGCCGCCGGGCCGGGGTTCGCCCAGGTCAGCGCCAAAGGTATGGGGAAGGTGTTGCCTGTCGAGATATATGCCTGCAGCTACAAGGACGGTAAGGGAAGCGCGGACCTGGACAAGGTCGTCGAGCGTTGGAACAAGTACGCAGATGACCGGGACACGAATGACTACGCGGCCTGGCTACTGACGCCGTTTTTCTTCGGCACCGAGCAGGATTTCGACGTTCTCTGGCTGGGTGCCTACAAGGACGGCCATGCCATGGGTAAGGGCCTGCAGGACTGGATCTCGAACGGTGGGGAACTGAATGCGGCATTCGGCGAAGTGGTCGACTGTAACGCGCACGTAGCGTACTCATCGGCCATGTACAAGGCACCCCCGAGCGGCACGCCGGCGTCGGGAATCATCACCATGATGAATTGCGAGCTGAACGAGGGACACAAGTACGCGGATATCAAGGCGGCGGAACTGAAATGGGCAGACCACCTCGTCAAGACCAAATCCAAAGCTGCCTATTATCACTGGATGCCGATGTTTGGCGGCGGTGATGCCGGATTCGACTACAAGGTTATTTTTTCTTACAGCGACTTTGGCGAGATCGGTTCCCAGTTCGAAGCTATTGCCAATGGCGGAGGACGAGAGCTGTCGAGGGAAATCTTTGGCGACATCGACGAATGTGACGACGCTCGCGTATACGTGGCAAAAAGCATTCGCGCGGCGAAGATTCGAGACTGACGGTTGAGAGGAGCAATATCAGGCGGCGGGCTTGTCCCGCCGCCACTTCGTCCTGAATGTCACTGATACAGGCGCCACCTGCAACACATATAACTTAGTCCGTCTCGCGCTCACACGCGTTACCGCGCGGACGGTAGTTTTCGTCGTGCACGCCGGCGCAGGCAATCGTTGCTCCATTCAACTCGATAGCACCGCTTAGCTGGCTGGATCCGATGCGGATATCGTAGTTATCCGATGCACGGATGGATACGTCCGCGTCAATGCGGCTGTTGTTAATCGTAACAACGGTACCCCGGTCGTTGCTGCTCGGTAGGTACAGGGTCCCGGTTAGCACCGAATTGTCGATTATTACAGGACAGGTTCCGCTGTCGCCGTCGATGACCTCGAGCGCAATTCCATCGTTGTCGCTGCTGGACAAATGAAGCGTGCTATGCCGGATTTCACCACTGCAGTAGAAGTTAGCATAGAGTGACGCCACCCTGCCTTCGTCGGCAAGACTGGCACTGGAGACCCGAATATCGGAATCGATTATTTCTAAATCCGGGTCCTCCCGGCTATTGGCTTCTATGCCGACTACCCGATCGCCATAGTTGTAGAGAAAAACGCGCACGATACTTGAGTAAATCCGGGTACGGTCGGCAGTTACGCCTGCGGTTGCTCCCCCTCCCTCGACATCAATATTCGAGTCACTAACATTCGCTCTACTGGTTTCGTATTCATCGCTCTCGTATCGCGTCAAATAGTGTATTCCTGCCGCGCTGTTATCCGCCGTCACTTTGATATCGCTGTCGGCCACCCAGCTTTCGCCTGCCTCAATACCTCGCGCGGCACCGCCACTGCCCACCATGATTTTCGTCGATTCGACCCGGACTCTGCCACCGCCCAGCTCCGGGTCAGTTGCGGATATCGCGGAGTGCGCCAGGTTACTGGAGGCCTGGTCGTTAACAATGGTCAGATTGGCGACGGTTGATAATTCCTCGGAGTTGATCTGGACGACAGTCCGGACGCCCGGCGCAGCCCGTAACACGCTAAGTGCAGGTCCATAACCAAGCAAGCTCACGCCATCGAGCACTATAGGTCCGGTAATCTCGTAGGTACCCGCCTCGATGATTATTTTGCACAGCGATTCCACACGCCGGTCGCACCAGGTATCGCCTTCATGCGCATTGGCAGCTGCCGCGACAGGATTGTCGTAGTCGCCGTTTTCGGGCGCTACTGTCACGACATTTGCCGATGCCGTGTTGCTGCTATTGCTTAACACCAGTCGCGCCGAAGACGCGCCACCTTGTGATTCACGCGAACGTATCGCCATGTTTATGTTCGCATCCCGAGCGCGTAACATCAGCCCGAAATTTTGCCCGGGATTGCGGATCCAGTCGTTGACCAAGGACGATACGTCGAACGATATCACCTGCCCACCTTGCGCAGCGTTCACTGCTTTCGATGCGACCACACGCCCCGTTGTCACTGCGTTGGCCCAGGTAACTTCGCCTTCCGTCCACGGGTTGACAACTTCTACGATCTCAACCACACCCGCACCTCGAAAGGCGGCACGGACGCTTTGAACCTGAAGCATTGCCGCAACCGGCCGCTCGGCGCCTGCCAGTTCAAACGCTAGCAAAACACTGGTGCGCGAATTTATGTGCAACCAGCCATCATTGCCGCTGGGTGTATTTGGTGATGACTGGCGCAGCGCCGTATCGGCGGTGGTTGACAGCGACTGGGCATGGCTGCCCGTTGCAAGGAAAATACTAAAAAAAACCAGGACTGATACGAGCCCGCGTGTGCGAATCATGGCTATCCCCTTCACCCGCCTGGCGGAAAGAATGGCCTCACGCAGCTTGTGACCCTGTAGCTCGAGCGCGCAGCACTCAATCGATAGTCAAGACGGTATGGCGTTGTTTGTTGTAATTGTCGAAGACTAGAGTAGCCGATATTTTTAGATCTGCAAGATTTCAGCTCATCTCCGGATGCACTAACTCCAACAACTCCCATCTCTGCGGCGGCC
>DDIS01000163.1:0-4232 GCA_002338615.1 Proteobacteria bacterium UBA1844 | reverse complement strand
CTCCGCCGCGGCCGTTAAGCAAATATTCGGGAGCGCACCCAGGGTCGGCTAAGGGCCGGTGAGTCGCCTCCGGGTGATCAATCAGCCCCTATATGCATCAAATTGCTCTGCCGTTTCCAGTGCAGCAAGCTCTTTGATCTGTACGGTCTTTCTCAGTTTCGTGCCGCCTGATCTGTAATCCAGGCTTCAATATGGGTTCGCAACTGCACCAGGGGGATAGTGCCATTCTCCAGTATTCGGTCGTGAAATTCGCGGATATCGAAGTCGTTGTCCAGAGCGTCTTCCGCTAGTCGGCGAAGCGCCAGAATTTCAAGACCCCCTGAATCGTATGCGGTAAGCTGACCCGGAAGAATTGCGATGCGATCGACCATTTCGTCGCCACGATCGTCCGAAAATCGCCCGGATTCCACCATGTACTCGATGGCCTGCTCGCGCGACCAGCCGAACAGGTGAATACCCGGATCAACGACCATGCCACGCGCAGGCCAGGCACGACGCTTTATCGGCCCTGTTGTGGTCTCGTACAGGCCCATTTCGTCGGCCAATGCCTCCGCGTATCGCGCCCAACCTTCGCCTGGTCCTGAAAACCAGATGAGTTGGGTAATCGGATGCATTCCTTCCATCGCCTGTCCCGCGGCAACCTGTAAGTGATGGCCAGGCCATGTTTCATGAAACGCAGTTGCTTCAAGATTGCCACGAGACTGTTCTTCGGGCCGAAACAGGGGGATGCGATACTCGGCAGCTCGTTCTGCAGTGCCCGGCCTGTAGTGCGCGGAGCGGCCAGTACCTTCTTCATACTCAGGAAACGGCACAACTTCGACCGCCTGTTCGGGCATGTTGCCGACCCAGCCCGGCATCTCGGCTTTGGCCCGGCTAACTGCGCCACGTGCGAACCGTAATACTTCGTCTTTACTCGTAAAACGGTCGGAAGCATCGGCATTCGCCTTGTCAATAACCGCCTTGAAATTATCCAGGCCGTAGGCAGCGCGGCCAAGTTCGATAACTTTGGCACGGTTTTCTGCAACTACCTTGTTGCCGAGTTCGTAAACCTCCTTACCAGACCTCTCAAGAGTCGTATTTGCCCGAAGCGATGCTTCGTAGCATGCGAGACCGTCGGGATTTGCGGTAACCGATAATTCGGCACGGGCTCCCTTGATGTAAGTGTTTGCAAGGTAATCACGATAGCGTTTTAAAGCAGGGTAGATTTGCTCGGCAACAATGTCACGCATCCCCGTAATGAACAGCTCGTCATCGTCGCGGGCTGCGGGAGAATAAAATGGCGATTGCTCAATGTCGGGTGCAAGCAGACCGTCGACCTGGTCGATTACGCGTTGCACGACCGACTTCGGGGCGGAGTAGCCCTGTTCCAGGCCCTGCCGCAGGTACTCGATTTCCTGATCAACGTAGTGAGCGAACTTCGACCATCGGGCTATGGATTGTTGCCTGAATTCCGGAGTGCCTGTCGGCTGTAACTCCGCAATCTGCGAGTAAGCCAAGTGCCAGCCGTGCATCTGATTGACGTTCCACAGATCGAAGCGGCAAACGCGTTGCCCAACAGACGACTTCAGTTCCTGCAGCAGATATGCGTGCGTGATCCATTCGGCTCGCCCGACGAGCAAGTCAGCATCAACTGACGCCAGTTGACGCAGCATGTCGTCGATGTCCGCTTCGGTAGCTTGCCTGGCGTCCGGCGAGTTGTTTTCGATACCGTCGTGACGCGTGAGATCGATGCCGGAAAAATAGGCGAGCTCGGGTGTTCGTTCGAGCGTGTCCGCGTAATAGCGATCGGCAAGTTCCGTAACCGTTGCGGCCGCAAGGTCCGTAGAATTTGCTTCGGGGTGCGTCGCCTGCTCGCATGCCGGAACAGTCAGCGCGCATGAAGTGATTAACGCTAATTTCCCGAAAGTACGTCTCACACTTATAGTTCTCACATTATCGGGTTTGACCACACTAAATCAGCAGGCGCCATTCTACATCCATTCACCTGGTCAGCTGCTGCAGCCCACAAGCGGTTTCCCAAGTACCCGAATAACCAGTCGGGTGGCGGCAAATTTAAGGGCTAAGTCACAACGGGCACCTGCGAACGCAAAAACCTTTCACCGGCATTGAAGCGTCTGCGACTAGCGCTATGCCCACCCGGCCTGCTGCAGGGCAATTCCATCGTTCCAGACTTTTGTCATATGTTTTATCCGGTCACCGTCAAACACCATGTGGTAGGCATAGTCGGAAGCGACGGATTTCCCTGTCGGTGGAACTGGTCCGCCTTCTCCAGTATGTGTGCCCTTGAAGACGGCGACGGCGGCGATGGAGTCACCGGATTCATCAACACCGAAAAACTTCAACTCGTAGCTCGAATCCGGCATTGTTGTGGAAATGCCCTGCATCCAGTTGCAATAGCCTTCAAGAGTGGAGACCCCTTCTAGAACATTTGCCTGTGCTGAGAACGTTGCATCAGCATGACAATACTCCTTGCAGACACCCCACCCGCGGCCTGTTTCACAGGCATCAAAGAACTTTCTGGCTAACCCCGGATTTGCGCTCATGTCTTTCCCCGTCTGTTGTGATTTTTTCCTGCCCTTCCCGTCGAAATCTACATTACACGCAAACTGCAGTCATTATATTTTTTGTACAACCGTAGGTTATTCGAGCACTTTCGGCGCAGCCTCGCAAGCTAGGTGACCGACGGTTTCCGGTCGCCACCTGCCGATTCGAGCAACACCTGGCAGCGATCGCTGGTCGGCCAAATGTGGCAGCCACCGTATGTTCATGACAGTTTTGGCGAGACGAGCCGACTTAGATTGACGCCCGCCTCAACTGCTTTCATCGCCAGTGAGTGATGAAGCCTGACATGCGTGCCTTGCCGAAGTTAGTGTTCGCATACTTTGCACAACTCCGCAAAGTGAATTCCGTTCGGAGGGAGACGCACTAGAAGATATGTTTAAAGTTGATTCGAGGGAATGCTCCCGCAGGAGGATTATTATCCAACTCGGAAACACTTTTCGCAGCAATGTCTGCTCTTGCTATCTGCCGACGTATCGGGTTAAAACCCACCGGCAACTACGCGAAGCAATGCGGCCTGTCGAATGCACTACCGAAAAAACAACGTGCTTGAACGGCTCCTTTCGATAACTAGGTCGCGCTTGGTTATTCCCGCAACATGACAATCCCAAGCCACGCAAACCACACTATCTGACCTAACCCGAAAACATCCATTAGCACATAAAACGCCGGGACAACTGTCAGTATTCCGGCTAGACCGACCAGCGCACCAAGGTAGTTCAGCACCTTCGGCAGCTTGTCTGATCTTAACGCTGCCCAACTTACTAGAAGGACCCATAATCCACCTACAATCTCATTCCCGCCACCCAAGGCTTCTCGCAATGTTGTAATCGCTATCCAGAGCGACACTGCCTGGTCCTGATTTTCGTCAAAGAGAGCAACGACTGTGGAGCTACCGATGTTTGCGATCATGCCACTCGCAATGACCAGACCAGCCCAGATTAGACCGAAGGCGGTCGCCGTCTGCATGATTGCGGGGGATCCATCCTTCAACCGCGCGTGCAGCGCTAGCGCCAGGACCACGAGCACTACGCCGAACACCACATATATGAGCAGGTTTGCGATGTACGATGCAATTTGCTTTTCCGCGAGGAATGCGACCTGCTGGACGTGTCCTTCGTAGCCGGAGGAATCGAGTATGGTCAGGAACAATCCGAAGCCTGTTACATATAATGCCGCCTCGATCAGTGCGGCTATACCTCCCAACTTTTGTAGACAACCAATCATCTTTCAGTGGCTCCTTTGGGTCGAGGCTGGATGAAAAGTCTTCACCGTCACGCGAAGAATCGCCTGCTTTTGATTCGTCGACCTGAATTCATATTTGACGCAACGCTGATAGCCGATTTCGCCATAAAATATTGGACGCAAATAGTTTTGACACAACCTCGGTCATCAGCGGAAATTATAACCTAGACCAGGCGACCGGCGGCAGCGCAATGCTTGCAAGTCGTTCACAACCTGCAATGACCAAACTATTTTTGAACGACAGCACTTTCATGCAGCAGTGAGTCGCCCGGCCTCCTGCTCAACTTCGCTGGTCGGCCAAGACCAGCCTTGTCTCCACGTCATTTCGATAGGCCGCCTCTCGCGGGAGGCGGCTATTCGCGAAACTTAAATTAGATTCTAGGAAATCCTCCACGTGGAGGAATATTGCCCAGCTTGAAAAATACGTT
>DDIS01000192.1:2721-12707 GCA_002338615.1 Proteobacteria bacterium UBA1844 | reverse complement strand
GTAGGAGCGGCTTCCAGCCGCGAATCAATCCAGGTCCCGCAGGAGCGCCATCCTGGCGCGAAGCAGTTTGATTCGCGGCTGGAAGCCGCTCCTACGGCGTGGTTTTCGGCGCAACCAGAGCGCGCGCCGTGTTTACTTATCCAGCTCGGCCCAGCTTGTCTCGATCATTTCATCGACCACGCCGTCACCATCGGTGTCGAGGTCGATACGGACACTCGTAGAGTCGATAACGACCAGTCGAGCGCTTGAATGTTCACCGGTGACCAGGAATTCACCGGCGTGCGGGTAGCTGCTGCCGGTGCCTTCGAAGGTAACAGGCGTGCTGTAAATTACCGATCCCGGCAAGCGGGTACTATCGAGCGTGCCGGACGATTCCAGCGTGTACGACGCCGGTTGCATACTGACGTCCAGTAGTTGCGCACTCGAAAAATCGACCAGTGTCATGGATTCGGCATTGGCATCGAGCCGCAGCGAGTTGCCGCTGACACCCGTGACAAGCGCCGTCGCTGACATCGTGTTTAAGCTGACTGTAACGTCACCGTTGCTGCTCTTCACATCAGTCCCGGTTGTAACCTGGAAACTCTTCAACATGAGCGTCATGGACAGGTCGTACACGCCGGACAAGTAATCACCGGAGAATGCATTGATCGTCATTTCCAGCAGGCCGTCAATGACATCGCCCACGCCGTTGTCGCAGTTGTTTGCATCAACGCTGATTAAATCGCCTGGCGTGAGCGTCAACGGATTCTCGAGCTCGCCCGAGATCGTGATGCTGCCACCCTGCTCGCAGGGAAGTACTTCGGGGCCGACCGAGGTCTTGGCCAAGAGCCGCTCAAGCAATGCGGGCGAGGGCAGAGATTTCGCAAGCTTCGCGGAACTGCCGGGTTTGGAGATGACTGCGCCGGACACTCCTGCCAGGTCGGAGTAATCCTCACTGGTCCTCGCTGCCTGCCATGATGCGCCGGCTGCCTTGACAGCATTGGCCGAGGTCAGTGCAAAGCTCGATGAGACCGGCTTCTGTGTTGACCCATCTCCGCCGCCACCGCCGCAGGCTGACAGCGTGAGAAAAAACACGCCCAGCCAGGGTTTCTCTGCTTTCATTGCTGCGTTCCGTCATCCTTGAACGCTTTCAAGTCTACGCTGGCGCACGCCCTCTACTGTGACTTCCGTCACAAAGCGGTTGCTTGTCGCAAAGTGCCCACGCTCTGGCGGCAGCTATTCTCCCGCATCGGGACTAACTGTGCCTACGAAACCTCATTCTCAGCGAACGCAAAAGTGACATGAGCCCGAGCAGCAGCAATGACAGGTAGCTGGAGCTGCCACCCCCGGTCGAGGATTCATTCGGTTTCACCTGGTCGTTAGCCTGAATCCGGACAGTGGCGTTTGATATCTGCCCAATGATAGCCCCGCCTGCTGGATTTGATAATTCCACATTAAAGGCTTCATCCAGCTCGGCGAGCGTGTCGTCTACAATGGGGATTTTCGCGATTTTCCAGCCTGACTCGCCATCAGCCCAGCTCACCGTCACCGGGTCCGCCGCGAAATCCTCGACAGCCGTCGCTGTGCCGGCCACCGGCGTCAACGTTACGGAGACGGCGCCGGACGAATAGTAGTCGCGTGATACTTCCACCTGCGCCGCTACCTTTTCTCCACTGTTGTAATTGAGTTTTGTGAAACTGATTTGTCCATACGGGCCGCCATCGGCGGCGATTTCGATGGTCGTATTGCTGGTTCCAAGCCCGGCTCCACCCTGGGCATCGTTCAGCAGCACTTCGAAGTACTCGGGCGGCTCAACCGAACTGTCGCTGAGTATTGGTACGCGAATCTGTTGTTCCGACGAATCTCCGTCGGCCCAGGTGAGGCGTCCCGACACCTCGCCATAATCAAGCGCGCTGCTTGCCGACAAGTTGGCATCGCTGCTTTGATACGCCAGGCTCACGCTGCCGGACGACCCCCCCGTACGTCGTACGTTCAATACGACCTCATTGGCGCCTTCGGCCGTCGTGTAAGTATTCTGTCGCGACCAGCCGAGAACGCCCGGGGAATCGCCACCGCCGCTACCCAGCAGCCGGATGACAAATGCTTTTTGACTATAGTCCGCACCACCCGCCGCCATGACGCTGCCGTTCGCAGCAACGAACATGTCATGCACGACCGGATCACCGCCATACGCGGATTGCAGGTCAATCACGGTTGTCCCCGCCTTGCCGAACATCGCATCAAGTTCGCCACTTGCCTGCAGTCGCATGATGGAAGCACCACTCACTCCGCGACCGGCAACCAGGACTGTGCCGTTATCACCCACAGCGATTGCGGTCGCGTCCGACATCGCAGCGCGGATCGCAGCCGCTGAAAAGCCAGGATCAGGTTGGCCGTTCGCAAGTAAACGCCCTGCAAACCCATGGTTCTCGGCACGCCCTGCAACCAGCAGCAGCTCGTCCTGCTGAGCCGTCATCGAATTGCAGACGGCGTTTGCCAGTAGCGATGGCGCCGCCACGGTGGCAATTCCAGCCGTACCGAACGCGCTGTCCAATGTGCCAGCGGCGGTCAACGCAAAAACCTGGCAGCCCGCATAATTCGACAGCGTGACCCGGTAGCCACCGGCTTCGGTACGCAGGATATCGCCGCCCAAGACGTAATAGTCATAGGATTCCGGCCCGTCGAATACACCCGACGTGGCAAAAGAATCGTCCAGGGATCCATTCGGCAGCAGGCGCACTACGATTGCCGTACCGCCTCGCAAGCCAGCGACAACGATGCGCCCGTCCGGGTCCAGTACGACGGATGTGGCTGTGTCGCTGGCGTTATTTGCAGCAGCCGGTAGTGCAAAGACCCCGGCGCTGCCAAATGCCGGGTCAAGCGAACCATCGGATTGCAGACGGGCGACCAATAACTGTGATTTGGTCAGCGCATCGTCGAACTTGCGGCCGACAACGACGACCCGGCCATCCGGCTGCCGGACGAGATCAAGCACCTGCGCCTTTTCGAGCGTCGGCGCAGAAAACTCAGGGGCGCTGGAGCCGTCGGCAGTCAACAAATTGACGAAATTGCCTACTATTGGCGTGTAGTAGTAATAGTAATATTGGTAATAGATGCCGCCTGCCAGCAGTGTCTTGCCGTCTTCCTGCGGTGCAAGCGACCACACCGGCCCGTCAAGAATAGGTCCGAGGCGACCGACATCACCGAAGCTCGGGTCCAGGTCACCTGTAGCGCCCAGCGCCACGCTACCGAGCAGGGCGGAGGTCAGCGCCGCAGAGGGAGCCATTACGGCCGGGTACAGTGGAATCCGTTTCGCGGTATTCTTTTTCATCACACAAGTCCTCGAAATCAAGCGCTTGGGCGGTGCCACAAGCTACTGGTATCAGTCGGTGTTGGCGCACCCGTTGCCTGCCTGAACGAACCAGGCAGTACTCCTCTGTAGCCGGCCGGCCTGTGGAACAAGAATCGCTTGCCGGCGCGAGCCGCACCATGGACGGCTGCTGTAGAAAATCTGTAGTTTTCATGTAGAGTCTGCGCCGGGATTGCGAAGCCTGAGTTGGCCGTGCCAGTATCTGTCGCTATGTCATGAGCCTTTCTGCAGAAAAACTGGACCTGATCAGTGCGGCCGATGCGCTGGCAGCAGGCGACATTCCAGGCGCCGAAAAACTGTGCCGGGAATGCCTTAAACGCGAGCCGCAGAATGTTGCCGCGATCCGTATGCTGGCTGACATAGGACTAAGCCTGGGGCGTCTCGACGACGCCGAAAGCCTGCTTGACCATTGCCTTCGGCTGGCGCCTGACTTTCAGCTCGCGAGACACAGCTATGCGAACCTGCTGTTCAAACGATTAAGGTTTCGCGAAGCACTTGCCGTCATCGACAGCGTCCTCGCTGTTGAACCTGACCGGCCCCATCACCAGCTACTAAAGGCAACGATCCTTGCGCAATATGGCCAGCTGGACGAGGCCATTGAAATTTACGAGCGTGTACTCAAGCGATTTCCCAACGACTCGCAAACACAACTATGCAGGGCCCATGCCCTCAAAACGGCCGGGCGGAATACTGAGGCCATTGCCGCTTATCGCAGGCTTATCGAGTTGCCGGCCAATTGCAGCGAGGCTTACTGGAGCCTTTCGAACCTCAAAACATTTCGTTTCGATGACGCCGAGATTTCACGGATGCGCGTGCAATTGGATAAGCCTCGTCTACCGACAGCGGATTTCGTGCACTTGTCATTTGCGCTTGGCAAGGCGCTGGAAGACAAGGGCGAATTTGACGAATCGTTTCGGCACTATGCAAACGGCAACGCTGCGAGGCAAACAACGGCGCGCTGGGATGCAGATGCCCATCATGCCGATACGACAAGGATCATGGCATTCTTCCAGCCGAATTTGTTCGCCTCGAACGCCGGTTCGGGCAACCCGTCGCCGGCACCGATCTTTATCGTTGGCTTGCCGCGTGCGGGCTCGACTTTGCTCGAGCAGATCCTCGCGAGCCACAGCCAGGTTGAAGGCACGATGGAGCTTCCCGATATCATGTCGATGGTCCGCAGGCTCAGCGGCAATACGCCACCAGGCGAGACCCCTTACCCTGTTTTCATCGCAGGACTGTCAGCCGTCGACCTTGAAGCTCTCGGTGCGGAGTACCTGGCACATACTGAAGCGCATCGCTCGGGCGCCCCGTTTTTTATCGACAAGATGCCGAATAATTTCATCCATATCGGCCTGATCCACCTGATCCTGCCGAACGCGATTATTCTCGATGCCCGCCGGCATCCGATGGCCTGCGGTTTCAGCCTGTTCAAACAACTATTCGCCAATGGCCAGCATTTCAGCTACGACCTCACGGACATCGGACGCTACTACCGGGACTACATCGCGTTAATGTCGCACTGGGATGTGGTGTTACCCGGCCGAGTCCATCTCGTCGACTATGAGTCGATTGTCGCCAATACGGAGCATGAGATTCGACGCGTATTGGCGTGTTGCAAGCTGGAGTTCGAGCCGGCATGTCTCGAGTTCTATCGAACCCGTCGAGCCGTTCGTACGGCGAGTTCCGAACAGGTCCGCCAGCCGATCTATCCGGGTGCACTTGAGCAATGGCACAACTACGAGGCGCATCTTGCACCGCTAAGCGCCGCCCTGGTCTGATGCGACCAACACGTACTAATGTTGTGAATCTCTCGTCACCAGCGTTGCTTCGTCGCCCGTTCCGACGACGAACTCAAAGCTGGGAGCCATCACAATGGTCGTGGCCCCCGCACACTCAAAGTCTGGTTCCTTCTTTAAGTCTTCCAAAATAATCCAGTGCCGCGGCCCTCACTTTTGGTGCGAGCAACAAGGATGAAATCATCGTGGGGATAGCCATCGTTGCGTACATGCCATCGAGCAGACCTATAACCGCTCGTAGTGATACGACCGCGCCGAGCGTAATGAGTGCGACGTAGAACCAGATATACAGGGTCTCGAAGCGAGTCCCGAACAGGAATCCGGCACATTTGGCGCCGTAGTAGCTAAATGTAAGCACCGTGCTCATGCTGAGGAAAAACACCATGATCAGTAGCAGGTAGCTACCGATCCGGGGAAAGGTAGTCTCGAATGCCAATGTCGTGATGGAAGCGCCGACAGCATCCCCCTGCCACACGCCGGTGACCAGGATCGCGAGTGCAGTGCAGGTGCAGACGATCAAGGTATCGACAACTGGCCCGATCATGGCGACCACACCTTCGCGGATTGGTTCTTTGGTGCGCGCGGCGCCGTGCGCGAGAGCTTCCGTACCGATGCCGGCCTCATTCGAAAATGCGCCACGTTGCACACCGATCAATATCACCGTACCGAGCGCACCACCCGCCACCGACTGGCCGCGGAAAGCACCTTCGAAAATCATTGCGAACGCGGCTGGTATTGCATCGGCATGTACGAATAACAACGCGGCGGTCAGTACAAAATAGAAAACAACCATGAACGGCACAACACGGCTTGTTACTGCGGCAATACGCTGGATTCGCCCGATGACGACAGCGAAGACGACCGCGCTGAGAATGAGCCCGGTCAGGAAATCGAACGCCAAGTGCTGCTCACTGCTTGCAAGACCGGCCGGTATGGCAAACACATCACGCAACACCTGCACCAGCTGGTTGACCTGGAATACGGGCAGCGTGCCAAACAAGCCCGCAATAGCAAACAGGTACGCGAGTGGCAGCCACCGCCGCGGCAATGCCTCGCGGATCACGTACATCGGACCGCCCTGCAGGTGTCCCGAGTCGTCCTTGCCGCGATACATCACGGCAAGCGATGCGGTGTAGAATTTCGTTGCCACGCCAACGACTGCCGTCACCCACATCCAGAAGATCGCGCCAGGACCGCCAACGGTGATCGCTACGGCGACTCCCGTGATGTTGCCGAGACCCAGCGTGCCCGAGAGCGCGGTCGCGAGCGCTTTGAAATGCGTGATATCGCCTGCGGCACCGGCGTCTTTGTCAAACTTGCCGCTCAGGATCTCGATGCCGTGCCGAAAATAGCGATACGGCATGCCGCGCGAGTGCAGCACAAAAAACACACCACCACCGACCAGAAGCACGACCAGGGGCGTACTCCACATGAATGTAGCCCAGGCGTTTAGCGCATTTCCGACCGTTTCCATGCAGTGCTCCCCCCAACATTCGGCGAGGACACGTTAGCGCGATGCGGCGCCTCGCCGCAATTCAAACTGAAATCCCGGCCACAGGAGCGCCGTCTCCGGCGCGATCGACCGGACATCGCATCGCGGCTGGAAGCCACTCCTACAATCAATTTTACGGGCTGCTACTATGCACAGGATTCGGCGAGGAGCAGGCGCATGTGCGCAGCAAACATGGGCGACATAGTTACTTTCCGCAAGGCCCTGCATGCGCAGCCCGAGCTTTCCGAGCGCGAAACAGAGACGTCGAAAGCGATTGTCGGGCGTCTCACCATCGCCGGCCCTGATGCGATCATCGACCGGCTTGGCACGATGAAAACCGGAATCTGTGCGGTATTCGACAGCGGCAAACCGGGTCCCACGGTTCTGATACGTGCGGAACTTGACGCGTTACCAATCCAGGAAAGCAATACGTTCGAGCACCGCTCGAGAACAGAGGGGGTGTCCCACAAGTGTGGACACGATGGCCACATGGCGACCTTGCTCGCCGTTGCCGAAAGCCTGCGCGACGATCCGCTGGCCAGCGGTCGTGCCTATCTTTTGTTCCAGCCGGCCGAGGAAACCGGGACCGGAGCGGCGGCGGTAATTGCGGATGCGCGTTTCCAGGCGCTTACACCACCGGACTTCGTTTACGCCTTTCACAATGTGCCGAAGTACCCGCTCGGGCGGGTCCTCGTGCGTGACGGATTATTTGCACAAGGCTCGGTCGGCTTCATTGTGAAATTCAGCGGCCGGACATCGCACTCGAGTTATCCCGAGGACGGAATCAACCCGTCACTCGCGGTCACCGAACTTGTCACCGCTGTAAATTCCCTCGCGGGCGGGCTCGCAGGCCAGGTTGCCGCGCCGGTACTCGGCACCATAAGTTATGCGCAACTCGGTGTTGCTGAAAAGGGTCCCAACTTCGGCACGACGCCGGGCGAAGCCAGCGTGATGGGCGTTGTTCGCGCACACCGCAGCGAAGACCTGTTGCTGGTGCGCGCGCATCTCGCGGCCCTCACCGAGAGTCTCGCCAGTGCTTCAGGACTTGAACACGAGCTGTCCTGGCACGAGGCATTCGCAGCGACGACATCAAATCCGCAATGCGTCAAGATAATCGAGCGGGCGGCGGCCAAGGCGGCCATGACGGTCGAGCGGCTCGATCAGGCGTTTCGCTGGTCCGAGGATTTCGGCTATTTTACGGATGCCTACGATGGTGCGTTCTTCGGTCTCGGGTCGGGAATTGAGCAGCCACAATTACACGATGACGGTTTTGATTACCCGGATGAACTGATCGAGATCGGTGCGAAGCTTTATCGCGCGATTATCGATGAACATCTTGCGAGTGACTGAACGCTGTCGGTCAGCCAGGCCCGTCATGCGCCGACCCGAACAGTTCCTCGTGTCGAGCCAGGATACGGGGCCAGAGTCCGCTGGCTTCTGGCACATGCAAATCAAACTCATCGGCCAGGACGGACACGAGTTCCCGTGCGGAATGCAGGAATATTGATTCCTTGCCAGCACTTGTCATGATGGTCAGGACACGCCCGCGCAGAGACTTGTGACTGTCCGGCTTGCGTAGCTGCACGACCAGGTTTTGCACAAAGCTGGAAGAGGGGTCCGATTGCAACCACGCGCACCTCGTCGACATGGCCTGTTCATCACCGGCTTGTACAAGAAAATCGAAACCGAAGGGCTCGTCGCCGCTGGCTTCCCAGAAGCGCCAGTACCCGTCGTCCAGTTTCGTTAGACCCAGGCGGTAAGGTGGCTGCGTATGCTCGCCTTGGTCCAGTTTAATCGGCGCATACAGGCTGCCGCCGAAGCCAACGTCAACGAAATAGTCGTTTCCATCGCCTGGAAGGTTTACTCGCAGACAGAGGTGATTTGCGCTTGCCAGCTCGCCGCGCTCCTGGCGCATAACGTTAGCCGCGAGCCGCATAACCTCAAAGCCGATCTCCCGAAGCGCCCAGCCAAACAATCCGTTCTGTTCGAAGCACCAACCGCCGCGTCGCCTGCCAACGATTTTCTCGTAGGCATCTTGCGGGGCAATGCCTAACCGTCGGCCCAGCTGCACGTCAAGATTTTCAAAAGGCACGGTGCAGACGTGCGCTTTTAGCAACGCGGACAGCGTCGGCAGGTCCGCACGTGCTGTACCGGTAAACGCAATACGCTCAAGATAATTGTCAAGATTCATTTTTCAGCCCAAACACTGTTCTGCACGTAGTGACCGATTCATGTTCCAATTGCGGGCTGGTTTCAGTCAACGCAAATTGAAGGCTACATGCTCGAATTCATACGACGCAACTTCCGCTGGATTGCCGGGGGCTTCATGCTCACCTATTTTTCCAGTTTCGGGCAAACGTATTTCATTTCCGCGTCGGTTTCGGAATGGCAAGCTGCGTTCGACCTGAGTCATGGCGAGTTTGGCCGGCTCTATATGTTTGCGACATTGGCAAGTGCACTTTGCCTGCCGTTCATTGGCAGGCTGGTAGATATCGTGCCCGCTCATCGAATGATCATACTGGTGGTGCCAATTCTTGCCGTCGCGGCATTGTTCGCCGGCTACTCGACTTCTGTTGCCATGGTCGTCGTCGCTATTTTTCTGTTGCGACTGTTTGGTCAGGGCATGATGACACACATTGCGCTGACCACAACCGGGCGATGGTTCGCTGCGGAGCGGGGCCGGGCTATTTCGCTGGTCGTACTCGGGCACCAGGGTGGCGAGGCTACGATTCCCCTCGCGTTTGCGGCGCTTGCGATCTCCGGGGGCTACCGCCTCGGCTGGCTGGTCGGTGCCGTCACGTTGCTGGTTGTCGGACTGCCCGTTGCGTACTGGTGTTACCACAAACCACGTGTCCCTCATGGCAAAGCGCCGACGGAGGCAAAGTCCTTCGCCAAAGTGCGAAGCTGGACGCGGCGGGAGGTTTTGCGGGACCCGGTATTCTGGATACTCCTCACGGGTGTCCTGGCGCCCTCATTTATCGGTACAACAATTTTTTATCACCAGAATTACATGACCGTACTGCACAACTGGCCGCCACAACTATTCGCGACTTCCTTGCTGGTGATGGCGTTGACGACCGTCTGCTTCGCTTTGCTGACCGGCGCAGTTATCGATCGGCTGGGATCAATTTCAGTTTTGCCCTACTTTCTTCTGCCGCTTGCATGCAGTTCGTTCGCGTTGGCATACAGTGGCCCGGAATGGACATTATTTCTTGTGATGATTCTGCTCGGCATCAGCTACGGTATCTCGTCAACGCTGTTCGGCGCCCTGTGGCCGGAAATCTACGGCCTTGCGAACCTGGGCGCAGTGCGCGCCGTCACGGTGTCGGCCGCCGTACTTGCAACGGGC
>DDIS01000192.1:624-2615 GCA_002338615.1 Proteobacteria bacterium UBA1844 | reverse complement strand
AAGTACTTGCAACGGCGGCCGGGCCCGGTGTAACCGGCACTTTCATTGATCGGGGCGTCGAACTACCCGCCCAGATGATGTTTTTCGGCGGCTACTGTCTGCTGACCGCGGCTGGCATGACTCTCGCTTCCGCAATCCTGCGGCGGCGAAATCCGGGTGCACGGGTCTGACAGCGCGTGGAAGGGGCCGCGTCCCGCACTCGCCGGCGGCGTCTTGAACACAAGCTGATGCCGCAATAGACCGCATCGCATCCATGCCCGGCTTGCACACCGGCGCTGCCTTATGCAGCATACTCGGCCTGCCTTCAGCAAGGAGCCTGCAGGATCCATAACAAAATTATGTACGCCTTACTCAGGATCCACAGCATCGCAATCGCAATCGCACTGGCGCTGATGGTGCTGACGTTCTCCGCCTGCTCGCCCGAATCCGGGAACGATGTAACGGCTGGTGCGACATCGCCCGGTTTGTCGTCGGCTGCAGATGGGCGGACAAGCGATGCCGTTATCAGCGAAGACTGGATAACGATGCCGGACGGTGTACAGCTCGCGGCCGATATTTTCTGGCCGGTGGATGCGAACAGGAAGGAACACCACCCGGTGTTGCTGGAGTACCTGCCGTATCGCAAGGACGAGTCGCGCAGCCGCAATTACTCACTGTACTCGTACTTCCTGCGACACGGCTACGTTGTCGCGCGCGTGGACATACGCGGTACCGGTCGCAGCCAGGGAACCACCATCCCCTACGAGTACTCGGATATCGAGCTCGACGACGGCGAAGCGGTCATCGACTGGCTGGCCAGGCAACCGTGGTCGAGTGGCAAGGTTGGCATGTTCGGTATTTCCTGGGGAGGGTTTAACGCGATCCAGATGGCGCTGCGTAACCCACCCGCACTAAAAGCGTTTGTATCCGTGATGGCGACGGAATACCTCTACGCGGAAGATGTTCACTACATTGATGGGATCATGCACACCGACTCCTGGATGATGAGCAATGACCTCTACAACGCTTTACCCGGCGCGCCGGATTTCGTCATGGACGACGACTGGATCAAAAATCGCTTCGATGTGAAGCCGAGCGTCTATACCTACATGCACCAGCAGCGCGACGGGCCGTTCTGGGACCGTGCTTCCGCCCGCGGGCAGTACGATAAAATTCGTGTGCCGGGTTTTCATATCGGTGGCTGGTATGACGGTTATCGCAACAGCTTGCCGCGCATGCTGGAAAACGCGAGTGCACCGGTCAAAGCGATGATCGGGCCCTGGGACCACTATTTTCCGCACAATGCATGGCCCGAGCCGCGAGTCGAATGGCGTCATGAAGCGGTACGCTGGTTCGATCACTGGTTGAAAGGCGAGGACACGGGCATTCTCGAGGAGCCGCGTTTTGCGGTCTATGTTCGCAATTATTATCCGCCCGATCCGGCACTGGAAAAAATCCCCGGCCACTGGCGCTGGGAAGACGGCTGGCCGATAGAGCGGATCCGGCACCAGGAGTGGTACGCAACGAAGAGCCACGGCTTATCCGATAAGCCTGCGCAGGATGCAACGCAGCGCCTGACTTACAAAGCGTCAATGGGTCTTGAAGGCGGCGGGCCAACCATGTGGTGGGGCAGCGTGACGCCGGATCAGCAGGCCATGGACGATGACAGCCTGGTCTACGACAGCGAACCGCTCGGTGCGCCGCTCGAGATCCTGGGCAGGCCGCTGGCGCAATTGCCGGTTTCAGCCAGTGCAAAACGGGCCAACTGGGTTGTGCGCCTCTCGGATGTCGCGCCCGATGGCCAGGTCACACAGGTGGCCGCGGCGGCCTTCAATGGCACGCATCGCAATTCCGCCCGCACGCCCGAAGACCTCATACCGGGCGAAGTCTTTCCGGCCGACATCCAGCTGCATTTCACATCCTGGATTTTTCCCGCGGGCCATCGCATACGCGTTGCCGTCAGCAATGCTCAGTGGCCCATGTTGTGGCCGACGCCGCTGCCGATGGAATCG
>DDIS01000192.1:0-530 GCA_002338615.1 Proteobacteria bacterium UBA1844 | reverse complement strand
CTGCCGATGGAATCGACGCTCGCGATCGGCGGGACGAGCGGCGCGCGGATCTCCTTGCCCGTGGTGCCACCCGGCAAGGAGCGGACGCCGCACTTCGACGACCCGGTGCCTGACCCGGAACTGCCCGGCTTTGCGACCCTGGACTCAGGCAATATCTCGGGTTACGCCGCGATCAACGAGATTGAACGCGACCCCGACACCGGTGAAGCATTCGGCGTCGCCAGCAACTCCGGGGCGACGCAATACCCCTGGGGCATCGAACGATTTGAGGAGGCAATCGAACATCGCACCTCCGATACCAACCCGGCGGCAACCTCGGTGGTGGGGCGTTACAAACTCACCGAGGAACTTGCAGACCGGACGCTCGAGTTCGAGCAAACGGTCGAGTTCAGAAGCGACGAAGAAAACTTCCATCTCAAGTTTCACCGCTGGGTACTGGTCGACGGCGAATTGTTCCGCGACAAGAGCTGGGATGAAGTAATTCCGCGGGATTTTCAGTAGCAAAAAGCAAAAAGGTGTCAGGTTTATTT
>DDIS01000065.1:21232-21366 GCA_002338615.1 Proteobacteria bacterium UBA1844 | reverse complement strand
CCCGACGGCCTGCCGGCGGCAGGAGGCGCGCCGAGATGACGGTCGCTGTCCCGGTGCTGATCACTGTCCCAGACCTGCTCGGGCAGCATTCCACTGTTGCCGGCCATGGCACACATAGCTTCCAGGTACGGCTG
>DDIS01000065.1:0-21129 GCA_002338615.1 Proteobacteria bacterium UBA1844 | reverse complement strand
CAGGTACGGCTCGGGATCATCGCCCGCCAGCAACACGTAGTGCCCGCGCTCACCCGTCAATAGTGGCCACAATCGTCCGACCCCGGTGCCGTCGTAGGCCGAACCATCAAGATGCTCACCGTAGCCGTCTTCGTTGTACCGATGCCAGCCGGGCCCGGACGGCGTTTCAACCCGTAACACGGCGTCGGCGACAGCGAGCGTGTCGCGCACGTGAGGATCGTCCGCCGAACGCAAACCAAACCGTACCAGCTGCAGGAAATCCAGGGCCACCTGGTCGCGTGCACTGAGCCCCGGATCTGGGTTCCGGTTCTTGATCGGCAGAAGCTCATTCGCAGCCGCGGCATCACGCATGACGCCCTCGGGCGCAACGCGCATGTAGTGTCCGGCGACGCCCGCTTGCCTAGCGAGCTTCGATTCTTTGGTAAACAGCCAGCCTTCGATTCGTGCATTCCAGTTGTCGGCCAGATCGAGTACGACCGCACGTTCGTTTTCTTGCAGAAAGCCGGCTCCCGCCACCAGCGCCGCAATCGATACCGCGAGCGTGAATGCGTTCAGTCCGCGATCCTCTTCCCAGCGGTCCTGGTCCGAGATCGGGCCCATGCGGACAACAAACCCCAGCGCACGGCGGATCATGTCCGTAACTTCGATATTGCGTAGTGCGCCGTGCTCCTTTAGCAACGCAGCCAACACTACCGGAAGTGCCGTTTCATCAAGCTGGATGCCGTGCCAGAAGGCCGTTCCGTCCAGCCATTGATTCTGGTTCCAGTGACCATCCTGATACTGGGTTGCGATGAGATAGCGCAGTACATCGCGGGACTCCCTTTGGCTGCCGGCACCCAGCAGCGCGGTCGCGCATTCAACCAGGTCGCGCGGCCAGACGAGATGGTAGCCACCGCGTGAGTCGCTGGTATTGCCCCAGGGAATACTGAGACTCGCCACCATTCCACCGGGTTGTGTCTTGTCCATGTGGCAGCGCAATGCCATACGCGATGTTGCCCACTCGGCATCGATAGTCCGGCTCATCGGCTGGATGTCAGTGGCCGCGTGACACTTGCTGTGCCACGCAGTCCAGCGATCGACATACTCTTGCCAGACGACCTCGAAGGGTTGCGCGAGGGATGCGACAGCGAGTGTCGCGGCCGCACCGCGCGACGCACCGAAGCCGAGGCCCAGTGTGCAGCGTCGTGGCAATTCACCCAGCATCGCAACATTGCCCGGCCCCGCCCGCTGGTGCGACCAGGTCATTGCCCCGTTACGATCGAAATCCTGCCAACCGTCACTGAACCCGACATAACCGACGCTCATCCGACCGAACGCATCACGTTGCGCCATATCCACCGCGGCAAGTGCGAGACCGAACGGGCCCTGCTCGGCCCACAGGACCTGCCGGTTGTAATGCCGGCCTGCCGCTGCAATATTGTCGAACCCCGAACCACCAAGATGTGGCGCCAGCAGGACATAGGGCTTCAGCGTCGCATCGCCTTCCAGTACAAGATCGACAAGCAATACATCGCGACTGGCATCCGGTACGACCCTTACCGTCAAGGTGAAGCGTTCGTGACGGTGAACGATGCTTGGCGCCGGGACACCTGGCTGCGGCAACTCCAGCGCGTAGTTTTTGAGTCGTTTCGTTTCACACCAGAAACCCGCATCGTCTGCAACGATGAATCCCAGGTCACGAATTTGCGGCAAGTCGACGCGCGGGAAATAGACCTCGTTGACGATACCGTAGCCAACAGTAAACCAGAGGCGACTGGCGCCGAGCGACGTACCGACTATGTCTTTGGCGCTCGACGTCCACGTGGGGCCGATTCCAGGCGCGCCGGGCGCATCGTCAGCCGGCCATTGTGATTCACCGGTTTCCATCAGACACGAGGCGTCATCCAGCCGCACGCGGGCGCGACGATTCTATCGACCTCTGCCGGCCCCCAGGTTCCCGGCTCATAGGACTGCACTTGCATTCCCGCCTGGATCACCGGGTCGACGATGCGCCAGGCCTCTTCCACATAGTCTTCACGCGCAAACAGGGTCCGGTCTCCCACCATCGCGTCGCCAAGAACTCGCTCGTACGCGTCGGGTTCACCGGCGCCGGGCCGGCGACTGGCCAGCAACTCTGTCTGCTCACCTGTCATTTTATCGTCCGCATCCATCACGGTGACGCCCAGCGCAAGGCTGGTGTCGGGACCGATGCGAAACCGGAAGTAATTCGAATCACAGGCCGCACGCGGAAAAATTTTCGGTGGCTTGCGCAAGCGAATCAGTGCTTCGGTGCAGGTGACAGGCAGCAACTTGCCTGCACGAATGTAGAACGGCACTCCGGTCCAGCGCCAGGAATTGATGTCCAGCCTGAGTGCTGCAAATGTCTCCGTCGTGGAGCCCCTGGCGACGCCATTTTCCTGCTGGTAGCCGCGAAACTGGCCCCGGACAATATTCTTCACATCGATTGGCGCGACAGATTTGAGAACTTTGACTTTTTCGTCGCGCATCGACTCACTGTCGAGTCGGGCCGGCGGCTCCATGGCGAGATTTGCCAGCACCTGGAACAGGTGATTCTGGATAACATCCCGAACCGTACCCACGGTATCGTAAAACGCGCCGCGCCCCTTGATGCCGAAGTCCTCTGCCATCGTGATTTGCACACTCTCGATGTATTTGTGATTCCAGAAAGACTCGAGAAAAGCGTTCGCAAAACGGAAAAAAACCATGTTATGCACCGGCCGCTTGCCAAGATAGTGATCAATTCTGAAGATGCGCTGTTCCGGGTAGGCGTGCAGCAGGATTTGATTGAGCCTGTGCGCCGAGTCCAGGTCGCGCCCAAACGGCTTTTCGACGATGACACGGCCTTCGCGTGTGCAACCCGTCTTCGCGAGCTGTTCGACAACCGTGCCAAAAAGTGCCGGTGGAATTGCGAGGTAGTGTGCAGGCCGCCGGCATTCTCCGAGGGCGTTGCCTATCGCCTCGAAGGTTGCAACGTCTGTGTAGTCTCCATCGATGTACTGCAGCAGGCTCGCAAACTTTGCGAAGGCCTCGTCGTCCATTTCGCCGTGCTCAGAGATGCTGTCGTGAGCGTGGGAGCGGAACCTGTCAAGGTCCCAGCCTGACCTTGCAACCCCAATGACGGGCACATCCAGCCGGCCGCGCCTGACCATCGCGAGCAACGCGGGAAATATCTTTTTGTATGCGAGGTCTCCGGTTGCACCAAAGAAAACCAGCGCGTCCGATCGATTGGTACTCATGGCGCCGTCTCAATTCTTTTTCTTTTCAAGATGTCCACCGAACTCATAGCGCATCGCCGACAAAATGCGGTTTTGAAACTCAGCCTTGCCCCGCGAATTGAATCGTTCAAACAATGCGCTTGTAAGTACCGGCACGGGGACAGCCTGGTCGATGGCGGCTTTGATCGTCCAGCGGCCTTCCCCCGAATCGGATACCTGGCCCGCGAAGTCTGCGAGCTGTGGATCCTTCGCGAGTGCGGATGCCGTGAGATCCAGTAGCCATGATGAAATGACGCTACCACGCCGCCAGACTTCGGCAACCTCTCCGAGTTCGAACTCATACTGATAGTGTTCGGGATTACGCAGTGGCGTAGTCTCGGCATCGTGCTCCATCGAGTCCTTGCCGACGCCGGCCGAGCAGAGGACATTGAAGCCCTCCGCGTACGCGGCCATCAGCCCATACTCAATGCCGTTGTGCACCATCTTCACGAAATGGCCAGCGCCGTTCGCGCCGCAATGGAGATAGCCCTGCTCTGCCGTGCCACTGTCGCTCTTACGTCCGGGCGTTGCATCAATCGTCCCCTTGCCTGGCGCAAGCTTTTTGAAAATTGGGTCAAGATGCGCAACGATCCCGGATTCCCCGCCGATCATCATGCAATAGCCGCGCTCCAATCCCCACACGCCGCCGCTGGTACCGACGTCCACATAGTGGATGCCTTTGGCCGCAAGTTCTTTGGCACGACGGATGTCATCGATGTAATAGGAATTGCCGCCATCGATGAGAATGTCGCCATCGGCCAGTAACGGCAGGAGGTCACCGATTACGGGGTCCACAAGCGCTGCCGGCACCATCAACCAGATGGCGCGTGGTGTATCGAGTTTGCTGACGAGTTCCTGCAGCGATGCTGCGCCCGTCGCCTGCTCTGCGACCAATGCATCGATCGCCGCACCGGATTTATCGTACACGACACAGTCAACACCGGTGCTGAGCAGGCGCCGCACCATGTTACCGCCCATGCGGCCAAGTCCGATCATCCCGAGTTGAAAATCACGCTCCTTGATTGGCTCGTTGTCGCCAACGTCCTGCGTCGCTACAACAGGCACTTTATCGGCCCACAAACGAAAGCCCCCGGTAAACGCATCGTCGTTGCCACCGCGCCGACAGCCATCCGGGAGCTCTTTGATACGATTTACATTGCCGCCACCCAGCAAAACGTCGTCGGCTTGCAGCGCCACCCGAAGAAGCTCAATAACTTTTCGGACGTGCTTGAGCCATTTCTCGTCACCGCTTTTCTCCCGTGCTGCCGCACCAACGTAGTCTTCGTAGGTCGCTTTCCTGTACGGCAGATGCCCTAGCTCCAATGGTGCAATAGTCCCGTCCACAATCAGCGCCGCGCCGAGGCCGGTGCCAAAGCCCAGAAACAACATCCTGCCGTCCCGATAGCCACCCAGCGCCTGCATCGCCGCATCATTGAGTAACCGGACCGGGCAACCGAACGCCTGTTCAAAATCGAAGTTCAACCAGCCGCTGCCCAGATTATGCGGCTCGGCCAGAATGCGTCCGCGTCGCACGGCGCCCGGATAGCCTAAGGAAATAACATCATACTGCCAGTCCCCCGCAAGTTTTTTTACCCGGCTCACCATGTCGGCCGGCGTGAGCGCAGGATCCGATGCAACAATGCGACGGTCAGTTTCGCCCGTCACCAGGATTTTTATATGCGAACCGCCAACGTCGACAACGAGTATTTTCATCGGCTTCAAACGAGCGAGGACAGACTGGCACTTTTCGCGGCAACGACGGCCAACAGGTCATCCCAGGACTTCACAAAGGATTGTGCGCCTTCCTTTTGCAGTTGTTCCGCAAGATCATCAATGTCAACACCGGCTTCCTCGTGCGCAGCCATTACGGCGTCGGCATTCCCGAAATCAGCCCACAATGCGCCCTGCGCGCTGCCATGATCCGCGTAGGCTGCCAATGTCGATTCAGGAATTGTGTTGATCGTTAGCGGTGCTGCCAGCGCATCGACGTACAGAACATCGGATGCCGCCGGATCCTTGGTGCCGGTACTGGCAAACAATAGTCGCTGCGGGCGGGCGCCATAGTTCATCACGCGTGCCAGGCGCCGGGACGCGAGAAACTCGCGATACGCCCGGTAACAGCGCTGCCCGACTGCAATGCCGAGCGTGTTTCGCATCGGCGCCGGCGTGCGATCGTGAACGGCCACGTCCCAGCGGCTGATAAACACGGAGGCGACCGAAGCGATATCAGGGTCCAGACCTGCTTCAATGCGCCGCTCGATACCACGTAACCAGGCGTCAGCCGTTGCCTCGTATTGCTGATAGGAAAACAGCAACGTAACGTTGATTGGCACGCCACGAAAAATCGACTCTTCGATTGCGGACAATCCTGCGCGGGTGCCGGGTATCTTGATGAACACATTGGGTCGCGCCGCGCGTGCAAACAACCGTTCGGCCTCGGCGACGGTGGCTTTCGCATCGTAGGCGAGCGTCGGTGAGACCTCCAGTGAGACCCAGCCATCCACGCTGCTGGTGCGCGCATGGGCGGGCGCAAACAGATCAGCAGCTGCAACGATATCCTCGATCGCGAGCCGGAAGAACAGCTCCTCGCCGGTCAGCCCGGCGTCGAGGCAGCGGCGAATCGAGGCGTCATAGGACTCGCCGTCCTTGAGCGCCTTGTAAAAAATCGTGGGGTTTGATGTCAGCCCGGTTACGGCAAAATCCCTGATATAGCGCTGCAGGGTACCGCTCGTAAGCAGCTCACGCGAAATGTTGTCGAGCCAGACACTCTGACCCAGGGCTTGAAGTTTTTGCAGTCCAGGCATTTTTTTGAACGTCCTTTGGCAATGGTCCCGAGTTTGTCCTTTTCGACGTCAACACAAGCTTAAGTTATGCGTCACAGTACGTTAACTCGTTTGTGTTGATATTTTATCCACGGTTTATCGCAATTTTAACTTGCATCCAGCATACGCTTTATTGCTTGTTGTGGGTCGCAAACTTTCGATCGCACAATGCGGAGAACATGATGACCGGGAAAATTCTCGTCGCCCTGCACCGTCGCGGCAGCAGGGCACTGGAGCTCAAACTCGGTAAACCTTGCTGCGCAGAAAGATTGCCAGCGATTTTGCCGCAATGGTCCAGCAACCGGCATCGCTGGAAATAGCGTCGCTACTGGTCAGGAATGCACAACGCCACTCCCTTTTGCCGGTCGCGGGGGGCAATGTAAATTCCACGTCGGCCTCGTCAGCGTTCATCATAATTGCAACGGCGTCAACCGTCAGTTCATTGGGTGGACGCGTGTCCACCAGCACCAGGCTCAAGGAACGCAGCTCCAACCAGTCTTCAGTGACCAGCGACCTGCCGTCGGGCGCCAGCCAGTTGATATTAAGCTGGCCGTCTGCATTCCTGGCATCGCCGTGCACATATATCGGCTGCCGCAGTAGTGGCGTCTGGTGCCGGAGTTCAATCAACGCAGCAACGCTCGCTATAAATTCCGGATCCGCGTCCAGGCCGGCCCAGTCCACCCAGCCAACTTCATTGTCCTGTGCAAATGCGTTGTTGTTGCCATGCTGGCTATTACCCAGTTCATCGCCCGCGAGTAGCATCGGAACACCTTGTGAGATCAATAATGTGGCGAGCAGGTTCAGGCGCTGTCGGCGGCGGACCGCAAGGATGCCGTCGTCGTCTGTGTCGCCTTCAATACCATGATTGCTGGAGAAATTGTGTCGGTGACCGTCGCGGTTATCCTCGCCGTTATCGTGATTGTGTCGAAATTCGTAACTGACCAGGTCCGAGAGCGTGAAGCCGTCGTGGCTGGAGACAAAGTTAATACTCGCTTCCGGCCCGCGGCCGCTGTGTTCAAAAATGTCGGCCGAGCCGTGTAGCCGGCGCGCAAACTCAGCCGACTGTCCTTCTCCGCCGCACCAGAAACGACGCACAGAATCGCGGTACTTGTCATTCCACTCTGCGAACGGCTCTGGAAATTGGCCCAGTTGATAGCCACCGGGACCGACATCCCACGGCTCCACGATTAACCGCACATCGGCGAGACCCGGAGCCGTGCGAATGTCATTCAGCAAGGGATGATCCGCATGAAACCCGTCGCTTGTGCGGCCGAGAATGGGGGCCAGATCAAATCGAAAGCCATCCACACCCCGATCGTTCGCCCAGTAGTCAAGGCTGTCGAGAACCATCTGGCGTACGATCGGGCTATCGGCATTGATCGTATTGCCACAGCCGGTATCGTTCACATAGTGACCCGGATTATCCGGTTTGACCCGGTAGTAGCCGAGATTGTCGATACCACGAAAGGAAATTGTCGGGCCATAGCGGTTGCCTTCGGCCGTGTGGTTGTACACGACGTCGAGAATAACCTCGAAGCCATGATCATGGATCGCATCGATCATCGCCTGGAACTCATCGAGGCCATCGCCGCTTGCGCGTGCCTCCCGCGACACATACCTCGGTGCCGGCGCAAAAAAGCCGATGCTGTTGTAGCCCCAGAAGTTTTTCAGCCCACGTTCCACTAAAAAAGTTTCGTCGATGAATGCGTGTACCGGCATCAATTCCAGGGTCGTCACCCCGAGCGCCTTGAGATGCTTGAGAATTTGTCCGTTGGCCAGGCCGCGAAAACTGCCGCGCTCCTGCTCGCTGAGTGCCGGGTGTCGCATTGTGAAACCCCGCACATTCAGTTCATAGATAACGGACTCCTCCCAGGAGCGACGCGCATCGAGTGACGGACCGGGGCTCGCGCGCGAAACAACAATGGATTTTGGCACGGCGGCAGCGCTGTCGGATGTACTCATCGCGGCCGCATCATCCGGACTGCCATCGGCGAAGCCATAAACGCTGTTACCGATGACGACATCGTTGCTTAGCTGCCGGGCGTAGGGGTCCAGCAACAATTTGTGTGGGTTAAAGCGTTCACCGGCTTCGGGCCGGTACGGTCCGTGAACGCGAAAGCCATAGTGCTGTCCTGCTTTGCATCCTGCCACGTAGCCATGAAAAACATTGCCGTGCCTGCCAGGCAAGCGTAGTCGCGCCAACTCGGTACCCGACCCGGAAAACAAACAAAGGTCGACGGCCTCGCCGCGTTCGGAACACAAAGCGAACGACACACCATCCTTGTCGGGTACCGCGCCGAGTGCCGGCGCTGCACCCTGATCCGTTATCGTCCAGGCAGTTGCAGCGGCGTCAGATGCCATAATTCGTCGTTATAGTCGTTGATCGTGCGATCGGTTGAAAAGTGGCCGGAGCGTGCGGAATTCAGAATACTCATCGTTGTCCACGCACTATGGTCCATGTAGCTCGCCGACACATCCTGCTGGGCAGCGACAAAACTGCCGAAATCCGCCGCAGTCATCCAGGGATCCTGCGGGTGCAGGATACTTTGCACAAGCACCGCAAAAGGACCTGGGGCCGCCGCAGCGAATACGCCGGACGCCAGCATGTCGATCACCCGGGCAAGCGCCGGATCGCTCGCAACGATGTCTGTCGGATTGTACTTGCCGCGCAATGCACTGATTTCATCAACCGTCAGGCCGAACAGGAAGAAGTTTTCCTCGCCGACCGCTTGCCGGATCTCCACATTGGCGCCATCGAGCGTACCGATCGTCACAGCGCCGTTCATCATGAATTTCATGTTGCCCGTGCCTGACGCCTCCTTGCCCGCTGTTGAGATCTGCTCCGAGAGCTCCGCAGCCGGGCAAATCAGTTCCATCGCCGACACGTTGTAGTCGGGGAAGAAAATCAGCTTCAGCCAGTCTTCAGCGAGCGGGTCCTTGTTTATTACCATGGCCACATCATTGATGCATTTGATAATCTGCTTTGCCATCTCGTAGCCGGGCGCCGCTTTGCCGCCGATTATCACAACCCGCGGTACCATCCCGGCCGTATCACCCCGCAGAATCCGTCCGTAAAGGTGTACCACGTGCAACAGATTCAGGAGTTGCCGCTTGTATTCGTGGATCCGCTTCACCTGTACATCAAACATCATGGAACAATCGATATGCAGGCCGCAACGTGTGCTGAGCTCACGCGCCAGGCGCACCTTGTTGGCCAGTTTGACGCGCCGCCACGCATCCTGAAAATTGGCATCCGTCGCAAACTCTTCCAGCCTCGAAAGTGCCGGTAAATCCCGCACCCAGTTGTCGCCGATCACTTCGGTAATCAAATGCCCCAACTTGGGATTGCAGGCCGCCAGCCAGCGCCGATGCGTGACGCCGTTGGTCTTGTTGTTAAACTTGCCGGGCCAAAGTTCGTTGAAGTTTGCAAACAGGTCGGCCTTGATAAGGCGTGAATGCAATTCAGCAACGCCGTTGACTGAAAAGCTGCCAACAATGGCGAGGTGCGCCATGCGCAAGCGCGGCTCCGAGCCTTCGTCGACCAGCGACATTTGCTGCACGCGTATATTGTCACCCGGCCAGCGTTCGCGCACTTCGGCAAGAAACCGTGTGTTTATCTCCAGAATGATGTCGAGCAAACGCGGCAGGAGCTGACGGAACATCGCGACATTCCAGCACTCCAGGGCTTCCGGTAGCAGCGTATGGTTCGTATAGGCCATCGTCGACGTCGTAATCATCCAGGCTTGCTCCCAACTCAGGCGATGGTGATCGATAAGCAAGCGCATGAGTTCCGCAACGGCGATCGCCGGATGCGTATCGTTCAGTTGAAAGCAATGTCGCGACGCAAAGTCGCCAAAATCGTCGCCGTGCCGCACGCTCCATTCACCCAGAACATCCTGCAAACTCGCCGAGACAAAAAAGTACTGCTGCCGGAGGCGCAGCTCTTTGCCCATTTCCGTCGTCGCGTTGGGGTAGAGCACCATCGTGATGTTCTCGGCTGCATTTTTTTCGGCCACGGCATCGGTATAACTTCCGGCGTTGAACTCTTCCAGGTCGAATTCATCTGTTGCCGCCGCAGACCAGAGCCGCAGCGTATTAACAATGTCGTTGCGGTATCCAGGCACGGGAACGTCATACGGTATGGCCAGGACGTCGTGCGTATTCACCCAGCGATGTCGTTGTACCCCGTCGCTGTCAGTCCACGATTCACTGCGACCGCCGAAACGTACGGTTCTTGCGAGTTCGAAACGCTCTATTTCCCAGGGAAATCCTTCGCGTAACCAGGGATCCGGCTCTTCGACCTGCCAGCCGTTTTCAATGCGCTGGCGAAACATGCCATAGCGATAGCGAATACCATAGCCGATGACCGGCAGACCGAGTGTCGCACAGCTATCCAAAAAGCATGCGGCGAGCCTTCCCAAGCCACCGTTACCGAGGCCGGCATCGTGTTCAATAGTTTCGACCTCTTCAATATTCAGACCAAGCCGGTGCAGAGCTTCCGTCGTTGCCTCATAAATACCGAGGTTCAGCAGGTTGTTCCGCAATAAGCGCCCCATCAGAAACTCGAGCGACAGGTAGGCCGTTCGCTTGCCCTCCGCTTGCTCCTGCGCCAAGCTGCTTCGCGCCCAGCGTTCCGTGAGCCTGTCCCTGGTTGCGTAGGCGACCGCCTGGTAGACAAAAGGTGAACGTGCCCGTATTACACGCCGGCCCAGCAAGCGCCCGAAATAATGCGTGAAATCCGCCAGAATCGCGTCTGCATTCATGTCGAGCGACGGTGTATGCAGCAGATGAAAATCGCCGATTCCGTCCGGTTTATCGTGTCGCGCTGGCATCCGGGTCTCCGTTGATCAAATTGCCTGCTGTGCAAACGGCGCCAGTATGATTGTTGCAAGTGGCGGCAGCGTTAGCGACAAGGATACGGCATATCCATGTGCCGCTTGTTCTGATGTCACGACGGTTCCCAGGTTACCCAGTCCGCTGCCAGCGTATTCTGTTGCGTCCGAGTTAATACGTTCAGAGTAGCGTCCCGGCTTCGGTACGCCGATCAGGTAATTGTGCCTTGTGACGGGCGTAAAATTTGAGACGCAGACCACAAAGCAACGCGACGCGTCATAGCGCAGGAACGCGAAGACGCTATTGTCCGCGGCATCGCATTCAATCCACTGGAACCCGTCGTTGCTGAAATCCAGTTCGTACAAAGCCGGCGTCGATGAGTACAGGCGGTTCAGGTCGCGGACCAGTGCCTGAGTGCCAGCATGGCGTTCGTCCGCCAACTGGTGCCAGTCGAGTGAAGTATCATGATTCCATTCCGCCGATTGTCCGAATTCATCGCCCATGAAAAGCAATTTCTTGCCAGGGTGACAATACATGAACCCGTAGTAGGCGCGCAGATTTGCAAACTGTTGCCACGCGTCACCCGGCATTCGTCCGAGAATTGAGCGCTTCTCGTGTACCACCTCGTCGTGTGACAGCGGCAACACGAAATTTTCCTGGTTCGCGTACAGCAGTCCAAACGTCATTTTCGAATGATGGTATTTTCGATTGACCGGATCCTCGCGCATATAGCGCAGCGTGTCATTCATCCAGCCCATGTTCCATTTGTAGGTAAAACCAAGTCCACCGTCGTAGACGGGCCTCGAAACACCTGGCCAGGCGGTGGATTCTTCTGCAAATGTCTGTGCACCGTGAGCGTGCAACTGTTCGTTCAGTCGCTGCAGGAAGTCGATGGCCTCGAGATTCTCATTGCCACCCTTTCTGTTCGGCACCCATTCGCCGGGCTTTCTGGAGTAGTCGAGGTATAACATCGACGCGACGGCATCGACACGCAGGCCATCGATATGGAATTCGTCGACCCAGTACAGGGCGCTGCCAAGCAGGTAGTTGATGACCTCACGTCGACCATAATTGAATATCAGGGTTTGCCAGTCCGCGTGTTCGCCGAGGCGCGGATCCTCATGTTCGTAGAGCGCCGTGCCGTCGAACCGGGCCAGGCCATGTGCGTCACGAGGAAAATGTGCCGCAACCCAATCGATGACGACGGCAATGCCCGCCTGGTGACAGCAATCGACAAAATGCCTGAAATCGTCCGGGGTGCCGAAGCGATGTGTCGGGGCATAAAGCCCGATCGGCTGATAACCCCAGGACCCTTCGAACGGGTACTCCGTAATGGGCATTAGCTCGATATGTGTAAATCCGAGTTCACGCAGGTAGGGCACCAGTGTGTCGGCGAGTTCCCGGTAGCTCAATACGCGTCCGCCGTCCCCACGACGCCAGGACCCTGCATGTACCTCGTAAATGCTCACGGGCCGGTCAAGTCTTGGCGTGCCGCGATTGCGTGCAAGCCAGTCCTGATCCTGCCATTGATAGCTCGACTCGTACACAATCGACGCGTTGCCGGGCGGCGCCTCGACAAAGTTCGCCATGGGATCGGCTTTTAGCGGCAGCAGTCGCCCTGCCTGATCCAGCAATTCGAACTTGTAAAATTCTCCTGGGCCGATACCGGGCACAAAAATATCCCAGATCCCGCTGTCGACATTGCAACGCATGACATGACGGCGGCCATCCCAATCGTTGAACGGTCCAATAACGCTGACACGCAGTGCATTGGGTGCCCAGACGGCGAAACGGACTCCGGCAACGCCCAGCAGTTTCGTGCAATGCGCTCCAAGCGCTGCATGGATTTGCTGATGTGAGCCTTCCTTGAGGTAGTAGTGGTCCAGTTCGCCAAGCGTGGCAGGAAACCGGTACGGATCTTCGATCGTATATTCGTACCCGTCATATTTCGTAATCCCGATACGATAGTGCCGCAACCGGGCCGGAACCGGGGTTTCAAACATGCCAGCGCCGTCGACCTGCGTTAATGTCGAAAGCGTCTTGCCGGCTTTGTTGAGCAGCCGAACCTGCTTTGCCTGCGGCTGGAAGGTACGCAATATTCGCTGGCCATTTTGCTCGTGAATACCGAGTACGGCAAACGGATCACTGAAAGTGCCCGCCACGATCTTTTCGAGAGCACCGGAATCAGCCAATTTGTTGTTCACGGTAAAGCTTCTCGTCATATTCTCTAGCAGCGGCGTCCCAGCTGAATCGGGCTGACGCTGCTTGCTGCCGCATGGCTTTGTACCCATCGGGATCGTTGCGTTTTAGAGTGATGGCCTCATGGATGCGGGCGACGAATGCCTCCGCCTGCTGCTCGATCGTGTCACCCGAAAATACAAAACCGTTGACATTGTCGTTGACGGTATCGTGCAATCCACCAACGTCATTGACGACACACGGCTGCCCGGCTCGCATGGCCAGCATCTGGCTGATACCACAGGGTTCGAAGGTAGATGGCATCAGGAACAGGTCGCCGATGGCATACAGCGCGTCCGCGAGTTGTTCATCGAACCCGTTCAGAAAAATCAGGTTCGCATGTGTCACGCTGATCCTGCTGATTGCAACTTCAATCTCCGGATCACCACTGCCCAGAATGATGATGCAGACATCACTACCCGCTTCACTCAGGATGCGCTCAAGTGGCGTGTCCTCGTGCGTGACGCCGGTTGCATCCCTGACGGACTGTTCGCCGGAGTTCCTGGCGGGCAAAGGCTCCAGGAAAAGGCGCGCTTTTTGCGGCGTAAGGCGGCCGATGCTGGTAACAATCATTGCCGGCCGCCGAGCCGGCAGCGCGGCCAGTTTTCGTTCGGCGAGGTAAAGTGCAGTGGGCAGGCTCCGGGTGTTACCCATCCAGTTCCGGACACTTCGCGTTGCCAGTTGCAGCAGGGTTTTGAAGGATGGTTTTCGAGTCTTCCGCTCCGGATAATCACAACCATTCAGGATGCCAAACAATCGGTGCTCGCGGGCCGGCAGGGCCAATTCATTGGCCAGACCTTCGCTATGATCGTGGCCCGGCGTCGTAATTTCAGCGAGGTAGGTCGGCGACACCGTGTTCACGGCATCCGCAAGGCGGATACCGATCGCCATGGCGTTCATGCAGTCCTTGTAACGCGGGTCCACCACGGCGGAAAGCCTGTATTCCAGTTTCGGAAACCATGTTTCAAGAGATGACGGATCATCGGCCAGCGGACGGATTCCCTGCAGCGCCAGGTTATGAATGGTGTATACCGTGCGAATTGGCAGCAGCGCCTTCTGCGCCGGATCGAATGCACGAAGCAGCAGATAAAATGCGGTGTGCCAGTCGTTGAGATGGACAACGGAGGGCTTATTGCCGAGTCCCGTAACGTAGGCAGCCGCAGCGGCCGAAAACAGGGCGAACCGCGTTGCGTCGGTCGCGAACGGACGATCTTTCGGGTCGCTACAATAAATGCGGCCGGCGCCACACGCGGCAAATAAAGGATGCTCAAGCGCCAGGTACTCGACGCTGTCAACGTTACCCGGCAGTCGATAGAGGTCCAGCACCTCCGATGCGCCACCAAAGTCGGTGCGCACACGGCCTATCTTTTTTGCGCCCGCTAGCCTGCCAAACACACCGTAGCCCGGTGTCAGTACCGTACATTGCCGGCCGCCTCGCGCCAATGCCAATGGCAAGTCACGGACGACATCGCCTATTCCGCCAACTTTGCCACCAGGCACTGCAGCATTTTCAGCCGCCAATATGAGAACGCTGTGCACGCTATCGAACGAAGTGCAAGGTCTGGCCGAGCATATCCGGCGTAACCAGGGTCACCCCATTTTCGGTAACGCGAAAGCCGCGGCGGCGATCGTCATCGTGATTCTCGCCAACCACAAAAGATTTTGGAATGATCGCGCCCCGATCGATGATTGTGCGGTTAATACTACATCGTCGGCCAATTTCAACGTCGGGCAATATGACGGAATCCCTGACCTTGCCGTAGGAACTTATCCGGCAGTTAGAGGACACCAGTGAGCGCTTGATGCTGGTCCCGGAAATCACACAGCCACCGGATACCATCGAATCAACGGCAGAGCCACGCCGGTCGTCATCATCAAAAACAAATTTTGCAGGCGGCGCCTGCACCTGGTTCGTGAGAATCGGCCAGTTTTGGTCATAGATGTTGAGCTCCGGGCTGACCGACACCAGTTCCATGTTGGCCTCCCAGTAAGCGTCCAGGGTCCCGACATCGCGCCAATAGGCCTGCGCGCCCGTGGCAGGATCGCGAAACGGGTACGCATGAACATGATACTTCTCGATGATTGATGGAATGACATTACGTCCAAAGTCATGTTGCGTGACCGGGTCGTCGGCGTCTTTGATGACCTGTTCGTAGAGGAAGCTGGTGTTAAACAGGTAGTTGCCCATCGATGCAAGGCAGAGCTCGCTCTGTCCGGGAATGGGTGTCGGATGCTCGGGCTTTTCATCAAAAGCGATAACGCGGCCATCCTCGTTGACCGTCATGACGCCCAGCGTGCCCGCAGCCGCCGCCAGCGGTACTTCAGTGCAGCAGACGGTCATGTCTGCCCCGGTCTCGGCATGGGCGGCGAGCAGCGGCGCGTAATCCATTTTGTAGATATGGTCGCCGGCCAGGATCAATACGAGCTTTGGCTCGTGGGTTCGAATGATATCGAGGTTCTGGTAAATCGCATCGGCGGTACCACGGTACCACTCGCCACCAACCCGTTGCGATGCTGGCAGGATCTCAACGAATTCGCCGCGATCAATAGAAAACCGGGTCCAACCCTGGACGATATGGCGAATCAGCGAGTGTGCCTTGTATTGCGTTATGACGCCTATGCGGCGGATGCCGGAATTGACGCAGTTGGACAAGGCGAAATCGATGATACGAAATTTGCCGCCGAAAGGCAGCGAAGGCTTTGCGCGCCACTCGGTTAACTCATGCAAACGGCTACCTCGTCCACCGGCGAGAATGAGCGCCAGGGTTTCGCGCGTCATACGACTGACGAATCTTGAGTCTTCAGTCATGACCTGTGGCATCGCTGTTGCTCTTTCGGCTCATCTTTTGATTTTCTTCTCTGCAGCGTCGGCTATCGGGATTGTAACACTGTGGCCGCACTACGCCCGCTGCTCGCGACCCATTCCCGAACACGGTTGGCAAGGACAGCGTCGAGATCTCCGGACCTCAATCGCCATTGCCAGTTGCAACCGATGGTACCGGGCGTGTTGAACCGGGAATCCGACGGCAAATTGAGAATGTCCTGCATCGGGAACATCGCAATTCGAGCAGGTGATGCCAGGGCAAGCCTGATGAGATCGGAGACGACGGTCTCTTTTGCGCCACCCGTTGTCGCCAGAACCGTCTGTTGTGTGTGCATAATTTGTTCGGCGCTGCGCACGTCACCGGGGCTGCCATGGAACCAGCCGTACGTTGTGTCGTTATCGTGAGTACCCGTGTAGCAAACCGAGTTTTCCGGGATCTGCTCGATTGTGTATGCGGGGTCTTCGAGTAGAAATTGCAATACCTTCATGCCCGGAAACCGATGCCGCTCTCGCAATTCATTGACCTCCTCTGTAATCATCCCGAGGTCTTCCGCCACGATCGGCAGATCGCCCAGCGCTTTGTGCATTGCCGAGAAAATCGCATCGCCCGGGCCTTTTCGCCATTGTCCGTCACGCGCCGTTGTCGAGCTCGCTGGCACCGCCCAGTAGGATTCGAAGCCGCGGAAGTGATCGATGCGAAGCATGTCGCTGATCGCGGTCGCGTAGCGCAAACGATCAGTCCACCATTCGAAGTTCGTGCTTGCCTGAAATTCCCAGTCGTACAACGGGTTACCCCACAGTTGGCCGTCGTCGCTGAAATAATCAGGCGGCACGCCGGCGACTTCGAGTGGCTGCCCGTTTGCAGCGAGGAGCAGTAGCTTCCTGTTAGCCCAGGCGTCTACGCTGTCGAGCGCGATATAGATAGGAACGTCACCAAACAGGAGAACGCCCCGTCGTGCCGCATGCTCCTGCAACTTTTGCCATTGCTCGGCAAACAGAAACTGCGCGACCTTGGCTGCCATGATCGACTGTTGCGCCTGGCTGGCAAACGCAGCTAAGGCAGCGCCGTCGCGTTGTCGAACAGGCTCGTCCCACTCCGGCCATGCACGCTCATGATGCAAAGTCTTTAAGGTTTGAAACAGTGCGAAGTCGTGCAGCCAGGCCTTGTCATGCGCGTCACAGAATGCATCGAATTTTGCGTGCCGCGCCGGGTCCGCCCGCTCGATGAAGCGGCGACAGGCACGGCCGATGAGCTGGGTCTTTAACGGCACCAGCGCCATGAAATCGACCCTGTTCCGCGCGAGCTCAGTCAATGGAGCCACTTCGTCGGGCAGGAGCAGGCTCTCGTCCAACAGGGCTTCAATATCAATGAGCAGCGGATTGCCGGCAAAAACAGACAATGGTTGATACGGAGAATTGCCGTATGCCGTTGGGCCGGTAGGCAGGAATTGCCAGATGCGCATGCCGGCATGGCTCAGAAAATCGATGAATCGATGTGCACTGGCCCCGAGTTCACCAATACCATAGGCGCCCGGCAATGCTGTCAAGTGCAGGCAGATACCGGCGGACCTGTGTTCGGGTAGTGCCACGAGATACGGCTCCAGGCAGAACCGGCATTGTGCACCGGGCAACTCAAAGGAATTGCAAAAACGGCGTCAATTGTCGCATAAGATCGAGCGCCGCCACGTTCCCTGTCGTTATGGGCGCGCATCCGCGCTTTGCGCTCGTATTGCCTTGAATTCCGAGCCCGCTTTCCACTTCGGCCAGCGGGTCGAGTTACCGAGATCATCGATTATGATTCTGAAAAGCTCAATATCCTCGGCGGCGCCACGCAAGTCCCAGTCAGGGCTCCACGTATCACAAGTCTGGTGATAGCAGTTAGCGATGTAGTCGGCGATCCACTGCTCGCCTGCTTCGCGTCCGCCCTCGATCAAATCCGCACCGCCGGCAATCCCCATGATGAGCAGCACCGGCACGCCGCGTTGCGCCAATGAAAAATGATCGGCACGAAAGAACAGGCCATTTTCCGGCAGGCTCTCGGGCGTCACAACGCGCCCCTGGCTCGCCGCTGCACTTGCAAGATCGTCTTCCAGGTCGCTCTGGCCTTCGCCGACGAGTATCACGTCGCGGGCCGGGCCGGCGGTTTGCAGAATATCCAGCGTCAGGTTCGCCACCGTCTTCTCGAGCGGATACACGGGATCGTTAGCGTATGCTTCCGACCCGAGCAGGCCGCTCTCCTCCGCGGTCCATACCGCGAACACAACGCTGCGCTCCAACGGGGCGCCTGCTGTAAGTACGCGCGCGATTTCGAGCACGCCGGCCGTACCCAGTGCGTCGTCATTGGCGCCGGGCCTCATGGTTCGACCTTCGGCATCGGGTTCACCGAGGCCGTAAGCATCCCAGTGGCTGGAGACCATGAGAATTTCATCGGGACGGCTTGTGCCGGGCAGCCTGGCGAGCACGTTGCTGCTCTCGATAGTTTCGACTTTAACCTGCAAATCGGCGTGAAACGTGACGTCGCGAAGCTCGAATGCTTTGAAGTCCGGACTGCGGGCACGAACGCGCAGCTCGTCGAGATCGTAACCGGCCGCGCTGAAAAGTTTCGCGGCTGCGTCGCCTTGCAACCACCCCTGCAGCAGCACGGGATCCGTTCCGGACCCGTCTCGTACCACCGCGTAGTTTTCGCCCGGCGAGGATGAAGCAACATTCCAGCCATAACCGGCCGCTTCGGTTTCGTGAATGACCAGCGCCGCCGTAGCGCCGCGTCGGGCCGCTTCGGCATATTTGTACGCCCACCGGCCGTAATAGGTCATACGACGATCGCCAAAGCGCCCGGCAACAGGCTCGTCGGGCGTCGCTGCAAAGTCCGGATCGTTGACAAGGTAAATTGCGACCTTGCCGGCAAGGTCAATATCGCCGTAGTCATCCCAGTCGCGCTCCGGCGCGGAGGCACCGAAACCGACGAACACGACCGGCGCGTCGATCGCAATGGACTGGACCGGGCGCACCGTATCGGCTGCAATATCGATCTCTTGCTGCAGCGTTTGTATTTTGCCGCCGACCCTAAATTGCATCGTTGCAGGTGTCTGCACCTGCGTTCTGATCATCGGCACCGTCTGAACCCAGGAGCCGCTCTCGCCGCCCGGCTCAAGGCCGAGGGCTGCGAATTGTTCGACCAGGTATCTAACGGTTTTTCTGCCGCCGGGCGTTCCGGGCGCCCGACCTTCAAACTCGTCGGATGCCAGCACCTTGACCGTGGCCGCCAAACGATCCATTTCTATCCGCGCGGAATTTTCACCCGCCGCGTTCGCGTTGTCGGCGGCATCGGGTGCCGTAGTGGTTTCCATGTCAGCGTTTCCGCAGCCAACCAGGCCCGCGATAAGCGCAACGAGCAAGAGTTGTCGGTACGACAAAGCAATCACCGTGTTGCGTATCATCTTCTCGGCTTCTTGTCGATCAAGACGTCCTGCTGCCATTTGCTGGGTTTCTTGTCGGTGCGATGAATGCAACCCACCCAACAGCATGGACGTTTTTGACCTTCGAGAAGCTCGTCTACCGTTCGATCGATCCGCCTTGCGCGAGTCTTTTGTTGTTTTGCATCTTCAACCCAACAAATAAACTCGTTCCGGCCGATTGGCGTCAGGTTTTCCCAGAGGCTGGTGATTTCCTTCGTTTTAGTCAGCGCGCTGACTAAATCAGCGGGCATATCGTGTACAAGGCCGCCTGAAAGTTTCTTTTTCATATATTCAACGTATCAAATATGCCCTGCCTGTCAACCGCCCGCCGTGGGTCGCCTGCGGGATGCCTGGCAGATAGCGCTTGATAGGCGGCTCTCAGAATCCGCATTGCGCCAGCAATTATCGTTCCGGCTTAATCCGAACGACCGTCTCAGCACGTCGGAAGCAGCCGGTTGTCCGTCGCTGTTATTTGTCGCTTGCTCGCTTTGCTGTCACTTCAACCTCAAGCTTCATTTTATCGTCCAGCAATCCAGCTTCAATCATCATCGCGGCAGGTCGAACCGTACCAAGATATTTGTTAAAGACTGGCCAGCAGGCCTCAAAATCAGATTTGTCTGGAAGAACGTAAGTAATTCGAACCACGTCTGACATGGTGCTATCTGCTTGCAGCAATGCTGCATTTATGTTTTTGAAGCACTGTTCCGCTTGCTCAACGACATTTTCCGAGATTGTCATTGTTTCATAGTCATATCCGGTGGTGCCTGATACAAAAATAAAATCACCATCAACCACTGCTCTGGAGTAACCTATTTTCGATTCAAATTCAGAACCGCTTGATATTAATTTTCTAGTCATCTCAAATTGCACTCAGAAGAGAAACCCTGTCGACATCCTACAGAACTATTGATTTTCAGTCTTTTTGCTCGGGGTCACCACCTGCCGATTCGAGCAACAACTGGCAACGGTCGCTTGCGGGCCAGTACTGTTGAAAACTCTATTTTGCGAGCGAAGCGAAAGCTTACGAAGAACCCAGTTTGGTCCTGCGCGAGATCGCCAGTTATGGTTAGCCGAACCCAGCCCTGCGAGTAATATAATTGCGATGGGCCGAAAACGCTCATACCGGCCAGTCGGGGCAACACCTAATTGATGCGATTGACACCCAGTTTTTTTGGTCGGTGGCAACTGATTCGTGATGCCCCCACGCTTTCCGATGGATCAGATTCACCGACGATCTCGCTACCGTTGGTTGATGGGGCATTCGTCGGTGTTGTTCTGCGACGTGGAACTGCCTATAAACACTTGTTTTTAAATGGAAATTAGGGCGGAAGCTGTATATAATTACAGGTTCCAAAAACCCGCCCAGAGGGACCTGTCATGGCCAGCAAACTCACACCGATCGAGGATCTCGATCGCCACATCCTGAACCTGTGTGGCCGCATCAACGCGGCCACTTACGAATTGCTCGTGCTGATCCGCGAGTTCGACGAACGTGGCGGCTGGCTGAAGTGGGGTCTGCACAATTGCGCCGAGTGGCTCGCCTGGCGTTGCGATCTCAGCATGACGACAGCGCTCGAAAAAGTGCGCGTCGCGCACGCGCTGAAATGGCTGCCGGCAATCTCGCGAGGCTTTGCGACTGGCGAGCTCTCCTACTCGAAAGTCCGTGCGCTCACCCGCGTTGCCAACCGGCAGAATGAAGACGC
>DDIS01000118.1:20093-20775 GCA_002338615.1 Proteobacteria bacterium UBA1844 | reverse complement strand
TCGGGCCCGGATTCGCATCCGGCCATCCTACACGTCTATCGTATCTGCAGCATCAGGCGCCGCTCGCCGCGTACCACGAGCAGGAAGAGTATTTCCTGGTCACTCGCGACATTGATCAAATCGGCCATCGAGTTCACGGCAACCCGGTTCACTGCAATGATCACATCGCCGTCGCGGAGACCGCGCTGCGCGGCAGGACTGTCCGCATCGACACTCGTTACTTCGACACCGTCGCCGCTGGTCGCTGTATTGGTTGCAAACTGCGCACCGGCCAGCCCAGGGTGGATGTCGCCACCCGCGCTGGTTACGGCGATCCGTTGGCCGAGTATGGCATTCGTGCTGCGAGTCTTGCCGTTGCGCACGTATTTGATCGACACGGAGTCACCGGGCGATTTCAGGCCTATAACATTCATCAATTCGCGGTTGTCGCTGATTTTCTTGTCGTTGACCTCGACGATAATGTCTTCAACCTGCAGGCCCGCTTTTTCCGCCGCCGAATTGGGTGATATCTCGGTAATCAAAGCGCCTTTGTCGACATGCGCACCCAGTGCTTCCGCCGCGGCAGCGTCCAGCGTGCTGATTGTTACGCCGAGCAAACCACGCTTGACCTCACCGTATTCCAGTATTTGCCGCATGACCGAGCTCGCAATTTCTGTCGGCACGGCAAAGCCGATGCCGACGT
>DDIS01000118.1:0-19998 GCA_002338615.1 Proteobacteria bacterium UBA1844 | reverse complement strand
ACGGCAAAGCCGATGCCGACGTTGCCGCCCGTACGGCTGATGATGGCGGAATTGATGCCCACCAGTTCACCCCGCATGTTGACCAGCGCACCGCCCGAATTGCCGGGGTTGATCGAAGCATCCGTCTGGATAAAGTCTTCGAGACCCACGCCGATTCCAGAACGTCCGAGCGCGCTGACGATACCCGAGGTCACGGTATGGCCAAGTCCGAACGGGTTACCAATGGCGAGCACAAAATCACCAACACGCACCGCCTGGGAATCGCCAATCGGCATTTCAACCATGTGCTCGGCCTCGACCTTGAGGAGCGCGATATCCGTTGCGGCATCGCTGCCAATGACTTCTGCATCAAGCAACTGTCCGTCAAGCAGGGAAACCTTTATCTCGTCTGCATTCTCGACCACATGGTGGTTGGTCAATATATAACCGTTCGCAGCATCGACAATTACGCCGGAGCCAGCGCTCGCAATCTGGCGCGGCCCGCGGCTATCCGGGAAACCGAAGAAACGCCGAAACGCCTCATCGGCGTAGGGCTGATTGTTGCTCAGGGTTTGTCGTACACGGATATTGACTACGGCGGGCGACGTTGCCTCCACCAGGGGAGCGAGGCTCGTCACCGGTTGTCCGCCGATGGCTGTTGGCAATGCAGCGCCGGCGCCGGTCGTATACAGGACAAACAGGGCTAGGCTGAACCTTTGTATCGTCTTTATCATAATGCTCTCTGTTACTGATTCGATCCTGATCGGCCCGAGCGGCAATTCTACGTTTCGGGCGGTGTTTAGCCAGCCCGAATTTTTCGGGCAATGAAACCTCGACACGCGGACGCGCTTGTTAGTTCATTTCGTGCTGCCTGCGACCGACGGCGACACGCGTGATTTTCATGCTTCATCGTCTCGAAACCGCTGTGACGACGCGCCGAAAAATCGCCTTGTATTGCGCCTCAAGTGGCTGTATTGACGGTTGAAATAGGGTCTCTGGAAACCAATTCAAGCTGGCTCCGGGGTTGCATCCGGCCAATTTTTTGGCACTAGATGTTGTGGTTCCGCTTTTTTCCAGGAGTGTCATTTGTTTCACTGATTTTTTAATCTAATTTTTGCGATATTATATGTAACATATTGAAAAAACGATAAAAAGACCAGCTGAACGAATTACTGGAAACGCTTGACACTGATCGCGTACGGGCATAATCTAGCTCGTATCGGGGCACAACATCTTGTGTCCACTCAACGAGTGAAACAGAGCCATCTCTGGCACTCGCCGTGCATTTCGTGAGCAGCGGCGGGCGGGCGCCTGTACGCTCTGGAAAATGGCGAATTGGGGCGTTCGGGAAACAGGTCTCCGTCAGGAGCACAGGGGAGAAAGTGGGCCAATGAAATCAGCAGTACAACTCGAACCGCAGTCGGTTTCTGAGATTGAATTCCAGGCGGCGTCGCTGGATATATGGAGTGCCAAGTACAAGCTGGTAGCCAAGGATGGTTCGAACATCGATCAGTCGATCGACGAAACCTACTCGCGGGTGGCGAAAGCGCTTGCAGAGGTCGAACTGGAATCGAAGCGCGAGCACTATTACAAGGAGTTCCTGTGGGCGCTGCGCACGGGAGCCATACCGGCAGGGCGCATTGTCTCGAACGCCGGGGCGCGGGAGCACAAGCCTGCGACATCGACGATCAACTGCACCGTGTCGGGCACCATCGGTGACTCGATGGACAACATTCTCAACAAGGTTCACGAAGCGGGACTGACGCTGAAGGCGGGTTGTGGCATCGGCTATGAGTTCTCGACGCTACGGCCAAAAGGCGCGTACGTCACAGGCGCGGGTGCGTATACCTCGGGTCCGCTGTCGTTCATGGACATATACGACAAGATGTGTTTCACGGTGTCCTCTGCCGGCGGCCGGCGAGGCGCGCAGATGGGAACCTTTGATGTAGGGCACCCCGACGTCATGGAGTTCATTCGGGCGAAACGTGAAGACGGGCGACTGCGGCAGTTCAACCTGTCCTTGCTCGTCACCGATGAGTTTATGCAGGCGGTTATCAACGATGATGACTGGCAGCTTGCATTTCCGGTCACGGAAAAGGAACTTGAGCAGGACGGCCTCGACCTTGGCGACCGCAGCCAGTTCGTCTGGCGCGAGTGGCCGGAAGCACGCAGCTACGTGTGCAATGCCGAAGGCCTGGTGGCCTGCAAGATCTACAAAACAATGCCGGCGCATCGCGTCTGGGACCTCATCATGGCGTCGACCTACGATTTTGCGGAACCGGGCTTCGTCCTGATCGACAAGGTCAACGAAATGAACAACAACTGGTTTTGCGAGAATATTCGCGCAACCAATCCCTGTGGTGAACAGCCCTTGCCGCCGTACGGTTCCTGTCTGCTGGGCTCGGTCAACCTGACCCGGTTCGTGCTGCATCCGTTCACGGACAAGGCGCGCTTTGACTGGGACTCGTTCCGCAAGGTGGTGAAAGTGTTCACCCGTATGCTGGACAATGTAGTTGAGATCAATGGACTGCCGCTGCCGCAGCAACGCAACGAAATCCAGCGCAAGCGCCGGCATGGCATGGGCTTCCTCGGACTCGGGTCCGCGGCAACGATGCAGCGCATGCGCTACGGCGATGCGGCATCGGTAGCGTTCAGCGAAGATGTTGCCCGGGAGCTCGCGTTGGCCGGCTGGGAAGAAGCGCTGGAGCTTGCGAAAGAAAAAGGACCGGCACCGATCATGACCGAACAGTTCCAGGTCACCGAGGAAATGCTGCGCAAGCGCCCCGAGATGCTGGAAGACGGTTACCGCGCCGGCGATCGCGTGCCTGGCCGGGTGTTGCATGCCAGGTATAGCCGCTACATGCAGCGCATTGCGGCCGAGGCGCCGGAGCTGGTCGAGCAGCTGGCCGAAACCGGAGCCCGTTTCACGCACCACAGTTCAATTGCACCGACCGGCACAATCTCCCTGTCACTTGCCAACAATGCCTCGAACGGTATCGAGCCGAGCTTTGCGCATCACTATTTTCGCAATGTCATTCGTCAGGGCAAGAAGAGCAAGGAGAAAGTCGACGTATTCTCGTTCGAGTTACTCGCCTATCGCGAGCTTGTCGACAAAGGCGCGATGCCGGAACGCAGCGCTTCGGGTGTCGGAAATTTGCCGGACTATTTCGTCGCTGCCGACGATATCTCCCCGAAGCAGCACGTTGACATCCAGGCAGCGGCACAAAAGTGGATCGATTCTTCCATTTCGAAGACTGCGAATGTGCCGACGGACTATGCCTACGAAGATTTCAAGGATATTTACCTGTACGCTTACAAGCAGGGTCTGAAAGGATGCACGACATTCCGCTTTAACCCGGAAGCCTTCCAGGGCGTACTGGTAAAAGAGAAGGACCTCAAGAACACGACCTACTCGTTTACGCTCGATGACGGCTCGACTGTCAAACTCAAGGGCGATGAGGAAATTGAATACGACGGCGAAGTACACACCGCCGCGAACCTCTTTGATGCACTCAAAGAGGGTTACTACGGAAAACTTTGAAATGATCAAGATAGAGAAGAAGATTGTCGGCTACGATGTGGCCAAGGTGGCAGCTGCCGATGTCGTGGAAAAGCCGGATTACCCACGCGAAGGCGGTGGTGCGAAAGGCGCTGAAGTCATCCGCATGCATGAGAAGCTGGAACGCCCTGAAATGCTGGTCGGTTCGACGTACAAGGTGAAGACGCCGGTATCCGATCATGCGATGTACATCACCATCAACGATATCGTCCTGAACGAAGGCACGGAGTACGAAAAGCGAAGGCCGTTCGAAGTGTTTATCAATTCAAAAAACCTCGACCACTACCAGTGGATCGTGGCGTTGACGCGGATTATATCCGCCGTGTTTCGCAAAGGCGGCGACGTTGCGTTTCTCGTCGATGAATTGAAGGCCGTGTTCGACCCACGAGGTGGCTACTGGCAACCAGGCGGTAAATTCATGCCGTCGATCATCGCGGAATTGGGCTACATCGTGGAAAAGCACCTGATCTCAATCGGCCTGATGAGCAACCCGGAACTCGACGATGCGCAGAAGCAGTTGCTCGCCGAGAAGCGGGCACAGTATGAAGAGGCTCAGAAGCAGCAGGATGCGTTCTCGAAAAGCGACTATCCGGACGGCGCCCAGTTGTGCGCCAAATGCAGTACGGCTGCTGTGATTATGATGGACGGCTGCATGACCTGCCTGTCCTGTGGCGACTCCAAGTGCGGGTAATACACTGGTCTGCCGGTGTGGCGGCCGGTGAGTTTCATCAACACTTGCACCTGCGCGCAGCCACGCGTACCTGACGTACTTCACTCGTCCGGACAGAACGCGGCGGTCGCGACTTCCTGGCGCAGCACCTTGTTCTGCAAAAGGGCAGCTGTCTAGCCCGGGCGAGCAGCCTTTCGGCAGCAACAAACCGCGTGGCGCGTGATAAAGTCCGGTTCATGACACTGACTGTACCTGACTTTAGCACTGGCAAAGTCGTCGTGGCCGGCGACGTCATGCTGGACCAATACCTGTTTGGCGCGACGAGTCGCATTTCCCCTGAAGCGCCGGTCCCCGTGGTACATGTGGACAGTAGCGACGATCGCGCGGGCGGCGCTGCCAACGTGGCCGTCAACCTTGCCGCACTCGGTGTTGCCACGAAACTGATTGGTGTCGTCGGTCAGGACACAGCCGGTGAAACGCTTGCACGAATTCTTAAGGCACGTCAGATCGGTTGCACCTTCGTAAGAGTTACGGACCGCCCGACGATCACCAAGACACGCGTGCAGAGTCGCGGCCAGCAGCTGATACGGCTGGACCGGGAGACGACGCCTTCCCTGTCGGACCCCGGCGTGCTCGACGCATTGAAAAGCGACTTGCCTGGTGCGCAGGTAGTTGTGTTGTCCGATTACGGCAAGGGCGCGCTGACGGATGTTGCTGCGATGATCGATGCCTGCCGCGCCGCGGGCGTGCCAGTGCTCGTGGATCCCAAGGGCACAGATTTCGACAAGTACCGAGGTGCAACGCTGCTGACGCCCAATCTGTCCGAGTTCGAGGCCGTTGCAGGGCATGCGACATCCGATTCGGACCTGGCCAAGCGCGGACAGGCGATGCTCTTCGAGCTTGACCTTCAGGCCCTGGTCATCACCCGCAGCGAGAAGGGCATGTTGCTGCTCGAGCGAAATCAGGAGCCCCTGTTCCTGTCGGCGCAGGCTCGCGAGGTATTTGATGTAACAGGTGCCGGCGATACCGTTATCGCAACGCTCGCTGGGGCCCTGGCAAGCGGAGAGGTTCTCTCGGCCGCCGCTGCGCTGGCGAATATTGCCGCTGGTCTCGTGGTGCGCAAGATCGGTGTTGCGAACGTAACGCCTTCCGAAATTCGCATTGCCATGCACCAGCGAGGCCAGGGCGGTGGCGGCGTTGTTGATGCATCCGAGCTGCTCCTCCTGGTTGGTGAAGCGCGCAGCCGCAAAGCGCGCGTGGTAATGACCAACGGTGTTTTTGACATTCTGCATGCGGGTCACGTTGCCTATCTCGAGGAAGCGAAGGGCCTAGGCGATCGCTTGATCGTGGCCGTGAATGACGACGCATCTGTGCGACGTTTGAAAGGCGAGTCGCGCCCCGTGAATCCACTCGAAGACCGAATGCTGGTATTGGCCGGGCTCGCCGCCGTCGACTGGGTTGTTCCGTTCACAGAGGACACACCAGCCGGACTGATCGAAGCTGTCGTGCCGGATGTGCTGGTGAAAGGTGGGGACTATCGCCCCGAAGACATTGCTGGTGGCAAGGCTGTGCTCAAAAGCGGTGGCGAAGTCCGCGTTCTGGCGTTTCGTGACGGGCGTTCGACGAGCAATATCATTGAACGCCTGAAGCGCTAGTTGCTATAGCTGACCGTGCGATTTTTTTACAACCTGTTCACCTACGTACTGCTCATTCCCTATACCGTATATTGGTTCCTGCGCAGCTTCAGCAACAAGAGCTACCGGCACAAACTTCAGCATCGTTTCGGCATTGGTTATCCGCGTCTCGAGGCAAGCCTCTGGGTGCACGCCGTATCGGTTGGCGAAGTGGTCGCCGCGACGCCGTTAATTCGTGCGCTCCGCAAAAACTATCCGGCGTACGAAGTCCTGGTAACGACGGTTACGCCAACCGGTGCGGCGCGAGTGGAGTCACTGCTCGGCACTGAAGTAAGCCACGCGTACATACCGTTTGAAAATCCCGACGCGGTGTACCGGTTTTTCGCTGCAACCCGGCCGAAGATAGCGATGATCATGGAGACCGAGATCTGGCCGAATCTCTATCATGGCTGCGGCATACGCAATATTCCGCTGGTCCTTGTGAGTGCCCGGATTTCGCCGCGATCCATGAACAGCTATCGCAGACTATTGCCACTGTTTCGTGAAACTCTGTCGCACGGAATCGTTATCGCCGCACAAAGTGAAGCGGATGCGGAGCGATTCATCTCACTGGGCGCGAGCGCAGCGAGAACCCAGGTCATCGGCAATATCAAGTTTGATATGGAAATTCCCGTCGAACTTGCGGAGCAGGGTCGAGGATTTCGTCGCAGGTTCTTTGCTTCCAGGCCCGTCTGGATCGCTGCCAGCACTCACGAAGGTGAAGAACAGCTGGTCATCGATACGCACCGGGAATTGCTCAAAGCCCACGCCGACCTGTTGCTGATCCTGGTACCGCGACATCCGCAACGCTTCGACGCCGTGCGGCAATTGCTCGACAAGAAAGGCGTGACCTACGTATCGAGAACCTCGGCCGTGCAGTGCGATTCCGCAACCGAAGTTTTTTTCGGTGACACAATGGGCGAGGTCCTGCTTTTTTACGGGGCCAGCGATATCGCGTTTGTAGCTGGCAGCCTGGTGGCGGTCGGCGGTCACAACATGCTCGAACCCGCCGCCCTCGGGGTGCCGATCATCACCGGGCCGCATGTATTCAATGCACAGGAAATCGCCGACCGCTTTGTTGCCGAAGGTGCCTGCCGCATGGTCGCGGACGCAGCGGAACTCAAGAATGTCGTCGATGCCTTGCTGCGAAACCCCGAGGATGCCCGTCAGCTTGGCGAGAACGGCCGCCACATCCTCGAAACGAACCGTGGCGCATTATCGCGGCTCATGGTGCTGATCGAGCCATTGATCGAGTCGTGAACAGTCCGGGCTGGCCGCGGGCGGGAATGTCGCTCTACGTCGCGCCCTTGCTACGGTGCGCTCTTTGCTTCTTCCGCAAACTGATCTTCGGGCGGCTCGCGGTTTTCGAGATAAGGTTCAAGTATTTCGAGGTCCTGAACCTGCAGCGTACCGGCGGCTTGCTTTAACCTCATGTAATTCAACACGTAGTCGTAGCGGCTTTGCTGGTAGTTCGTGATCGACTGATATAGCTGGAACTGGAAGTTCAGAACGTCGACGATCGTCCGGGTACCAACATCAAAGCCGGCCTGGGTTGCTTCCAGGGCGGTCTGGCTGGACTCAACGGCACGAGCCAGTGCCTGGACGCGGCTTATTTCCGACAGCACGCCAAGATACGCATCGCGGGTCTGGCGCTCTGTCTCGCGAGTGACCCGCTGCAGGTTCTCGAGACTTGCACGGTGCAGGTAAACGGACTCGCGAACCCGCGATGACGTGTAGCCTCCCGCGAAGATCGGAATATTCAACACTACGCCGATGCTATCGCTTTTTCCGTCCTGATCGGCCGATAAAAACGGGCCACTGGCGAGACTGCGATCGGCATCTATATCACTTGAGCCGCTTGAAGCAACCAGCTCGACGGTCGGATAGTGGCCGCTGCGCCGGAACGAAATTTCGTCGTTGGCAAGTTGCTCGTCAATGCGGCTTGCGACCAGGGAGAGATTCTGGTCCAGCGCGTAGTCAACCCACTGGTTTTCGTCAGCGGGCGCGGGCGTGGTAAGCGGTAGTTCTTCTGTTGGTGCGGCCAGTTGATCAACATACTCGCCGGTAATCTCGCGCAAATACCCGCGTGCCGTGGCGAGCAGGCGCTTTGCAGCGATTTCGTCGGCGCCGGCACGATCGTATGCGGCTTGAGATTCCTGCACATCGGTGATTGCAATCAGGCCGACTTCAAAACGCTGTTTGGCCTGTTCCAGTTGCCGCGCGATCGCCGCCCTGTTTGCGTGAATAGCGAGCAACTGGTCTTCCGCCGCAAGTACATTGAAGTAGCGTTCTGTGACACGGACGATCAGGTCCTGTTGCGCCGCTTCACGTACCGCTTCGGCGCGCGCAACCAACTTATCCGCACGACGCAGGCCAACTATCTGGTCCCAGCGGAACAGGGTCTGCCGCAAGCCAAACTGCCAGCGCGTCGTCTCGGATTCGTATTTTGTGTGTACACTCGCCGGAACACCCGACTCGTCGTTAAAAATGGAGTTACCTGACGATTCCTGTTTGGTCCAGTCTGCATCAAAGCCGATTTGCGGCAATAAAACGCCACGCGCCTGTGGTTCAGCTTCAAGAGCGGCCAGGCGGCGCGCTTCGGCTTCGTGTATCTGCGGGTCACTTTGCAGTGCCTGCTGATACACCTCCAGCAGCGAGGTGGCGAATGCGCTGCCGGGTAACGTCGCCGCCAGGAAGAAAGCACATAAGAGTCGGATTTTATTAGGTTTTTTCATATTTATTACATTCCGCGAGTGCACGGCTACCGCCGCTACTTAGGTGTTATGGTTAACTATATCACTATATCAGTTGGTTTGGTCGCGTTTTTGGCAAGGCGGCGCTCTGCGGCCGACCGAAAGATTATCCCCGCATCATACCGATTCCGGATTGCAGACACTCTTTAGATGCGCGAGGTCCCCAACTAGTTTCTTTCGATTTTCTTTTCATACGCCTAAAACGAAAATTTTGGTGGCGGCGCGGCGTTCACCAGCGGCTCAAGGCTGGTCTCGAACAGGCTGCTCGATTGCCAGTCACTGCCACTTGTACGACGCACGAGCAATGCGTCCATACTCGGTGCGTTGCCCACAACAACAAACATGCGGCCACCTTGCACCAGTTTGTTGACAAAGCGAGTATCAAAGCGCGGCAACGAGCCACCCACAACAATTACGTCAAAGCTGCCGTCGGGCAGGCGCTCCATCGCGTCCTGGACCATCAGCGCAAGGTTTTCTATGCCCGCATCCGCGAGATTCTCTTTTGCACGTTTATGAAGTTTCTCGTGAATCTCGATGCTGCTGACGAAATGAGCAAGTCTCGCAATACAGGCCGTCAAGAAGCCGGTGCCGGTGCCGATTTCCAGAACATTCTCGGTACCCGTCAGAGACAAGGCCTGCAGCACGCGACCCTCAACAGTCGGCGTCATCATCGATTGTCCGTAGCCGATCGGTATCTCGCTGTCGGCGAATGCGAGCGCGCGGAAATCGCGCGGCACAAACTGCTCGCGCGGGATAGCGGCCAGCACGTCGAGTACGACGGGATCGAATACATCCCAGGCTCGAACCTGTTGTTCAATCATTTGTTGACGCGCGAATTCCATATTCATGTTCTTGGTGGCCTATACAGGTTTAGGTAGGTTGAGTTTTTTCGTCGATCAGGCCACGCATGGCGCCTGTCGCGAGCATTCAGGGTACTGCCCGCGTTCCGAATTATGGTGAATAGCCAAAGTGCAGCGCTGCGTCTGGGATATCCTGTGCAAAGCCTTGAGTACAGGGCTCTTTATATAAACTAAGATCTCCGCTGGAGGAGACGGTTGCCGGTCGGCCAATAATAGCAAATGATTCCTGAACGCGATCAAGCGGGGGCGTTTTATGACATCCGCTAGTCTGATTATTGCCCTCCTGGGGGTGCTGCTGGTTGCCGCAGCCCTCATCGCCGCCATGCAATGGCAAAGGCGTGCCGTGCAATCGAGCCTGATCAGGCAGCTGAACAAGGAACTGCACGAGGTGTCGGGTGATGCCTCGGTGGGTCGCAGGCTCACTGTTGCCGCTGATACTCCGACGGCAGGACTGGCTGAGACGATTAACCAGCTGTTCGACGCGCTCGGTGAGCGCGACCAGAAAATCGCGGGGCGTGATCGACTGTTCCGCGATTTTTCGCGCACCCTGCCTGAAATTGTCATCATCCATTCCGAAAAAATCCTGCTGGCGAACGAATCAGCCGCGAGTCTGATCGGCCTTGAGCCAGAGCAACTGGTGGGCCGCGAGATTGCGGATCTTATCAAGCCAGCCTACCGCGCGCTGTTTCGCAAGAATGTCGCCAAGCGCCTGGCTGGCGAGAATGTACCGCGACGCCTTGAGATTCAGTTTATCAATGGCAACGAAGCCGGGCTTTGGGTTGAGGCACAGAGCTCAAACATCGAATTTCACGGCGCGCCGGCGATCCTGACTATCGCGCGCGATATCAGCTATCGCAAGAGCCTTGAAGTTTCGCTCTCGCGCTCCAAGCGCCAGGCGCAGTACACCCTCGAATCTATCGCCGAAGGCGTGATCACCACGGATAACGACGGTCGCATCGATTACATGAATCTCGCCGCCGAGTCACTGATCGGAACCAATCGTGATGACGCGGCGGGGCATCACGTCGGAGAGCTGTTTACGCTCGTTGACGATGCGGATCACCGGCCGTTGGGCGACCCCGTGGAACGTTGTCTCGCCATGCGGCGGCGCGTGAATATGGGTCGTCGGGCCGTCATGATCAGTCAGGACGGTGAGCAGGAACACTCGGTCGAAATCACGGCGTCGCCGATTCGCGGCCCAGGCAACAGTATTTCCGGTGCGGTGGTGGTGTTTCATGATGTCAGCGAGTTGCGCGGATTGACGCGCAAGATGAGTTATCAGGCCACGCACGATCCGCTAACAGGACTGATCAATCGCCGCGAATTCGAACGCCGGCTTGACGAGGCGCTGGATTCAGCGCACGCGGAAGAAGCCGTACACATATTATTTTACATGGATCTTGATCGTTTCAAGGCCGTGAATGACAGCTGCGGTCACCAGGCTGGCGACAACATGCTGCGCGAGGTCGCGAATGTGATCAAGGAGCAGGTGCGGGACTCGGACTTTGTCGGACGCCTGGGTGGCGATGAATTTGGGGCGTTGCTTATCGGCTGCCCGATCGAAAAGTCGCGCCAGATCGCCAATGATATCTGCAACGCGATAGCGGATTATCGTTTCGTCTGGAAGGACAAGATTTTCAATATCGGCATTTCCATCGGCCTGGTCGAGATAAGCCATACCAGCGGCTCTGTCCAGGACCTGCTCAGTGCCGCAGACTCTGCCTGTTATATCGCCAAGCAGGAAGGCAGGGGCCGCGTGCATATCTATTCGGCGCGGGACGAGGCGATTGCGCGGGAAAGAGGGGACATCCAGTGGCTCCGGCAAATGCAAACGGCGTTGCACAGCGATCGTTTTGAACTCGCAGTGCAGCCTATTCTCGCGATGTCAGGCGCGATGGAATCCGGTCCCGCGGTCGAAGTACTGATCCGGCTGCCGGATGAACGGGGCCGAACCGCCGATACCGCAGAATTTCTGCGCCCGGCGGAGCGCTACCAACTGATGCCACAGATCGACCGCTGGGTTGTCAACGCGACGCTGACGGCGATAGCGAGTGGCAAGATCAAGCTCGCCGGAAACCGCAGCTGTGCGATCAATCTGTCCGGCCAGACCCTCGCGGACGAGGCCTTCCTCGGTTTTGTTGTCGACGCGCTCGATCGTTCGGGTGTCGCACCCGAGTCCATCTGCTTCGAAGTAACGGAAAAGTCGATTCTCGCAAATGTGCAGCAGGCGCAACGCTTCATTGCAGTGCTGCACGGCATCGGCTGCGAGTTTTCACTGGATGATTTTGGTAGTGGCCTTGGCTCGTTTGCACATCTGAAAAACCTGCCCATCGACTACCTGAAAATTGACGGTAACTACACTCGCAACCTGCAATCCGATGAGGTCAACCAGGAAATGGTAGGCGCCATGATCAAGCTCGCGCGCAAGATGCAATTCCGGGTTGTTGCCGAGCAGGTCGAACACCAGGAAGATTTCGACTGGCTCCGCGACAGCGGCATCGATTTTATTCAAGGCTACTTCGTGGATGCACCCGCGATCCTCGGCACGACTTCATCAACCGGCACGCATCACACGCTGATGTCAGGCAGCTGACAGTTCGTAGTGCATGCAGAATTTAGCAAGGCGGCCGCGCTCCGGTGACTGTTTCAGCGAATGGCTCACGCCACTTCGTGGCGCTCCGCTTTATTTCGCCGAAACAGTCCCCGGAGCGCGGCCGCCTTGCGCAAATCTCCGACGTCGGGACAACTACCTGCAGATTCCCGACGCCCGGAGCTACCGGGCGTCGGCGATTTCCGGATCAACCGAGGAGTGGCACCATCAGCAGTGCGACGATGTTGATGATCTTGATCAGCGGGTTAATGGCGGGGCCGGCAGTGTCTTTGTAGGGATCACCCACGGTGTCGCCGGTTATAGCGGCCTTGTGCGCATCCGAGCCCTTGCCGCCACAGTTACCATCTTCGATGTACTTCTTCGCGTTGTCCCATGCGCCGCCGCCGGCGGTCATCGAGATTGCAAGGAACAGGCCGGTAATAATCGTACCGAGCAACAGTCCGCCCAGCGCTTTTGGTCCGAGCAGGAGGCCCACGGCCAGCGGCACGATGATGGGCAGCAGGCTGGGGACAATCATCTCCTTAATAGCAGCCTTGGTCAGGAGGTCAACGGCGCGGCTGTAGTCCGGCTTGCCGGTACCGTCCATGATGCCCTTGATCTCTTTGAACTGGCGGCGGACTTCGGTGACCACTGCAGCGGCGGCGCGCCCGACGGCCTCCATTGCCATGGCGGCAAACAGGAACGGCACCATGCCACCGATGAACAGCCCGATGATCACAAGGTGGTCATCAAGTGCAAACACAAGGTTGAGTCCGGCAGTCTCCAGCGCATGCGTATAGTCGGCAAACAACACGAGTGCGGCGAGACCGGCTGAACCGATGGCGTAACCCTTCGTGACGGCCTTGGTCGTGTTACCCACGGCATCCAGCTGGTCGGTGATGGTGCGTACTTCGGACGGCAGGTCGGACATTTCGGCAATACCGCCAGCGTTGTCGGTGATCGGGCCAAAGGCATCCAGTGCGACCACGACACCTGTCATTGACAGCATGGACGTCGCGGCGATTGCGATGTTGTACAGTCCGGCAAGCTCGTCACCGGCGGGTGCGAGTGCGAATGCGCCCCAGATGCTGAGGCAAACAGCAAGCACCGGCAGTGCCGTCGCTTTCATTGAAATGCCGAGACCGGCAATGATATTGGTCGCATCGCCCGTCAAGGATGCGTTAGCAATCGTCCGGACCGGTTTGTATTCGGTACTCGTGTAGTACTCGGTGATGACGACCATTGCAGCGGTGAGGCCGAGACCGATCAACGCCGAGTAGTAAATACTCATTGCCTGGCCGGTGCCACCGAACATCATGTCTGTAATAAAATAGAATGCGATCGCGGCCAACACGCCCGAGACAATCATGCCTTTATAAAGCGCGCCCATGATCTTGCCGCCACTCGATGTCTTGACGAAAAAAGTCCCGACTATTGAAGCGATGATGGACACGGCGCCGAGTACCAGCGGATAGACGATCGCCTCGCTGCCGTAGGTGATTGCAATCATGCCGCCGAGCAACATCGTTGCAATAATTGTTACGGCGTAGGTCTCGAACAAATCCGCGGCCATGCCGGCACAATCGCCGACGTTGTCGCCGACGTTATCCGCGATAACAGCCGGGTTACGAGGATCGTCTTCGGGAATACCGGCTTCAACCTTGCCCACCAGGTCCGCGCCGACATCAGCGCCCTTGGTGAAGATGCCGCCGCCCAGTCGCGCGAAGATCGAAATCAGCGAGCCGCCGAAGGCCAGGCCGACCAGGGTATGCACGGCTTCGCCCACCGCCATGCCCGTCTTCGTAAGGATCAGGAAGTAACCGGCCACGCCGAGCAGGCCAAGCCCGACCACCAACAGGCCCGTAATCGCGCCGCCGCGAAAGGCCACATTGAGCGCGGGATTGAGCCCTTTTCTGGCAGCTTCAGCCGTGCGCACGTTGGCTCGTACTGATACGTACATGCCGATATAGCCGGCCAGCGCCGAAAAAATGGCGCCGATTGCAAAGCCGATGGCCGTCGCCCAGTCGAGGGCGAAGCCCAGTACGAGGAACAAAATCACGCCGACGATACCGATCGTCGTGTACTGGCGATTCATATAGGCATTGGCGCCTTCCTGAATAGCTTTTGCAATTGTCTGCATCCGGTCGTTGCCGGCCGGTTGCTTGAGAATCCACTGCGCTGAAATTATTCCGAACAGTATGGCAATTACGCCGGACCCGATCGAGAGCCACAGTGCCAGCTCATTAGTCATGTTTATCCCCTTCTCTATACCTTAGGATTTAAGCGCTACAGTCAACAGTTGCCGGCGACAAGGACCCTGCGAGTCCTCGCCATGGCGAAATGCGTGAAACCTTACGAATTCGTTTGTTTTTGTCAGTTCGCGGCCGCGGCCTGCGGGATTTCACCCCCGAGACTCCCTCGCCGGCTACGAAAGCGCGCGCATCATACCATAAATTTGTTATTTAGCCGTGCCTTGACCCGGACGTTCTTAAGCGTTGGGTATTTCGGTAAACCTTTGATAAATGGAGGATAATCCTCGCCTGCTATCAGCGGTTCGAGGTACCTTCGGCCGGCGGCCGTAATTCCGAAGCCGTCCTTCCGGATATAACTTTTCGGCAGCATTTTTTCCTTGTTCGCGATTTTCTGCAAAGGCGCCGCTTCGATTTTCCAGCGATATGGGCTGTCCGAGACGCGCGTGATGACCGGCATGACCGCCGTTTTGCCGCTGAGCGCGAGTTTCACGGCTTCGCGACCCACGGCATAGGCCTGTTTCAAGTCGACAGCCGATGCTATGTGCCGTGCGGAACGTTGCAAATAGTCGGCGATCGCGTAGTGGTATTTGTAGCCCAGGTTGTCTCGCACCATCTGTGCGATAACCGGTGCCACGCCGCCAAGCTGGGCATGGCCGAACGCGTCGCGTGTGCCTGCTTCGGCAAGGAAGCGGCCGTCATCGTACTGCGCTCCTTCGCTCACAACGATCACACAATAGCCGTACTGTTCGACGCAGTCCTTGACGCGATCAAGGAACGCCTGCTGTCGAAACGGAACCTCTGGAAAAAGAATGATGTGCGGCGCGTCGGCAGGTTTTTCTCCGGCCAGGCCGCCAGCGGCAGCGATCCAGCCAGCGTGCCGGCCCATAACTTCAAGGATAAAGACCTTCGTCGAGGTCTCGGCCATCGACATGACATCCATCGCAGCTTCTCGCGTCGATACCGCCACGTACTTTGCAACCGACCCGAAGCCTGGACAGTTGTCGGTGACCGGCAAATCGTTGTCGACAGTTTTCGGAATACCAATCGTAGTGACAGGGAAGCCCAGCGTTTCCGAGATCTGGGAGACCTTGTGTGCCGTGTCCATCGAGTCATTGCCGCCGTTGTAAAAGAAATAGCCGATGTTGTGCGCCTTGAATACTTCGATCAGTCGTTCGTATTCAGCCCGATTTTCCTCGATACCTTTCAGCTTGTAGCGCGCCGAGCCGAATGCGCCGCCAGGCATGTTTTTCAATGCACTGATCGTTGCGGCACTTTCGCGGCTGGTATCGATGAGATCTTCGGTCAATGCGCCAATAATGCCGTTCCTGCCTGCGTAGACTTTCGCGATTCTGCTTTTGTGCTTGCGGGCGGTTTCGATGACGCCGCAAGCCGATGTATTGATGACGGCGGTTACGCCACCCGACTGGGCATAAAATGCATTCATTGCGGGCATACACTTGTCCCCTTTCTAAGGCTTGTAGACAACGCACGAGGATAGCCGAAAGCGGCGCCTGCTTCAGCGTTTTCGCCGGCTACGATTGACCTCATCTGCCATAGCCGGTAGCGTACTTTGCATCGGTCGGCCAAGCCCGGCCAAAAACAAATGTCCAACCTTAGGCGAGCATTCAATGCGGATCATACTTCTGGGAGCCCCGGGCTCCGGCAAGGGCACGCAGGCCCAGCTCCTGACAAACACGAAGCGAGTACCACACATCTCGACCGGCGACATGCTGCGCAAAGCGGTGGCCGAAGGCACACGTTTCGGCCAGAAAGCCAAACGCATCATGGATGCTGGCAATCTTGTCTCGGACGACATCATGCTTGGCATCATTGCAGAGCGGCTGTCGCAACCGGATGCCGCTGATGGGTTCATCCTCGATGGTTTTCCGCGTACGCGACAGCAGGCGGTGGACCTTGACGAATTGCTTGATCAACTCGGCGTGCCGCTCGACGCTGCAATCCTGATGGACATCGACCTGGATATCCTGCTGAAGCGCCTGACAGGCCGACGTACCTGTTCGAAGACCGGCAAATTGCTGAATGTCCATTTCTCCTCGCAAGCGGAAATCGATGAGTGCCTGGCGGACGGCGGCAAACTATTACAGCGCGAAGACGACAACGAAGAGACAATCAGCAACCGGCTGCGTGTTTATCGCGAGAGCACGGAACCGGTGGTGAGTTTTTACCGTGATCGCGGCCGACTCAAAATTGTCGACGCGGATGGAGAAATCGAGGCCGTGCAGGCACGACTCCTCGATGCCCTGGCCTGAAAGCTTAAGCGCCGCCGTCGCGCGGAATTGGCCGACGATCGCGGCTGGACGCCGCTCCTACGAAAACTTTGTGGCGTCTGCAGAATCGTTGTGACGCCTGTGCGAGCCCTGCGAGCGCCGCTATAACAGGGCGGCCAGCTGCTCGCCCACGAGTTCCTGTCGCCAGCCGCTGAAGACGCGTGATTCCCGGCGCCCGTCGACGACAACGGCTGCGAGTTCCTTGCGCGAGGCGATGGTCTCTGCGGCGAGCCCGAGATCGCCGGCACATTCGGCAACCAGTTTTTGCATTCTCTGCAGTACGGATTTCTGTTGTTCGTCCGGCACCGATGTGCAGCCTGCGGCGGGATCTTCCTCCGCACTTTGCGCCGTTTGCCCGAGTTCAATCTCCTTCAGTATGTCCGCGGCGATGAGTCGCGCCGTTTTTGGCGGCAGGCCGTCGATCTCGGCCAGCGCCCCGGAGCTTGCGGGCATGCGGTACGCAATATCCGCGAGCACGTTGTCACGGATTATCCACTGCCGCGGCAAATTGCGCTGCATGGCTGCGGTTTCGCGCCATGCGGCCAGTCTCGCTGCCACCCGGCGACGCGCGCCGCGGAAGTTTTTCGCCGCCTTGACCCTTAGTACGGCCGTCGCGGGGTCGTTCGTGTGCAACGCAGGATCCAGCATCAGGGCCGAATCCGCCAGCGCCCAGTCGTAGCGGCCTTTCTCCGCAAGCCGTTCCGCAAGGAGTTGCTGAGCGGGCAGCAGGTACTCGACATCCTCTGCAGCGTAGTCGAGGAATTTATCGGGGATGGGCCGTTTTGCCCAGTTGGCGCGCGTATGCGCTTTTGGCAGGCTGACATCAAACAGATCTTCCACCAGTGCCGCATAGCCAAGTTGCGGTTGGTAGCCGAGCAATGCGGCCGCAATCTGCGTGTCGAACAACTGTTGCGGCATCGTGCCCGCGGTCTGGTAGATAACTTCTATATCCTGGCGCGCGGAGTGAACCACCCAGGTGCGCGCGCTCAGCGACTGCCAGAATGCGGCCATGTCGTGCCCACCGAGCGGGTCTACGCAGAAAATGTCGTCACCGGCGGACACCTGCAGCAGGCACAACTCGGCGTAAAAGGTTTTTTCCCGCATGAATTCGGTGTCCACGCCAATACTGTCCGGCGTTTCGATGGCGGGAATTATTCGAGCGGGCTGATCGACATAGGTGTAGGAGGGCATGTGCAAAGGTTAACATGCGATTGTATTGTCGCGTGCGTCACAATAGGGGCCAGGCACGGGCAGACAGTAAACAGCGGTAGTGCGACCGGAGCGCTTGAAAGCAATGCACATTCATATATTGGGTATCTGTGGCACGTTTATGGGTGGCGTGGCCGCGCTGGCGACCGCGGCGGGACATCGTGTCACCGGCAGTGACGGCAATGTCTATCCGCCGATGAGTACACAGCTGAAAAACCTTGGCATCGAGATACACGAGGGCTTCGACGCGGAGCAACTCGATCCGGTGCCCGACTGCATCGTGGTCGGCAATGTTATGACGCGCGGAAAGCCGGTCATCGAAGCGATGCTGGACCGGCGCTTGCGCTACATGTCGGGGCCGGCATGGCTGGCGGAGCATGTACTGCGTGGGCGCCATGTGTTCGCGGTTGCGGGAACCCATGGCAAGACGACGACGGCGAGCATGCTCGCCTTCATATTGCAGGATGCGGGTCTTGCGCCGGGCTTTTTGATCGGCGGTGTGCCGGCCAATTTTGAGGTATCCGCACGCTTCGGAGAAGGTGAGGCCTTCGTCGTCGAAGCCGACGAGTACGACACGGCATTTTTCGACAAGCGCGCAAAGTTTGTTCACTACCAGCCTGCGACCCTGGTCCTGAATAACCTGGAATTTGATCACGCCGATATATACAAGGATCTGGACGCGATCCTCTGGCAATTCCACCAGCTTTTGCGCACCGTGCCGCGTGCGGGGCGCGTCATCGTGAATGCCGCCGATAGAAATCTGGAACGCTTGCTGGGCATGGGCTGCTGGACACCGGTCGAGACCTTTGGCCTCGATGACAGCGCAAACTGGCACGGGGACTTTGTCGATTCCGCAGAACGCACGCTGCGGATTCGGAACCCGGAGCGCGAGGAACAGTCTGCCCGCTGGAGTCAGGGCGGTCTGCACAATCTTGAAAATGCCATCGCTGCCGTGGCAGCAGCGCGATCGGCCGGCGTCAGCGTCGAGGCGGCCGTCGATGCGCTGTCGCGATTCGAAGGCGTCAAACGCCGAATGGAACGCACTGCGACTGTCGCAGATATCGCCATATTCGATGATTTTGCGCATCATCCAACGGCCATCCGGCGCACCATAGCGGCACTCAGGCGGCGCCACCCGGGGCAGCGCATCGTGGTTGCAATCGAGCCCCGCTCGAACACCATGAAACTTGGAGTGCACAATGACGAACTGTGCGCTGCCCTCGACGGTGCTGACCAGGTCTGGATGTACCGTCCACGCGATATGGATGTGGCGTTCGATGCTGCACTTGAGCCGCTGGCGACGAAACTGCGGCAATTCAACGATTATGATCGACTGGTGAGCGATATGGCCGCGAAGCTGAAATCGGGCGACCAGGTCGTTTTCATGAGCAACGGCGGATTCGGCGCGGCACGGCAAACCCTGACCGCGGTATTGCAGCGTACGCGTAGCAGTTGAGCTGAAACCCGCGCACCGGCTTCACATATAATAGCCAGGTGCGTATTCCAATTTTCCCGCTGAACACCGTGCTTTTTCCTGGCGGCCCGTTGCCGCTTCGGATCTTTGAGGCGCGCTATCTCGACATGATCAGCGAGCGCATGCGCAGTGATGCGCCGTTTGGGGTGGTACTGATCAAGAATGGCAAGGAAGACGGCTATGCCTCCACGTTCGATGTGGGTACGCTCGCCAGCATTTGTGACTGGTACCAGGGGAGCGACGGCCTGCTCGGCGTTACCGCGATCGGTGGACAGCGCTTTCGCCTGCTGTCGGTTGAGAGCCAGCCGAACGGTCTGAACGTCGCTGAGGTTGAATTATTGCCGGTCGAAGAACGCGTGCCGCTGCCCGACGAGTTTGCAGGCATTGCGCGGATCCTCGAGGACATACTCAATGACCTGGGCCGCTTGTATACATCGCTGGAAGCCGATTACGAGGATGTTGGCTGGGTCACCTACCGCTTTGTTGAAGTATTGCCCATGGATCTCGCGCGCAAGCAAGCCTGCCTCGAGAACAGTACGCCGGTCGAACGCTTGCAACTGGTGCGCGAGTTATTAAAGAGTACAAAATCCTGAGCCGTTCGATCCGAGCACGCCGGGTAAAAATTGACGGCGGGCCGCCGTTTACGGCAGGTTAATAGTGCCATGCGTGGCGATCGCGGCAGGATGCCGCT